>CAVCVB010000017.1:0-25477 GCA_963605395.1 Firmicutes bacterium CAG:194
TGCGCTGATGCCTGTTGCGGAGCCTGCGGGCAAGTTTTTCATATCTTGCCGTTCCCGGTTCCAGCTCGGACATCTTCCGCTGTATCTTCTTGATCTCCTTCCAGATGCCCTCGTACCGTTCGTGCTTGTAGACGGTGCCGTCGGAGAGGGTGATCCTGTTGATGAGGCCGAGGTCGATGCCGACATCCGGCCTGTCCTTGCCGAACCAGTCCGTCCCGCGGTCCAGTATCTCGCAGGTGATGCGGGCGTACCAGTGGCTCTTCTTCTTAATGATCACACAGGTCTTGACATCCCCCTGGATCTTCTGGTTGCACCTGTAGCGTATCCCGCCGACATCCTTCTTCATCTTCCCGAGGAACAGCTTGCCGTCCTCCATGGAGAAGCATATCGTCGAGGGGAACTCGAAGGAACGGTACCTGTTCGGAGCGCGCATCTTCGGGAGGACTGTCTTGCCATCTTTCCTCTTCGCCTTGATTGAGTATGAAAGGGAGGCGTTAACCCGTGCGGATATGTTCTGCAGGGCCAGAGAATGGACGTTCCACATCTCGGGATGCTCCTCCTTCATCGGAGGCAGAAGCGCGTTCAGGTCGTACACCGAAGGGATCCTGTTCTCTGTCAGATAGGTCTCGATCGCTTCGTGCATGATGCGGTTCCATGTTTCCCTGCAGATGTCAAGGATCTCGCATAGCCTGCGCTGCTGCTTCTTGTCGGGGCGTAGCCTCAGCAACACGGTTATGCAGGACATCGGAAACAGGTGCGTGGTATCAGGTTATAAAGATAACGACGATAGTTCCACTGGCAGCCAGCCCGATGCGGCACTAGTTAAGCAAAAATTTTCTAGTCATCAAGCTCGACGGAATTTTATGTCGATTAAAGAAGAAAAGCGTCGAAAGACCCTCATCAAGAGATCTCAGAATGATCCTTACGATGACCTGCATCCGTCTGAGAATCGAGAGAACAGCTAATCGGAAGCCCGACAAACCCTGCCAAAAGCTCTTAGCCGAGCTTCCCGATTCGCATCCCATGTGCTCCAAGGTGCTCATACTGTCATCCTCTCCGCGCAAGAACGGGAACACCGACCTCCTCTGCGAAAGGTTCGCAGAAGGCGCGAAGGATGCGGGCAACAATGTCGTGAAGGTCCGCGTGGCCGAGAAGCGCATAGGGTTCTGCACCGGATGCGAGAAGTGCATCGGCTCCAGCAGGTGCGTAATCAGAGATGACATGGATGAGATCGGCAAGCTCATGCTGGAGTCCGACGTAATCGTGTTCTCCTCGCCGGTCTACTTCTACACCGTCGATGCCCAGATGAAGGCCCTGATAGACAGGTGCGTCCCGTTCTACGCGGACATGACCGGCAAGAGGGTCTACTTCATCACAGCCGCTTCGGATCCGAACGACCACATGCTCGACCTGACGCTGGAGTGCTTCCGCGGGTTCACCAGGGACTGCCTCCCCGATGCAGAGGAATGCGGCTCGATCAAGGCCGCCGGGATAACGCGCAAGGGAGAGGTCGTCGGGACCGCCTACATGGACCGGGCCTACGAGATGGGCAGGTCCGTGGAGTGATCCTCACCCGGTGATCCTGAACCCGTCCTCGTCGCCTTCCGCGTCGTACCTCACGCCGCGGTCGTCGAGGACGGCCCTCACCGTCTTGATGTGAACGCCGAGCCCGACGTTCATGAACTGGTTCTCCACCATTGTCTGCCCGTCGTACACGGCGGTGGGATGGAGGTCCAGGGGGATGTGGCGGGTCTGCACCTGTATGGCGTAGAGATGGCCGTCCCTGTCGAAGATGGGCCCTCCGGACTGCCCTTTCAGGCCCGGTGTCGAAGTCTCCACGTAGAGGCACTCGAACTTCCCGTCGGCCGTGCGGCCCTGGTTCACTGTGCGCGTGTGCATCCCGTCGTTGGGGAAAACGACCTCCTTGGAAGGGATGGACGGGATCCTGAAGACCCCCTTGGACTCGTCGAACGACGATTTTATGCCGACGAACGGGAACCCCATGCGGCAGACGCTGGTCCCGGGGCGCAGCGACTCCGGGTCCTTCAGGACAGGGTACTCCGACACCCACGAGGGGTTGAAGCCGGCCAGCTTCCCCACGGCGATGTCCACCTGCCTGTTCACGAACACCTCTTCCACGCGGGTCCCGTCCCATCCCCACCACATCGAATGGTTGGTGATGAACTCGGGGTCCAGCTTGATCTTCCCCGAAGGCGCTCCGGGCTCGTCCACCCTGTTCTCGTTCAGGCTGTTGATCTCGGCGATCTTGTTCTGGTCGCCCTGGTACTTGACCATGGAATCGTACAGGTGGCCGGCGGTGACGAACCATCCGTCCCTGTTGATGATGGTGAACGTGCCGCATTCGGTCCTGACGTCTCCGCTCTGATGGCGGGTGGATATGACCACTGGTCTGGTGAATTCCGATGCTCTGCGGCACGCTTCTGCGAACATGGACCTGCATCCTGCTCCATGTATATGAGAACCATCGGGATTAGCGCGGAGGAACGGATGCATGGGGGCATATGCCATCGCCTCCGCCCGGGGCGGGGAATCAGTCAAATACATCCGCGCCATTATGCGGTCATAGAAGGCGAGAGTATGATTTCTAAGGAGACCCAATACAAGTTGTATGCCGGTACCAAGAAGGATGACTACACGGGCTGGGAGCACGTCGCCGTGGATCCCGAGCAGGCCGACACCCTCGACTTCTGGTCTCTGAACCTGGGCAACGGGTACTTCCTCGACAGGATCACCAAGGTCAACCACGGGAAGCTCTTCAAGAAGATCATCAAGATGAACAGCGTCCGCAGGGACCGCACCATCGAGGACCCCGACGGGGACTACAAGGACCTGGACTTCCACGTGCTGTTCGACGTGAAGATCACGGTCGCGGAGGACTCCATCAAGTTCGACGGGAAGCACAACTCGTTCGTCCTCCTGTCCAGGGAGCCCGTGGACTGGGAGGCGTTCGCCCGCGAGGCCCCGAAGTTCTCCGAGGAGAACCTGGACGACAACTGGTCCAGCTTCTACCGCTGATCTCGGAACTACCGAGCTTAATCCAGCACGCTCGCTTTAAGTGCCTGAAGCTATCTTGAACCGGGCATGAAGCCCGAAGACATCGCCGAGACCGTCGCGAGCTCCGCGGACGCCGTCTACGACTACCTTGAGTTCATGCAGTACGCCACCGACCCGCCTCTGGGGGTGTCGGTGACGGAGGTGTCCGGCTGCACCGTGTCCGGCAACTATGCGGTCCTCAAGCTCGATTCCGCCCTGGGGGACTCTTCGAACCTCTCGCTCCTTGTGGATTCCCTCTGGATCAAAGAGGACGCTGCGGGGTTCACCAGGTACGACGAGGTGTCCAAGACCATCGTGGTCAGGCCGGGATCGGAAGTGCTGGAGAGGATGGCCGACCCTTCCGTCAAGATCCGCCTCGTGTCCGATATGAAGTTCCTGATCATCGCTCTGAGGGACTTCTACCGCAGGTACGGGAAGATGCTGACGCTCCCGATCGTCGATCCGGTCTTCGCCGAGCCCTCGTTCCCTGCGGGATCCTCTCCGACAGCCAATCAGAGAGAGGCTGTCGACACCGTCCTGCGCAGCAGGCTGTCCTATGTCTGGGGCGCTCCGGGCACCGGGAAGACGCAGTTCGTCCTTGCCACCTGCATCCGCGCCTGCCTTGAAGCCGGCCAGAAGGTGGCGGTGTTCGCCCCCACCAACAACTCCGTGGAGCAGGTGCTGAGAGGGATAATCAAGTCGTTCTCAGACGATTCCTCGATATTGGATGGGATCATCAGGCTGGGAGTCCCCACCAAGGAGTTCCTGAAGGAGCATCCGGGCATGTGCGAGGATTCCCAGGCGGACAGGAGGATGCAGCAGTGCCTGGAATCCGCCGACAATCTCATGGAGGTCATGCTGGAGAGGTGCTGCGACGAGCTGGAGTCCGAGGTCCTGGAGCTGCAGAGGGACATCGATGGTCTGAAAGCGGACTCATCCGGAAGGGTGATGCTGAGGGACCATCGGAGGATAGCCGACAGGTTCGGCGAGCTGAAGGAGATGTTCGCGGCGTTCCCGGGATCCAGGGACCTTGTCTCGGAAGCCGATTCGAAGGACATCCGCGATGTGATGCACGGGATAGTGGACGCCCTGTACGGCCGCGACCGCCCCGCATCGGAGATAGAGGAGTTCGATTCCTGGTCCGATGCGGACCTTATGGGTGCGATGCTGCAGTTCGAGCTGGACGCGGAAGGGTTCAGGAAGAGGTCCGTCGAGGCGAGGATTGGGGATGCGACGATAATCGCTTCCACGCCGCAGCAGTTCATCGCCAGGTTCCGTCCCAGGGGGTCGGAAGAGGACAAGCGCATGGAGCTCGACGTGGACCGCATCTTCCTGGACGAGGCCGGCTACTGCGGGCTGCTCCAGGCTGCTTCGCTGTTCACGAACGGCGTGCCCGTGACATTCCTGGGAGACCATATGCAGCTCCCTCCCGTCTCGGTGCTGGACTCCCAGCTGCTGGAGGACGCAGCCCTCAAGAACGGCAGTCTGAAGGACGCCTACCTTTGGAACATGTCCGCCCTCTACTGCGAGCAGCTGGTCGATGCGGGCCCGGGATCCGTGAGGGCATCGTTTCTCGGCAGCCTCCCTCCAGAGCTCATCCTAACAAGGCGCGCGGACCTGACCGAATCCCACAGGTTCGGATCCAACCTCGCCTCGATCCTCGACCGCTACGTGTACAGGAACGGGATAACCGGTGTCTCCGGAAGCGACCTGGACATCGGATGCATAGACGCCACCTGCACCGAGCGCAACGGGCGGGAGAACAGGGGGGAAGCATATGCGATAAGGGACTACCTGAAGCAGAACCCCTTGGACCCGGACAAGGTCGTGGTGCTGACTCCTTACACTGTGCAGCTGCGCCTTCTGAAGAGGGTCCTCGGCCGCAGGTACAGGGACTCCGTGATGACGGTGCACGGCTCCCAGGGCCGCGAATGGGACACGGTGATATTCAGCGTGGCGGACAACGGCGTGGAGTCCAGGGACGTGCCTTTCCGTTTCACCAGCTCGTCGACGGACATCGGGATAAAGGTGATCAACACAGCCGTATCGAGAGCGAAGAAGATGCTGCTCATCGCCTGCGACAGGGATTTCTGGCTGTCGAAGGACGATGAGCTGATAAGCGGTTTGCTCCGGGCGGTGCCGGAGGGAAACGTGATCACTCCTCGGGCCTCTCGGGAACGAGGTTCCTGAGCAGCTCCTTGATGTCGGACAGGTCGTTCCTTATGTCGGAGACCTGGGCCCTCAGGCCGCGGTAGTCCGCTTCAAGGGCCTTGAAGCGCTCCTCGTAGGCCGCATCGGGGGAAGGAGCGGGCTCCGGCTCTTCGGGAGCGGTGTTGATGGCCCTGATCTCCTCCACGAGGGAGTCGCGGCGGGCCTTCAGCGACGAGGCCATCATCGACAGCTTCTGCTTCTCGCCGTCGTCGCCGTCCATGTCGGCCTTCAGCATCTTGATCTCGATCTGCATGAGCTCGCTCATGATCGACTCCACCTCGGCGGTGAGCTCCTCCTTGGATGCGGAGGGCTTCACGGCGGGACGGCCGTCGTCGTCGGAGTCCTCCATGAAGGGGCGGTAGTTCTGGATGTTGGTGTTCAGGTCGTTGGTCACGTTGGGGACCTGCATCCCCACGGCGATGAACGAGTCCTCGATCTCCTTCTTCCTGGCCAGCAGCTGTCCCAGCCTGTCCTCCATCTCCATGACCTGCTCCGCTTTGGCCTGGGCTTCGGCGGGATCTGCGGGCATGACGTCCCTCAGCTGCCTGAGGAGCATGCTGAGCCTGGCGGACTCCGTCGCTATGAACCTGAGCTCGCGGTCGTATTTGCTGCCCGGCATCTTCAGGCCTTCTTCTTCTTTTTCTTGGCCTTCTTCTGGGCCATGATCGTCTGGTAGGAATCGTACAGATAGTCGTCGTAGAAGATCAGCTCTCCCAGGGCCTCCAGGGTGTAGGGGTCCTCCAGGATGGTCTTGATCATCTTCTTGCTCTTGAGCGCGGCCCTTCCGATGTCTATGCACAGGTCCTCCACGATGGCGTCGCAGTAGTCGGCGCGGATCGCGTCGGCCTCCAGCTCGTTCTCCAGGTCGTCGGCGTTGAGCTCGGAGATGTACTTGTCGTACAGCTCGGGGCACTCGACCACCTTGTCGTTCTCCAGGTCCAGGCCCTCCAGCATGGAGTCGTCCTCCTTCATGTCGGCGACGACGGTGATGTACGCTGTGAGGTCGGCCTCGAGGTAGTCGATGAGGTCCTGCATCTGCTGGATGCTCGACTCCTTCTTGAGCCTCTTCTTCTTTTTCTCCAGATCGGCGATCTCGGAGCGCTTCCTCGCGATGGTGTCGGTGAGGAGGGCCACTGCCTGGTCCAGGGTGTATTCTTCGTCCATGATGTCTGGATGGTCCTGCGTGGATAATATGGTTGGCACGTCCAGCATGGATGTCTTTCGAAATGGCGGGAAGGTGCTAGGTAACAAAACGGTGAGTTGGCAACCATTAAATCGGGACTGAACGATTACCGTCGCATGGACGAGCAGGGACCTTCTATCCTGGAGCTAGAGTCCCGTAGCGAACGGAACGACCCCGAGGCGATGTACCTTCTGGGGAAGAGCTATTTCCAAGGCGACGGCGTCCTGCAGGACGTGCCCAAGGCCGTGGACCTCATACAGAGGTCCGCTGAGATGGGCTACGCCGATTCGGAGTACACCTACGGCTACTTCCTCTGCACCGGGATCGGGGTCAAGACCGACAAGGTCGCCGCCATCAAGTGGTACCGCCAGGCCGCCGACAAGGGCTGCGTCGAAGCGCAGTACGGCCTCGGCTACATGTGCGACAAAGGGGAAGGCGTCAAGGTCAACAAGATGGAGGCCGCCAAGTGGTACCATCTCGCCGCGTCCCACGGCCACGCCAGCGCCCAGTGCAATCTGGGGATACTGTACTTCAACGGATGGGGCGTCAGGCTCGACAAGAAGGAGGCCTTCGACCTGTTCACCAAAGCTGCGGCCGGAGGGAACCTCGATGCGATGTACAACCTCGGCAGGATGTACGAGGTCGGCGACGGCATCGAGAAGGACGACGAGGCCGCCCTGAGGTACTACGCCGAAGCGGCCTCCCGCGGCGACGCCCATGCCCTCCTGTCGATGGGCATCCGCCATCTGACGGGCGACGGCGTCCCTGTAAACCCTCAGCTGGCCGCCAGGATGCTGGCCGGCGCGGCGGAGAAGGACAACGACATCGCCCAGTACCATCTCGGCATGATGTACTACCGCGGCATAGGCGTGGAGAAGGACCTGTTCAGGGCCGCCAACCTGATAATGCGCTCGGCCATGAACTGGAACGAGGAAGCGATCTACACCCTCGGGATGATGTACATCAACGGGGAGGGGCTCCCCAAGAACGAGAAGAGGGGCAAGGCGCTGCTCAGGTTCGCCACGGACCTGGCAAGCGACGATGCCCCGGAATGATTCAGAACTTCGTGTCCCTTGGGATTATCTGGATGTCCTTCCCGCAGTAAGGGCACTTGAAGAAGACGGTGTCCATGCCGTCCTTGTCCTCTCCCAGCAGGGCGGGGCCCTTCATGGTCTCGGTGAAGATTATCCTCTGTGCGAGAAGATCGTCCAGCATGGGCTTGCAGCATGCGGCTTCCACATCTGCGTCGGAGAGCTGGAGCTTCAGTATGGGCCTGGCCCTCAGCTTCCTGTTGCGCTCCTCGGTGAGCATGTTGTCGACCCTCTCCGCGTCCACGTCCGCGCCGGGATATCCCATGGATGCGGCGTAGGCCAGGAGCCTCATGCACTTCTGGAGGTCCTTCTCGGTCCCGATGCCCTTCTCGAGCATGAGCGCCAGGTGGTACATCGCCCCGGGATCGAGGTCGTCCGAGGCCTCCTGCAGCAGGGAAGCTCCGCGGGCGGGGTCGGGCTCGCAGCCCTCTCCGGACGAGAGCAGTATCCCGAGCTCCCTCTTGGCGGGGGTGTGGCCCTGCTCAGCGGCCTTGGAGAACCATCCGAAGGCCTTCACGGGGTCCTTCGGGACGTCGCCGCCGTAGATGTGGATGAGCCCGAGCTGGTACTGTGCATCGGCATCTCCGCCTTCGGCGGCCTGTGTGAGAGCTTCTGTGCTGGTCATTGCGATCGGGTGAGAATCGGCTACGGGTTAAAGGAACCTTGCATAGTCCAGGCGAATATGCAGGTGTCAATCATCCTCCTATCATCCTGCCTTTGCGGAGATATGTATTATCAACAATCCGAGCATTCCATTCCTCATGGGACCAATGGAGAGTCAAAACACGGAATGGAAGGAGAGTTGGAAAGACGAGTATCTCAAGACAATCTGTGCATTCGCCAACACCGAAGGTGGCACTCTCACCATAGGTGTCGATGACAACGGCCGTATAGTTGGCATCGATAATCCCAAAGCACTTCTGAAACAGTTGCCTGACAAGATTCGTAGCAAATTGGGGATCATTCCGTTCGTGAGATTGGATACTGTTGACCCCCCATACACCATCACAATCCTTGTCCAGAAATCTCCCACGATGATCAATCTCGACGGAAAGTTCTATGTCCGTTCCGGCAGCACAACTCAAATGATGTCCGGTCGTGAACTTGAGATTCAGATGATTGAGCATGCTGGTCATTCATGGACCGATGCTCCTGTCCCTAATGTTTCTGTGTCGCATCTCAGCCCAGAAGCTATCCAAGAATTCAAGAATCTCGGCAGGAAGGTCGGGAGACTATCTCCAGAAGATTCTGAGCTCGATGTTGTTGACCTTCTCGAAAAGCTCGATCTGGTCAAGGATGGGATGCTGACGCGTGCTGCCATCCTCCTTTTCCATCCGTCTCCAGGCAAGATTCTGGGTCCTGTATCTTTGAAGATAGGGATGTTTGAAGGATCAGAGCTTCTGTATCAGGATGATTTCTGCGGACCGCTCATATTCACTGCGAATCGGGCCGTCGATCTGCTTATGACCAAGTATATGGTCAAACCGATCAGTTACGACGGCATAGTCCGTATCGAAAAATCTCCGTATCCCGAGCCTGCAATCAGAGAAGCCGTGATGAATGCCATCGTACATAATGAGTATTCTTCCCACATCCCAATCCAAGTCAAGGTGACGAAAGAGGGGTTGACGATATACAACGAAGGCGGTCTCCCCATTGGATGGACTTTAGACAAGCTGATGGGACAGCACAAATCTCTTCCGCGCAATCCTCTAATAGCCAATGCGTTCTATCGTGCGGGACTGATAGAATCTTTCGGTCGTGGAATTGGAGCTATCATGTCTCAGTTCGAGGGTCGTCAGGAGTTTGAGCCTGTTTTCGAATCAGATTCCGGTTTTAGCGTTTCATTCAAGAATGAGATGTTCGGAAAGCCTGTAGTGGTTCGGAATGATGTGGATAAGGAAAACATCATCATCGACTATCTTCGTGCTAACAAGTGCGGTACCTACAAGGATATATCTCAGGGAACAGGTCTTAGCACTCGCCAGATTCAGAGATTGGCCGGAACGTTGATCGAAACAGGCATTCTTGTTAAAGAGAAGGAAGGCAAGACTGTGATCTTCCATCTATCATCATGAATTTTCCTTCTTGTTTGACATGTCGTACATGTCGCACATCATGTCGTACATGTCGCACATCATGTCGTACATGTCGCACATCAGAGCTGGAAAAGAAGGAAAAAGTTTCGATTTTGAGTCGTTACACTCGAAATCTGCTGGTGAACATGGCTCTTATGTAACCAACGGTTGGCGCACATCATGTCGTACATGTCGCACATCATGTCGCACATGGGCGCAATCATTCCAAGTCGGTTAATCCTCTGACCCGATGGAATAGAGGTCGTCCTGAGCATCCTTCAGACCCGCATCAGCAGCGAGCCTCAGCCATTTCCTGGCCTCCGAGGCATCGGCATCCGTCCCGATCCCCCTGAGATAGCAGCGTCCTGTGGCGTAAGCCGCCTCTGTGCATCCTTCGAGCGCCGCGGACAGGATCTTCTCGAACCCGTCCTTGTCATCGGTGCCGTCGTCGACGATCATCAGCAGCCCCAGGCGGTAGCGGCATTCCGCGTCGCCGAGGTCCGAGCCCTTGGAATACCAGCCCTTCGCGGCTTCCATATCGATCGGCGTGCCGGTCCCGTACTCGCAGCACACCCCGGTCTGGAAGATGGCGTTGAGGTTGTCTCCGTTGGCGGCCGTGCGGAACATCTTGAACGCCTTGGCCTCGTCCTTCTCCATGCCGAGCCCGTTCTGGACCATGTATGCAAGCGAAGCCCTGGCCTCGTTGTCCCCGCGGTTGGCCGCGAGCCTGAAGAGCCTGGCCGCTTCCGCATAGTCCTGCGGCACGCTGACCCCGTCCATGTAGGCCAGCCCTGCGAACACGTGTGCTTCGGGGACCCCTGCCTTGCTAGCCTCGATGGCGTACCTGACGGCGGTGCCGGTGTCGATGCCGATGTAGTCTCCCTTGAGGAACAGGTCGACCATCATGCACTTGGCCTCCGGGTCCCCGGCGTCGACGGCCTTCTCCAGATAGGCGTATCCGAGATCGAGGTCCTCCTCCACGCCGTGCCCTTCCAGATAGCAGAGGGCAACGGCGAGCATGGCCGCCGGATGGCCGTTGTCGGCCATCTCCTTCACTTCTGAGAAAGTGCACTCGTGCTCCCCGTCGGGGGCGTCGATGACGATGTTCCTCTCTTCGCTCATGGGCGGACGATGCATCCGTCGATAGAGATAGTTTGCGCAGGACCTGTTCCGCTTCCGACCATCCGGGATAGGCCCTCTCCCACTGCCTGAACAGGCTGTCATGCGCCCTCTCGCCGGGACGGTAGCCCTGGCGGAGATGGAGGCATTCGTGGTAGACCACGTAGTCCCTGGCGCTCTCGGGGACGTCGGGCATGTCCAATCTCGATGAGATGCCGACAACCCTGAAAACGGTGCTGCAGAACCCGACGCGGCGAGTGCTCTGCCTCCGGGTCCATGAGAGATAGGAATTGCCTATGTCCGAATCGTCCAGGAGGCCCATGTCCAGCAGCCTCTGCACGGAGTCGTACAGGTCTCCGGACCGGCCGACAGAAGTCCTCGCCAGGTTCCTGCTCCTGGCGATGTACGTCGGCCTGTTGTTGAGGATGAACCCCTCGGACCGGAGGTAGTCAGAATATGATTGCGGGATCGACCACTGCCTCCTCTTGGAGCGCAGCGCGATCATCCTGAAGAGGTCCGGGAGCACCGGATCGGGAGCCCCTTCCAAGTAATCGGAGACCTCGATGGTTATCTTGGAGCCGTACGCCCGCCAGCCGTAGTAGACCTCCTTCTTCGGCACGAAGGACCATTCCAGCTCCGAGTACATGTCGGAGACCGCATTCCTGAGATCATCCATGCCTCTTCCCCTTGGTGACGGCCTCTTTCTGGCGCTGCCTCTTCTGGATGGACCTCTCCACGAACACGTTCTTCCCGTTTGAATCCGTGCCGGAGACGTACATCGCGGTGGAATACGTGGAAGGCGTGGGAGTGAAAACCTGCACCTGCTCCGGGCGGATGTGCAGCCTGTCGGAGCAGTAAGAGGACAGCCTCTCCATGTCCTCCTCCCTGCAGCCGGGATGGGCCGCCATGAAGTAGTACGTCAGGTAGAGGTCCTTCCCGGATCTCTGGACGCATTGGGAGAACATCTGCCTGAACGAGTCCAGGGAATCGCGGCGGGGCTTGCCCATGAGATCGAGGACGCCGTCGGAGATGTGCTCGGGGGCGACCTTCATCTGCCCGGAGACATGATGGTCCACGATGCTCTGCAGGTACCTCTGGCCGTTCGCCCGGTCGGAGACGATCATGTCGTAGCGTATCCCGGAGTTGACGAACACCTTCCTGACGCCGGGGACATCGGATATCTTCCTAAGCAGCTCGATCTGGCGGGAATGGTCTATGGGCAGCCTGGGGCAAGGGCTCTTCCCCAAGCATCTCCTGTCCGTGCAGCGGCCTTTGGCCGTCTTGAGCCTGCATTCGATGCCGTACATGTTGGCAGTGGGGCCTCCCACGTCCTGGATGATGCCGTTGAACCCGGGCCTGGAAGCTATGCGCTCGGCTTCTTTCAGGATGGATCCCTCGGAGCGCGAGACCACGGTGGTCCCCTGATGCGCGGATATGGCGCAGAACGAGCAGTTGCCGTAGCAGCCGCGATGCGTCGTGATGGAGTTCCTGACGGTCTCCATGGCCTTGACGTGGCCGTCCTTCGCATAGTAGGGATGGACCGCGTCCTCGAACCCGGACCCGTAGAGGGAATCGAGCTCTTCTGATGTCAGCGTCCTCTGGGGCCTGTTCTGCACGAGGTACCTGTCCCCGTGGAGCTGGCAGAGGGGCTTCGCGGTGAACGGGTCGCAGTTGTCGCGGAAGATAAGGAAAGCCTGCATGAAGGCGTCCCTGTCGTCGCGCACCTGCTCGTAGGAAGGCATCTCGATGGCGTCGAGAGGGCGCTCTTTCGACGCATAGCATATCCCGGGGACGTCCTTCCAGTCCTCGCCTCTCTTGATCATCTCGGCGACCTTCAAGGTGGCCAGCTCCGCCATGCCGTAGATTATCCCGTCGGCTTTGGAATCGAAGAGCACGGACCTCCTGACGGAATCGGACCAGTAGTCGTAATGGGCGATGCGCCTGAGGCTCGCTTCGATCCCCGCCAGGAAGACGGGCTTCCCCTTGGCATGCTTCTTGATCAGGTTGGTGTAGGCTATGGTCGCACGGTCCGGGCGGCGGTCGTTCACACCCCCCGGAGTGAAGTCGTCCTCCTTCCTGAACTTCCTGGTGGGGGTGTAGTTGGCCACCATGGAGTCCACGCATCCCGCCGACACGGACCAGAACAGCTCGGGAAGGCCCAGCCTGGCGATGTCGTCCGGAGAATCCGTCCTGGGCTGCGCTATGATCCCTACGCGATACCCATGGTCGATCAGCCAATGCCCTATGAGGGCGGTCCCGTTGTACGGCGTGTCCGCATAGGTGTCGCCTGAGACGAGTATGATGTCAAGGCCGTCCCAGCCCATGCGGCCGACCTCGCGGGAGGTCGTGGGGATGAACATCTCAGACCTTCTTCTCCATGATGAAGTCGTTCATCACGAAGCCGCCGCCGATGGGGTTGTCCTCCTCGCGGAGCTTGACGAACCCGCAGTGCTCGTAGATCTCCACGGAATGCACGTTGGAGCGGTTGACGGTGAGCCTGATGGATCCGAGGCCTGCCGCCCTGGCGGCATCGGAGACCCTGCCGATGAGCTTCCCTGAGTACCCCTTGCCGCGGTGCTCCTTCAGGATGTACAGCTTGGAGAGGAACACGTGGTCGTCCTCCTCCTTGTACCCGACGAACCCAACGGGCTCGCCCTTGCAGACGGCCATCAGATAGACGTATCCCTCGGCGATCTGCTCTTTCAGGGACTCGAAGCTCAGGTAGCGCTCCAGCATGTAGTCGGTCTGCCCGCGGGGCACGATGCCCTCGTAGCACTCGTACCAGATGCTCCTTGCGAGCGAGGAGATGATCCTCAGGTCGGTGTCCGTGGTGGCGGGGACGATCTCCATCCCTGCGGCGGAGGACCTGACGGTGCGGGCGAACCTCTCGAGGCCGGGCTCGAAGTTGACCCCGTACCTGACGTCCTCTCCGGAGGAGTGGGTGTTGACGATGCTCTCGACGGTGAAATCGACAGCAGCCTTGACGCCGTCGGCAAGGGAAAGCCCCGACTCCAGCGAAGCCACCAGCAGGGACCCGAAGACGTCTCCGGTCCCGTGGTAGTATCCGGGGATCTCGGGCCTCATGACCTCTCCGGTCTCGCCGGTGCGGTAATCCATGTACACAGCTCCGACCATGCCCTCCTGGAAGCTGACTCCGGTGATGACGATCTGCTCCGACCCGAACACGCGGGCCTTCTCGAACATGCTCTCCACGTACTCCTTGGTGTACGGCCCGTCCACGTACTCCTCGCCGAGCATCAGCGTGAGCTCGGTCATGTTGGGCATGATGACGTGGGCCTTCTCGCACAGCTTCCTCATTCCTGCAGGGAAGTCGGGGCCGAAGACGGGATACAGCTTGCCTTTATCGGCCATCACGGGGTCCACGTAGATGCGGGAGCCCTCGTGGGACAGGTCGTCGAACAGCTTCTCCACGATGTCGATCTGCTCGAACGATCCCAAGAATCCGGAGTAGAACGCGTCGAACTTGATGTCCAGGGTCTTCCAGTGCTCGTCGATGGGCATCATGTCGGAAGTCAGGTCCCTGTATGTGTAGCCGGTGAATCCGCCGGTGTGGGTGGAGAGCACGGCCGTCGGGAGGACGGAGCACTCGATTCCCACCGAGGACACGATGGGGAGCGCAACCGTCAGCGAGCATCTGCCTACGCATGAGATGTCATGGATCGCCAGTATCCTCTTGTGGTTCATGCTCCGCTGTATCGCGCGCGGATGTTAATCGTTTGCTATGCGGGCTGTTCCGTCACGGTTATATCCGGCCGCATGGATGGAGCTGACGATGGATGCATCCGAAGCACATCTGGAATCCGTACTGGCCGAGCTCAACGACAGGGTCAACTCCCTGGAGGAGGGGCAATCCCCCGAAGAGCTCATGGAAGCCTACACCAACCGCGGCAGCGTGCTCCAGATGCTCGGCTACAGGACCTCCGCGCTGGACGACCTCATGTCCGCGATGGACATCTCCGATGACATGGAGGAGCAGGGCGTCGAAGTGGACGCCGGGACCTTCGTCAAGATGCATGTCACCGCCGCGAGGATCCTGTTCGAGATGGACCAGGACCCCTCCGACGAGTACCGCACCGCATCATCCAGGCTCGACAGGCTCTCGGGGACGTCCAGGCACTTCGACGACCGCTCGGTCGTGAAGATGTGCATCGACGCCGCCAACGACCTCCTCGACGCGGAATATCCCGAGGATGCCCTCGTCTACATCGGGAAGGGCATCTCCGCCATCGGCAGGAAGAACGACCACTGGCGCGAGAACAGGCGCTTCGACCTGCTGAACCTCGATGCCGAGGCGATGGTCTGGCTGGAGAAGCAGCAGGAGGCATCGGAATCATACTCTCAGGCGATCGAGATCGGTCTCGCATTGATGGAGGAGGGCGCCCTGGAAGAGCCCACCGATCTGGCCATGACCTTCGCGGCCAAGGCCGACGTGGACGGCGCCATGGGGATGGATGACATGCGCATCCTGGACCTGAAGTCCTCCGTGACCGTGATGGAGAACCTGCACGACTGCGGCCGCCTCCCGGATGTCGACATCCTTGTCGGGCTGCACCAGGACCTCGCCGAGGCGCTGATGAAATCCGGGAACATATCCGAGGCGGAGAAGCACCTGATCCGCGCCATGGAGCTGGGAGTCAACGGGGCCGGCGATTACATGAGGATTCAGGCCCCCAACGGCAAGTCCTCCTGATGGGAACTTCCGTCCGAACCTTTATCAACGGCCCTCCGAATCGTCGCTCATGGCAGCCTTCAGCGACGGGAAACAGATCCCCACGATGCTCACGGACGAGGAAGTGGAGACCCTCCAGGGATTCGCGGGAAACGAGTACATGCATGGCTCTTCGATGGCGGCGACGCTGTCGTCCATGATCGAGCACGGTGCCGCGGAAGGCAAGTTCACCGAGGACGAGGCAACGAAGGACGTCTACATCGCTCTCTCCATGGCCAAGGCTTGCAAGGCCACCTGCAACTACGAGGCGTTCTGGGCCGCAGTTAAATGGCTGGCCCCGCTGGAATCCAAGGCCTCCGATCTCCCCGAATGGCTCAGGCGCTACGGCGAGTCCCTCATGTACTCGGGCAAGGCGTCGATGGCCCTGGAGTTCCTGGAGCGCGGGTCCCAGAGGTTCCCCGATGATGCCCACATGTCCTATCTGCTCTCCCTGGTCCGCTACGCCCTGGGCGATCCAGAAGGAGCGGCGAAGGCCGTGGAGGGGATAGAAGGGCTCATGCAGGCCGCCGACGCCTACAGGGACGGCCGCCCCCTGTCCGATGCCCTCGGCCTGAAGGTGAGGTTCGACGATTCCGACGCCTTCGGAAGCTGGGTGGACTACGCCACGGACATGTCCTCCATGGCGGATTGGATCGTCTGCGACAGAACCGCCCTCGCATCCTTCAAAGAGGCCGTCGGGGCCCAGAGCTGGTCCTCCGACAGTCCCCACTGCACATTCATGATAGCCGACCGTGCGGCCACGTTCACGCTGGAGATGAACGAGGCGTTCGTGTCCAAGGCCGATCCCAGGAGGGTCAGGCTCATCATCGATTCCCTTGACTCCCTCATCGCCGATGCGGTGCAGTCGCTGTCCAAAGGCTCCGGCGACCTCATCCTCACGCTCAGGCATGTCTCCATCCGCCCGGACATGAGCGTCCGTCTGGTTCTGACAGACCACGAAGGCAACGAGCGCATCGTCGATTTCGATGCAGAGCTCCAGCCCGTGCTGAGGAACGCCGGAGGGCCCTTCGTCTCCATGATACTGCTCAAGAAGCCCAAGTGGGACCCCCAGGCGGTCCTGGCGAAGCTCCGGGACAAGTGGGGCATAGTGCTCACCGCTCTGCAGATCGAGGACAACCAGATAATCGGCTCCCACGACGGGAACATGGTGCTGATATCCAAAGTGGACTCCAGGATCCCGGGCAACGAGATCGACGAGGCCGCCCAGAGGAACTACATGGACCGCGGGGCCATGGTGGCGGCCGCCAGGTCCTACAAGGGCCATATCATCGTCGCTGTGATCAACCACAGCAACAGGAACCTCGAGTCCGCTCTAGACATGGTCAAGATCACCGAATCCTGCATCGATCCCCAGACCTGCTTCGGCATCTACAGGAACGAGATCGTCTACTCCCCGGCCATGTGGACCGAGGGGTCCGACGGGATCCTCCTGGACAACATCGTCCCGTGGCATCTCCTGGTCTGGCCCAGCCTCTACGCAGACAACGGGCTGCACAGCTCCGTCACCACCGGTATGGCCGATTTCTGCCTCGACGAGGTGGAGGCTGTGGACCTCCCCGTGCCCCCCAGCGACCTTTTCAACGTCGTGTGCACCGTGGCGGGAGGAGCGATATCATCGCCGTCCTCCGGATGGGACGGCATGGACTTCGAGTTCAACGGCCGCCGCTACAGGCTGTCCAGGGCCAAAGGGGAGCTGGTCAACGGCCCCTGCATGAGGATCGTCCTCAAGGAGTGAAGCGGATGCTGTCTTTCAGGAAGGAGGAGGATCCGGGCATGTGCGCCGCATGCGGCCTCAGGCCCGGGGTCGTGAAGATCTTCGACGGGTACCTGTGCGGCATGTGCGTCCCGGTCAACCGCAGCTTCGAATCGCCGACCGCCGAAGAGGTCCTCGCGATGCATGTGAAGGACCCCGAGATCATCGAGAGGATCGAATCCTTCTCGGAGACCATCTCCTACGGGGACCTGAGGTTCGACGATGCCAATCGCCTTTTCTTCAAGGGAAGATGCCCCAACAGGTGCATCCCTGTGCTCTCGTACAGCGAGATCGAGGGGTTCTCCGTCATCATGGACGACAGAAAGGTCGCTTTCAACTCCGTGGACGGCGGCAGGGCCCTGCTCCGCCCGATCTCCCCCGAGCAGCTGAAGAAGGCATCCAAGGAGTTCGACTCCGTCACTTTAGAGCTGCAGTCCGGCCGCGGGAACGTGAAGTTCGTCCCGTATCAGATATGGTCCTTCAGGAACCGCATCTCCGATTCCAAGGAGGAGACGCTCCGCCTGACCATCGAGCTGGCCGGGAAGCTCGATTCCATAATAGAGGAGAACATCATGTCCCGTTCAAGAGGCGCAGAGCGATGGCAAAACAGCAGATGAGCAGGACCGAGCTTTCACAGATCCTTTCGGCAGCGGTCGAGAGGAAGACCGCGGAGAGGGAGGCGATCATCAACCGCGCCTTCGACGACGCAGACCATACCGCATACCTTCTGGACATGGCCGAGTGGCTGAAGCTCGAGATCAAGTACTGCGAAGCCGCCTCCGCCTACTACATGGACGACTTCGAGAAGATCGCATCCCTGGAAGGGAGCGACCTTGTAGCATCCTTGGGCACCAGCGACCTGGCCCCCAAGGCCTATGCCGATTATCTGAGGACCTTCGTCTCCGCCGACGGGAAGGAGCAGGAGAAGCTCGTGCATGCCGCCCTCAAGGGCTTCAAGCTGGCGATGAAGGACACCGTCGAGATGCTGCACGGCCTCCGCTGATCCATCTCATAGCTTTCCCCGGCAGAGCCCGTCGAAGTAGCTGTCGACCATCTCGGCGAGCTTCGGATCCTCGGGATACGCCCATTCCGGCCAGTACGGCCTCAGCAGCTTGCATGCGCCGTGACGCCTCATGACGTGCATCTCGAAGCATCTGGCGAAGCATTCCATGGGATCCTTGTAGTATCTGCTGTCGGGACGGCTCTGAAGATCCTTCACGAGCCTGTCGAACTCGTGACGGTAGAGGGCCAGTATCGGAGCGAACTCCTTCTTGCCGCTCAGGCGCCCCATGTGGTGGTCCAGAGCATGGGCGTACTCGTGCACGAACGACCCGTAATCCCTGACGATGAGCAGCTTGGACAGGCTGGCGTACTGTCCGCCCAGGTCCGGGATGCGGCGGACCTTCAAGCAGACCTCCTTCAGGAACATGATGTCCGGCAGGAGATCCTCGGACAGCAGGTCCTGGAAGCACAGCCACATGCCCCTCTCGTCGTTCTCGGTCACCATCGGGTCGAACTCCACATCGAAGAACACGTCGTTGAAACGGGTCTTCCGTTCGAGCTCCCTGGTCCTGCGGGGCTTCCCTTTCAGGTCCACATATGCGTAGAGGACCCTGTCGTCGTCGACCTTGCGGTCTATGATGTCCAAGGCCCTCAGCATCAGGCCGGTCTGGACGATGTCGGAGTCGTTCCTCAGCTGCATCCTCGCGACCATCCGCTCGCCCATCCAGCAGCCTCCGATCCTGCCGAGGATGAACTTCAGGTGGCCTGATCCGTGGTCGGTGCCGGAATGCTGCCTCACCACATGGTCGTAGCATGCTCTGAGGAGGTACTCTGCCACGATGTCCCTCGGCCTCCTGCGGTCTTCGTCCGGGACGCTGATGCCCGTGGCAGCAGCGAAGTCTATCACGAGCCTGTCCGGCTCCCTGATCTCGACCGTAACGCGGTCATCGTTGGACAGATTGCTCATCTTGACCGTGGCGCCGGCGGTTTCGGCCATGGAGACGAGCTCGTCGTCGCGCATGTCCCTGAAGATGCAGAGGATCGCGAGGGGATTGCTGGTGTGCCTGTTCTTGCGGTACAGGTACCTCACGCCGTCCAGGATCGACTGCATCGCCCCGTCGTCGGGGCCTCCCGGAGGCGCCGACACGGGGAACTCGTCGCCGAATGCGGAGCAGTCATCCATCGCGGCTCCCTCCTTCATCTGCGAGCCTGGAATGCTGCTCCTGCAGGAGGCTCGTTATGGCTTGATCATCAGCAAGGATGACAATGGGCTCATCGAAGATGCCCCATTTCATGCCGTTGCCTGCCTCGTAGTCGAAGGCGTCCACCGTGTCCTGGGCCGAATCCGGGAAGCATGTTGCCGCCCAGTTCTCGGCGGCCTCGAAGAGGATGGCGGCATCATCCCAGGGCTCGCCCGGTATGGGGGCCCTGTGGAGACACTTCCTGACGCTCTCCGGGATGGTGGTGCAGATACCGTCCTCACTCGTAGAAGGTGTCAAGGATATCGCCGCCGACGGACTTCCTGCGGAGGAACCTGCCCGCATCGAACTTCTTGTTCGCCAATGGCGTCCTCTTCACGGACTTGTAGAGCCTGTCCTTCCCGACCATCTCGCTGATGTCCTTCAGCTTGACTCTGATGGGGAGGCCCCTTCCGCAGAGCATCACCGCCTCTCCGAGGTCCAGCCTCATCAGCTCCCCCGGAGAGATCAGCGGCTCGCCGTCGGGCCCGTTGCCGATCAGGTAGCTGAACTGCTTGAGGAACGGGATGTCCCTGGAATAGAGGTACACGATGTTCCCGCAGTTGTTCAGGATCACATTCCCGTTGGCCTTATAGGCCCAGTCCAGCTGGTCTGTGGACTGGATGGCAAGGCAGAACCTGATGTTCCTGCTCCTGGCGGCCGTGATCATCCCGGCCATGCCGTTGATGTTCAGGTTCCCGAACTCGTCGATTATGATGTTGAACCTCTCCGGGAGCTTCCTGCAGTCTTCTGACTGGGCCTTCCAGATGAGGGACTCGTACAGCTGGCTGACGAACACCGATGCAAGAGGGGAGAGGTCGGGCCTCTCGTCGGGCAGGATAAGGAATATGGTGTCCTTCCCGCCGCCGACCGACATGATGTCTATGTCGTCTCCGGACATGGCGTCGCCCAGGTCGGGGTCGCCCACGAAGGGTCCCAGGGCCGTGTAGACGTAGGCGAGGATGCACTTCCTGGTGTTCTCCGCGTTGTTCGCCGCTGTGGCGATGTTGGACAGCACGCCGCTGTCCGTGATCGAGGACATGAGCTTGCGGATCCTGTCCTCGCTGCTGAATGTCTGTGTTACGAGCTCGTTCAGGTTCTTCAGAGTGACCTCGCTCGCATCCTTCGCCCTGTCTGCGAGGACGAGCATCATCCCGAAGAGCAGGCTCCTGGCCGACAGCGGCCAGAAGGGATCGGCCCCCTCAACGGGGATCAGGTAGTTGGCGAGCTCGCACATCACGCGGACCCCGCGGTTCCTCTCTCCGGGGTCGTCGCTCTTCATGAGCGTGTACGGCATCTGCATGGGGTTCCATCTGTCCCCGGACGCAGGGGTCCTGAGGTCGAACACCTTCACGTCCCTGCCGTTTGCCTTGAAGGAATCGTAGGTCCAGTCCAGGATCTCACCCTTAGGGTCTATCACCAATGCGGATTCGGACGTCGCGGCGATGAACTCGGTCAGCGGACCGAGGCAGCACCTGCTCTTCTTGGACCCCGTGCCGCCGATCACCATGGTGTGGCGGTCGCTGGAGTCGATGTAGACGCTGTCCGCCGTGTACAGGATGGGGATCCCGGACCTGGCATGGATCGAAGCGGGCATGATGGGCTCGAAATCCTCCATCATGTCGTCTCTGGTCGCCCATCCGGGGCCCTGGACCGCAGAATCCTGCTGGGGTACCGCGGATCCCGGATCGTTGTCGACGGCCCAGCACCTGAACGCATCGAGGCTGCCTGCCATGTCAGCACTCTCCTGCGGACTTGATGACGTACTCGTTCTTCTCTTCCGGAATGTCCCTGAGGATGTCGGTCATGTAGAGGCTGAGCATGCGGATGCCCAGGGTCATCTCGGTCCAGAGGCAGTCCTCAGTCAGGGACATGCCCTCGTAGCAGGGGATGAAGTGCTTGAACGCCAGCTCCCCGTCGGCAGGCCCCACGGTGAAGCTCCCCCTCTTCAGATTGCTGTTGATCGCCATCAGGTTGAGTGCGACGTGGGGCCTCGCCTCGGGCGAGAAAACGCCTCCCTTCGGCATCGTCTGGATCGAGAAGCCCTCTTTGTGAGCCTGCATGATGAATTCTGCAGTCTTGTTCCCGCTCGGTATGCTCGCGATGAGATACTCGTCGTTGTCTTTGCGTCTCACGTCTGCGATGGCGAATGGGTTCTTCAGGATCATCCCCTTCGCGGCCGTGAGCACGTTCTCCCTCCTTACTTCAGTAGCAGAATCCATTTCTATCACTCGGACTTCGACGATAGACGATGAGGGTATTAAACCTTGCCATCGAAAAAATTGTACCTTGTTCGGGGATTTCTTTAAAAATCATTGGCAATTCGAGGATAAATCTGTGTAATATCGGACGAATTGTTATTATGCAACTCGGAGCAAAATCGACGATTGACGTATTCTAAGGACATAAATGTGCCAGTCTTGGAAAAAATGAAGATTGCGATTCCGCAACTGCCATGATTCGGGCGGGAACCGGTTCCGGAACCGTCGTACAAACGACGTATCGGAGGTGCAACGACAAGGAAACTGGTAGAAAACGAGCGTCCGCGCAGGTCTCGGAGAGCGTCGTTTCGCCAGGAATATAATCATGTATGGCGATAGGGAGAGCATGTGGGATGCAGGGCTTGTGACCAGGGTCAAAGACCGTAAACTGAACGAGATACTCATCTTCGCCTCCATGGCGAAGATCGACCAGGAGAACATCGACGAGTACATCGATATCATCGAGATGCTCGGAGACGACATCAACGGCTGCGATGCGCTCCTGGACACCGAAGGCCAGGCGGAGATCGCCGTCGAGGCCATAGAATCCGAGGAGTACAGGTGCCGTCTGTCCCCCAACGAGGCGGCAGACGAGGACGCGTTCAATGCGATGAAGGTCCCTCCGCTCTACGAGCAGCCCGACCTCGATTACGTGAAGCAGCTCATCTCCGATGCTGTGGAGTCCATCCGCTCGGAGTCTACCTGCCAGGCAGACGATGCCAAGGTCTCTCAGCTCGAAGCGGAGAACTCGAAGAACCTCAAGATCATCCTCGATCTCGAGACCGAGCGCAACGAGCTCCAGCTGGAGAACGAGAAACTGAAGAAATCGCTGGATGCTGTCAGCCTGGAGATGGATTCCCTGAAGGACTGCTCCGGATCCGAGATATCCCAATGCAAGGAGGCCATGGCCACCCTCAAAGAGGAGATCGCCACTCTCCGCACCAGGAACGAGCAGCTCTCCGCTCAGCTCGACTACGCCCAGGAGTCCATCGCCACTGTGGAATCGGAGCGCGACGAGCTCCGGGCCGCAGTAGCACAACTCTCCGAACATCCCGCTCAGGAGCCGGAAGAAGAGCCCGTCTCCGAACCCGTCGAGGAAGCCCCGGCCGCAGAGCCTGCGCAGGAGGAGCCTGTTGCGAAAGCTCAGGAGCAGAATGCCGACATCTTCGACAAGGTGATCACCGACCGCGAGAAGGACATGCTGGCCAGGATCATCAAGATGAAATCAAAGAAGATCGACGAGTTCATCGACAAGGCGTTCAGCGGAGAGGTCTCTGAGGATGTCTCCGAAGATATCGTGTCCTTCCTGAAGGACGACATGCGCATCTGCGAGCTCATCCTGGCGATCGACTGCTCATCCTTCGACGGCATAGTGTCCGGACTCAGGGCGGTGCTCGATGCGGTGGAGAACTCCACCGAGTCCAGGTTCCACAAGATCTACATGAAGTCCCTGGACGAAGAGGACACTCTCCTTGAGGACAACTACGTGGAGATTCTGACGGACATCCACGCGCTGATCTCGGCCAGGTACCTGCCTTACGTCAGAGGATCTGTCTTCTGAGCCCGTCGGCATCGCCGGCGAACTTCAAACCCTTTGATTCACACACCTCACGGGTGAAGCCGAAGCCGTAAGTCACGGCGATGAAGTCGGTGCCGCAGTTCATGGCGCCCGTGAGGTCGTTTCCCGTGTCGCCGATCATGAGAGTCCTTTCCTTCGGGACCCCTGCATGGTTCATCGCGTTCTCTATGAGGTCCGTCTTCGAAGTCTGCACGAACATGCTCACGCCGTTGACGGAATCGAAGTAATCCAGCATCCCCCAGTCCTTGAGCTGGATCTCGGAGGTGTCTTGCAGCTTCATAGTGGCGACGGAGAGCTTGATGCCCGCATCATGGATGTCGGAGATGAGCTGCTTGAGCCCCGGATACGGGGCGCAGTTCATCTGGCCGTGCTCCTCGTACAATCTGCCGAAGAGCATGAGCGCCTCGTTGGCAGTGTCCTTGTCGATCTCGAAAAGGCCCTCGAAGTCGTCGTTGAGACGCCCAGAAGATTTCTGCCTGAGCTCCTCATCGGTAGGAATCCTGAAGCCCATCTGCTTGGCTACCAGTTTGATGGTGTCGAAGATGCCGGGCGATGTGTCTGCTATTGTGCCGTCCATGTCGAAGATGACGAGGTCGTATCTCCTGGCGGTCGAGGATTCCTTCATGTTGCCCGGAATGTGGATGTCATAGACATTCTTTTCCAACCGGGTGCATCGGATGATGTTTCATTGTATAAGACCATATATAATAAAGCTGGATGCTTAACCAGCATGATTATTTAATATTAACACTTGGAAACGGTCTGTGACATAATTGATCTGCCGATATCCAGGATCACCGTTTTGGACTCCTTGACATCGGCAGATGTTTTTGCACCGTATCATTGCGCCTGTTCTATTCATTGGATATTAATTAAGCTAATAACTTAACTTAAATTATTAATAAGAACATGAGCAGTAGCATCACAGTTCGATGTTAATCATGCGTTCTAAGATCCTCTTCGAGCCGGGTATCTCGTAGAACCTCTTGCTATCCATGAGAGCTGTCATCACTGCAATCTTCTCGTCGAGGAGCTCGAACGAATCCAGGCCATAATACCTCAGGTACATTCCGAACTTCAACATGGTCTCCATGAACTACACGTCGCACTTCGATTTCTTGATGCATTCAGTCAATGTGTGATTTTCCCAGTCGCATGTCTCTGGAGCTGTATCCATCGATTCGTCATCGTCTATAGCATCTCAGCGCCAGATGATATAGCCTCTGGGATCCACTACCTGCAGTAGCTCCAAGATCTCATCCGAGCCGGGTATGTCTTTGAATCTCTTACCTTCCTTGAGAGCGGTCATCACTGCTATCTTCTCGTCGAGGAGCTCGAAGGAATGGATGTCGTAGTACCGGACGTACTGCCCGAAATCTTGCATAGTCTCCATGAACAATACGTCGCATTCATGCTTCTTGACGCATTCAGCCAATGTGTGATTCATCCAATCGGTCTTTCTCGAAGAACTGTCTCTAATTTCGTCGCCTGACATAGCATCACTCCGATCAGGATCCATCTAGCAGTTATCTCATTCTAGGGATGACAGCAATTCGGATTCTGAATCAAATTAAGAATGCTATTCTATAATATTAATACTCGTACTGACAGTCCAAATTTCATTAGGACTGATAAATTCCTATCAGAATTGTGTGTTCCATGGCGTTTTTCACAAATTGTATATTATTTTAGTTGATAGCTTAATCAATGTAATTTATCTAAAATAGAATATTTTTATGGATATTAGGAGAAAATTGAACACTTTTCCGATAGAATTGATAAAATCGTTGGAAATATGCAATTCTAGGAGGAAAATCGATTTTTTTCAAGTTTTTAATCATATTTTTGTCCACGACGGCCTCCCGAATATCGACTTGATTGGGCCTATTTGGGACTGTTTACCCATTACTTTTCGTTGATTTTTTGTCGTTTTTTCAGATCTCGATTCATATTGTAGAATACGGGGTATTTTTTCGAAAAATGACACCAGAACTAGCGTATTGTGATATATTATTATTAGTAAAGCCAATTGCTTTACAAGATATAATAATTAGAGATGTGTGCTTTATATCATCAACAACAGAGTTCCTAGGACTATTGAAGCCGATCTGTAGATAGACTTCTTAGAGATGCTTTCATAGAGGACTACAAGTGAGAA
>CAVCVB010000018.1:0-25071 GCA_963605395.1 Firmicutes bacterium CAG:194
GTGCACAGGATGTAGGGCTGGCCCAGCACCTTGCCGAACCGGTCTCTGAACCTGTCCAGGGAGTCGTGCCTTAAACGATCGGAAGACTTCACTTCCACCGGGCATATCTTCCTCCCCGAGCGGATGAGGAAGTCTATCTCGATAGCCGACTCCCATGCCGCCTCTTCCTCGGAGTCCGCATCCTCCGCGCCCGCGGAAGGGCTGCGGGAGTAGAAGAACAGCTTGCGGCCGTTGGCCCTGAAGCACTGGGCCACCGCGTTCTCGGCGAACATCCCCTCGTTGATCCCCAGCTTGCCGAGGAGCAGGGACTTGTAGATATCCTCCCCCGTCATCTCGTCGTCTTCGAGGCATTGGGTCACCAGCAGCCCCGTGTCGGCCATATACAGCTTCTGCCTCGTGATGTCCAGGTTCATGGCCAGCCCCACGCGGGGATCGGTGGCGTTCACGCAGGGATTCACGATCATCGCATCGTCCAGCCACATGAAGGCGTCCTCGAAATCCCTGTTGCGGGCGTTCTTGTCGATGCTGGTTATGCGGAACTTCTTCTCCTTGCGGTTCAGCTCCGACGGGATCCTGTCGAATATCCCGGTGACCCTCGCCTCGTATCCCTTGGCGAACCTGGCGATGTCCTTGCGGTAGACGGTCAGGATCCTGCGCTTGGCCGCCTCTGCCTTCTCGAAGCTCCCGGACTCCGCGAACTCCGTGACCGCCTGCGGCATGCCTCCCACGAGCATGTACTTCCTGAACAGCCCCATGACCGATCTATGCATGGCATCGCCGACCGGATGCATCTGCTCCAGGCACTCCCTCAGATATGGGACCGCTGTGTCGTTGCCCAGGGCCCACAGGAACTCCTCGAAGTCCAGGGGATGGAGGTACAGGTCCTCCTCCTCGGAGGGGATCACGATGCCCTCGATGTTGGACCTGATGGACATCAGCGAGCCCGTCTCGATGTAATCGTACCTGCCGTCCTTCACCAGGTGCTTGATCATCTGCCTGGCACGGGGGCATTGCTGGACCTCGTCGAACACGATGACCGACTCGCGGACCGGCATGGTCCTGCCGATCGCCGTGGACAATGCCCTCAGGAACTCCGGGATGTCCCCGTTATATCCGTCGAATACCGCCCTGATCTCGTCGCTCGTGTTGGAGAAGTCGATGATGATGTGGTCGCGGTACTCGTTCCTGGCGAACTCCTCGGCCAGATAGCTCTTGCCAACGCGCCTCGCGCCGTTGATGAGGATCGCAGACGCGCCTGCGCTCTCCTGCTTCCAGCGGAGCAGCCTGTCGTAAGCCTTCCTGCGGAGTTGCATCGCCATGATGTCCTGAACGCCTGGAGTATATAAATAACCACGGATTAAGAGTTAAGGAACGTGTGAATTTACACGGATTGAGAGTTAATCGTTTCCACTGCGCCTCGCCATCCATGCCTCCAGGTCGTCCGCACGGGACATCAGGAACTCATGGATGGCTTCGGCACGGCCGTCTTCGCGGTACTGCTCGACGGAACCGAACACCTCTGAAGCCCTGTCGATCCCCTTGCGCACCGCTTCCATCTCGATCCATCCGATGTCACGGACGAGCTCCATCTGCTTCGGGATGCAGGGATTGAACGGCATGGATTCCGACCCCGCCTCCGAGACGAGCTTCTCCGTGAAGCAATCGCAGCCCATGCTCGTCCCGTTGTCGTACAGCGGTGCGAAGCGCTTCCATTCCAGCGTGGATGCGTCGCGTATGATCCCGAAGTTGTTGAGATGGCGGTCCGTGTTGCCGATGATGTAGTCGAACACGAGCATCCTGTCGAGGTCCGAGACGATATCGAGCCCGTGATGCGCACAGCAGGCGACGAGATGGTCGTACAGGCGGACTCCGGGCTCTTGGATCTCAGAGCGCACGACACGGTATGCGGGGATCAGCTCATCTGCCCCGTCGATCATGTTCCTGCAGACGCTGCAAGGCGCTCCCCCGTGCTCCATCAGAGAGTACTCCACGTGGTCGATCCCCATCGAATCGGCCATCATCGCTGCAGCCACCTCGTTGTAGGGTTCCTGCATGTACGGCTCCTCTCCCAATTTGATGAGGCAGCAGTCGTCGCCGATTGACTTCCATCTCTTCTTCAGCACGCCGTCGCAGGTGCAGTCGGGAGAAATCGGATCCGGATCGTCCTTCGCGATGCCGATCCCGAACAGCAGGTCGCCCACATCTTCCGAGAACCCGTTGTCGAAGAAGTTCACCGAATCCCATGCCGCCTCGGAGCCTTCAGGCTTGATCCAATAGCCATCCGTCAGGCTCAGGCCCATCGACCTGACTGCCAGCTCGGCGGCATCGGCGACGTCCAGCCTGTCCATGAGGGGCCTCAGCCCGGTGCGGCACTCGGGGATCGCCCTGGACGACCACCATTCCCTGAAGCGCCTGACATCGACGTTCCCGCGAAGGGCCGTCCCCACGGGGAGGAGCTCCGTCCTGCGAACCGATGCGACATCTGCTATCCGTCCCGAGCAGCCGTCGATGACCAGGGATGCGACCTCCTCGTCCAGATGCATCAGCTTGCAGTCCATGGCACAGCCATCGAAGGCGGGAGGATATCATGGTTCCGCTTCAGCGCATACAGGCGAGTAGCACGGACAACATTATTAGTATGCACGGGATTCCCGCAGGCATGCACATAGTCCAACCCGGAATGGAGATAGACGTCCTCAAGGAGAACAACAAGATCGCTCACGAGAACTACCGCCTCATGAAGAGCAAAGGCGTCAAGTCCGTCGACTTCATGGGCTCCATCGGAGCCGGGAAGACCGCCCTCATCATCAAGCTCGCCGAGAAGCTCAGGGCCAAAGGCGTGCGCGTCTGCGCCATCGCGGGCGACGTCACCGGAGCCGACGACTACACCAGGTTCGAGAAGTCCGGACTGGACGCCGTGAACTGCAACACCGGCCACGAGTGCCACCTGGACGCCAACCTCATCAAGAAGACCCTGGCGGACATCAACCTGGACGATTACGACGTCGTGTTCATCGAGAACGTCGGGAACCTGGTCTGCCCCGCCGACTTCCCCCTGGGAACGGACTACAGGGTGGTCGTCGTGTCCACCACCGAGGGAGACGACATGGTCAGGAAGCACCACGACATCTTCATCCACTCCGACGTGGCCATCCTGAACAAGGTGGACATCGCCGATGCGGTGGACGTGGACCCCGAGGTCATCGCCAGGGACTACAACAAGCTCACCGGCGGCATAAAGAACATCTATAAGTGCAGCGTCAAGAAAGAGCAGGGGCTCGACGAGATCCTCGCCGCCCTGAAACTCTGAAGGTGTCAAACATGAAGGTCCTCGCCGTTGGAGGAGGCGGAAGGGAGCATGCGGCCGTCGAGGCGCTGTTCCGCTCCGGTTCCGAGATATACTCTGTTATGAAGAATGCGAATCCCGGGATCATCTCGAGGTCCAAGGACCACCTGCTCTGCGACGAGAAGGACATCGACCGCGTCTGCGCATACGCTAAAGAGAAAGGCGTGGAGCTGGCCTTCATCGGCCCCGAGGCCCCTCTCGAGGCCGGCATCGTGGACGCCCTCGAGGCGATCGGCATCAAGTGCGCCGCACCGACGAAAGCGGCTGCGAGGATCGAGACCTCCAAGACTTTCATGAGGGAGCTGGTCCAGAAGCACGGCATCGGCGGGAACCTGGGATTCGCCCATTTCGACAACGCCGACGATGCCGAAGCGTACCTGAAGACCATCGACCACGAGATCGTCGTGAAGCCCGTGGGGCTCACCGGCGGGAAGGGAGTCAAGGTCCAGGGAGAGCACCTCCATTCCTTCGAGGACACCATGGAGTACATCCACGAGATCTTCGACAACAACATCGGCGGCGCAGGCGTCATCCTCGAGGAGAAAGCAGTGGGCGAGGAGTTCACCCAGATGGTCTTCGTCGACGGGGAGCATATCGTCCCCCTGCCCCTGGTGCAGGACCACAAGCGCGCCTACGAGGGCGACGTGGGGCCCAACACCGGCGGGATGGGATCGTACACCGATGCGGACCACCTGCTGCCGTTCATCGACGCATCCGAGAGGAAGGCCGCCATGGACATCCTCCAGCAGATCGTCGATGCCATGGCGGAAGAGGGATGCCCCTACCGCGGGACCATGTACGGTCAGTTCATGCTGACGGTGAACGGGCCCAAGATCATCGAGATCAACGCCAGGTTCGGAGACCCCGAGGCCATGAACGTCCTCTCTGTGCTTGAGAGCAGCTTCGAGGACATCTGCCTGAAGATGGCCACCGGATCCCTCGACGGGAACGTGGAGTTCGCAAAGAAGGCCACCGTGTGCAAGTACGTCGTCCCCAGAGGATACGGCACCAAGTCCGAGGCCGGACACGAGATCTCCGTGGACGAGGACGGAGTCCGCAGCGCCGGAGCCGTCGTCTACTATGCGAACGTGGACATGAAGGACGGGAAGCTCGTCACCGGGACGTCCAGGTCCCTCGGGATCGTCGGCGTCGCCGGCACCCTGGAGGAGGCCGAGGCCAACTGCGAGGCCGCACTGAAGTTCGTGAAGTGCGATGCGATGGCCGTCCGCCACGACATCGGCACCCGTGCGCTTGTCCAGCGCAGGGTCGACCACATGAAGGAACTCCGTTCCGCATGATGCGCCTAGCAGTGAGGTTCGCATACCTGGGCGCCGGGTTCTCCGGCTCCCAGGTCCAGCCCGGCGCAAGGACCGTCGAAGGGGAGATGATCAGAGCCCTCTCGATGGTCTGCGGGCCTGCGGATTCCCTCGGATTGAGGATCGCCAGCAGGACCGACAAGGGCGTCAACGCCCTCGGCAACGTCGCCGTCTTCGATTCCGGGTTCGAGGACCCTCACGAGCTCCTCAGAGCCCTCAATGCCGTCTCCGACGGCGTCTTCTACAACGGATTCTGCGAAGTGGACGAGAACTTCAACCCGCGCCATGCATCGTCGCGCGGATACAGGTACATCCTGGACGCAGATGGCCTGGATGTCGATCTGGCGCGCGGATGCGCCAGTCTCTTCGTAGGGGAGCATGACTTCATCCGCTTCTGCCGTCCAGACGACAAGCCCACCGTGCTCACGATAGACTCCCTCGATGTCTCGGAGTCCGACGGATCCATCGTCCTGACCTACCGCGCCAGGTACTTCCTGTGGAACATGGTCCGCAGGACCGCCGCGGCCATAGAAGCGGTGGCATCCGGCCGCAGGAGCCTCTTGGATGTGGAAGCGGCCTTGGACGGCGAGGACATCAATTTCGGCGTCGCCAGGGCGGACGCCCTCACGCTGACAGACATCCGGTATCCCGGAGTGGCCTTCGAGGACCATTCCGACCCCGTTCTGAAAGAGAAGTCCCGTGACGGGCGCTTCTCGGCAGACCTCGTGTCTTCTTTCTACAGGTCGTTCTGAGGCCGTGCCCCCGGCCCGCCTCAGATGTATGATGCTCTAAAAATTATCTAATAGGGAGGGGAGGGCCCCCTCCCGAAAGGTTTCAGCGCCTGGCCTTGGGCTTGCCGTAGTTCTTCACAGGCTTGCGGTAGACCCAGACCATGATCAGCAGGAGCAGGACGACCACGACGACCAGCAGGGTGACCAGCCAGGTGTAGCTGTTGTCCCCGATGTAGAAGTCATGGACATCTCCGAGCCCCTCGATGCTCACCATGTTCCCGCCGTCGGCAGCCTCCAGGTAGAAGGAGTGCTTGCCGTTGCCGGAATCGGTGATCCAGCTGTAGGTCACGGTGGTGGACCCGTCCTTGTCCAGGTCCACGGTCTTGTAGCTGTCGTCGATCCTGTTTCCGTCGATGACGAAGTAGACTCCGTATCCGGAAAGGGGGACGTCGCTCCCGTTCTTCAAGGTCACAGAGAGGGTGATGGGGTTGACCACGTTGATGCGGTACGAGTCGTTCCTCGTGACCTTCTCGGTCTTGGTGGTCTCGGTTCCATCGTCTCCGGCCTCGGTGTATGTGACGTTGGCCGTGTACTTCACCTCGAGGGTGCAGTGACCGGCGGTCTTGGGCGCGGTTATGGTCAGGGTCGTGGCGACCCCGTTGTCCAGGCTGCCGGAGCTGGGGCTGACGCCGCTGCTGACGGTGGTTCCGGAGGAATCCTTCAGGCTGGCGGTGTAGCTGATCTCCATGCTCAGGTTCTGCTTGTCATTGAAGTCGGTGTTGCTGTAGACGATTGTGTAATCAGCCTTGGCACTGGTGCCGACGACTGTCTTCTCTCCGGTTATATCGCTGTAGTCCGCATCGGAGACGTCTGCTCCGACGAGGCATACGGCGGCCATCGCCAGGATGGCGAAGGCCATCATTCCTGCTTTCAGCTTCTGCGTGAGAACACCCCCCTCTTGCTGGCGAGCCAGGCGACCGCGACGATCAGCAGTATGATGACCGCCAGCAGGAACCAGACTCCTCCGGGCACTCCGGACCTCTGGTTGTAGATGTCGGTACCGGATGCGCTCATGTCTCCCGTGGAGACCTTGGCCGTCTGAGGCTCGATGGACATCGAGCTGGACGAGCCGTCGACGTTGATGCTCGCGGTGATCGTCGGCACGGATGCGGAAGCGCCCTTGTCGGCGTTCAGGAGCATGACCTTCACGTAGAGGACGGTGGTCTGCAGCCCGTAGACCTTGAAGGTCTCTCCGGGAGCAAGGACGTTGGCTCCGTCCTCGTCGACGATGGTCACTGCCCAGGACGAGTCCGCACCGGACACGGCGATGGACACGTTATGCGAGTAGACGTTCTTGTTGTCGAAGGTGATGGCGTACAGATACTGGTATGCGGAGACCTTGTCGTTGAACTTGCTTCCGGTCTGTCCCATCTTGTAGATGCCCATGTCGGAGGCACCGGTCTTGTCGTCACCGATGGTGATGTCCACGGTCTCGGTCTGCTTGCCGTTGATGTCGGCGACCGTGACGGAGAACCCGTCGGATCCAGGCGCATAGCGGTACTGGTCGTAGATGACGTCGATCGTCACGGTTCCGATGGAGTTCGCGGCCACAGCGAGGCTGTAGTCCTTGACGAAGCTCAGAGCGGAGCCGGCGGTGAACACATAGGTCATGGCGTTGCCGGTGAGGTTGGTGACGCTCACGGTGAAGGACCCGGTTCCGTCGGAGAAGGATGCGGACGTTATGCTCGCGTCGAACTGGTCATCCTCGTCATCCTCGTCGTCGTCCCATCCCTCGGGATCGGTGACGACGGATATGTTGCGGACGACTCCGTCCCTCAGGTCGCTGATGGTGCCTTCGGCGCTGTAGTACGCCGTCTTGTCGTTGATGGTGGAGGTGACCTTCGCCTCGACGCTGACCGCTCCGGTCCCGGAGGGGAGCTGGAGGGTGTATCCGCCGTTGGTGATGTCGAACTCCTTCTCGACGGTCCTGCCGTTGGCCGTGTAGGTCACGGTGATGGTGCCGTCTGCCACGACTCCCACGTTCCCGGTGACCTCGATCTTCTCCTGGGAGGCCGTGACGTTGACCGTCTCGGTGGATCCGGCGGAGGAATCGGAGAGGTTCAGGAACCCGTATGCGATGGTGTCCTTCCCGTCGACCGTGTTGGTCGAGGTCAGGTAGTACCTGTATCCGACCTGGAAGTAGTACTGCGACTTCGCGGTGTCGTAGTGGTAGCTGCCGTCCTCGGTGGCGACGGTCAGCTTGTCGGAATCGGCCTTGGTTATGGTCACGATCGCGACGTCCTGGACCTTGTCCTCGCCCAGTCCGGTGAAGGTGGTCTGGCCGGGGTAGATGTAGGCGGTGCCGCTGAAGTAGTGGCCGGTGGACCCGCTGATGGTCACGGTGTACTGGCCGGGGCGGAGCGACTGGGTGGTCCTGGCGGAGTACGTAGACTTCACGTCGCTGTCATCCTTGTAGAACTTCACTTCCATGTCGTAGGGGATGGTGACGCTGACCTGCTTCACGTAGTTCTCCTGGTCGGTCTTCGAGCTGTCGTAGACCGAGATGGTCACGGTGCTGCTGTTGTTGGACGTTCCGGCGGAGACGGTCTTCTTCAGCGTGGTGCAGTGGAAGTACGCGTTGTCCATGGTGCCGTTCTCGTTGTTGTAGGACACGGTGGACTCCACATTGTCGGGGATGTAGAACACGGATGCTCCGCTGGTGTTGCTCATGCCGTACAGGGTGTAGCTCTTCTCGTTGTACGTGAACTTCATGATGGACTTCACGAAGGGCAGGTACGCGTTGGTGGAGCTGGTCCCGGTCTCGTACCTCAGGGTGTACGTGATCTTCCTTCCGTCCACGAGGCTCAGGTCCTTGGCGGCGGTGGAAGCGGTGTATCCCTGCTCGAAGCAGACCTTGTTGCTGCCGTTGTCGGCGTAGATGGTGTAGGATCCGCTGGGGAGGGCGACGGAGTACTTTCCGTCGGAATCGGTGGAGACGAGGAAGACCTCGTTGCTGGAGCTGATGAACCTCACGGTTCCGCTCTTGGCGGTGTCCCCGTCCTTCAGGGTCCCGGACACTGTGACGTAGGATCCGGATGAGACGGACGCAGAGGATCCGCTGGTGTAGACGCCGTGGTAGACGCTGCTTCCGACGACTCCGTAGACGGTGTACTGGACGTCACCGGTGGCGAGGCCGACGGGCACGTCGAACATCATGGTGCTGCCGGACATGTAGGTCAGGGTGCTGAACTCGCCGGCGTAGACTGCCAGGACGCCGGAGGACGCTCCGGAGACCGAGACGGTCTGAGCGTCGTAGGCGGTGATGGTCGCGGTCCTGTTTCCGGACGAGACGTCGGAGACGCTGGTGTACATGGACACCATCCCCTGTCCCATGGACAGGTTGTACTTTCCGGGGACAGCGGTGATGACAGCCTTCCCGTCCTCGACCTCGGCCTGGAACTGGGCGCCGGTCACGGTGTTGGTGGCCACGACGATGGCGCCGTCCTCGACGGAGTTGCCGTACTTGTCGTTGACCGTGGCCGTGATGGTCTTGGTCGTGGGCGTGATGGCGAACCCGGTGGTGCTTCCGGACGCGAAGGTCACGGATCCGGTGCCGAGGGAGGTGCCGGTCTCGCTGTAGAGCGTGTACGTGTAGGTTCCGGGGAGCACGGAGGACTGGGAGATCGTCCCGTCCGTTATCTGTATGGAGATGGTCTTGGACTCTCCCTGGAGGGAGGCGCTTCCGACGAGGTCGAGCCTCATCTTCTCAGCGGAATAGACATTGTCTCCGACCTTGACGGCTCCGGACACGTCGGCGGTCTCGACCTGGATGTTCTGGGGGACGGCCCCGGACTTGTAGCTCTGGAGGTCCACTCCGCCCACGCTGACGGTGAGGGTGTAGTCTCCGGAGGGGACGAAGGCGCTGTAGGCGCCGTTGATGGTCTTCGCCTGGGAGTACAGGACGTACTTCCCGTAGGTCTCGTCGTAGCTGTAGACGGAGACGGTCGCTCCGTCGACTGTCTTGGAGTCGGCGGTGACGGTCCCGCTGATGGAGGACTGGGACTGAGAGGTCCCGACGTACTCGAGCACGACGATGGAGGACAGGTAGTTGATGACACCGCCGTCGGCCTTCTGCTTGGCGATGGCCTCGTATCCGTCCATGTAGACCCACCCGTCGCTGGACGTGGTGGCGGTGGAATCGGCGTTGTACCTGACCTGCCAGAATCCGACGGAGTATCCTGCGAGCCCGTATCCGGGGATGGCCATCGCAGAGGACTTGGATCCGTCGCTGGAGGCGAGGGCGACAAGGTAGCTGTAGGAGCTGGAGTAGCCGGCCTCGGTGGCGGAGGGCCCGATCATGGCCTTCCAGAGGAAGGTCTCGTAGATGGCGCTGGTGTAGGTGGTGTATCCGTAGTAGGTGTTGTACGAGAAGTACTGGCTGGCGGCCCCGTAGCTGTCCGTCTTGTAGTCTGCGAAGTACGCGAGGGTGGAGAAGTAGTCTCCGTCGTTGTACTGCAGGGGCAGGAGGGATCCGTCGACCATGTAGTATCCGATCTTGTCTCCGGACGTGGAGCAGACGGACTCGTAGGCCTTCATGATGTCCGCGGTGGACATGGAGGAGGTCATGGCCTCGATGGATGCGAGGTACACGGCGTTCTCGTCGGTGATGTCGGACCTGATCTTCCCGTATGTGGCGGGGTCCGCGTCGATTGCCGCGGTGGCGGTCGAGGGGTCCTTCACGTAGGAGGAGATCTTGCTGTAGACATCGGAGTGGCTGCTGAACGCAGACGCGAAGTCGTCGACGTTGTTGGACAGGATGATGCGCATCATGGATGCCGCGGTGGTGCCTGCGGCTCCTTTCGCGAGGAGCATCTGGGCGACCGCTGTCGATCCGCCGCCGATGGTGTCGGTGACGCTGTCGAAGCCGCCGTGGTTGACGGCATCGTAGGAGTAGTCGATCCAAGATGCGAGGGCGCCGTTCTTGTCGAGGTCGGCGTAGTGGTCCCAGACCTTCTCCGCGGAGTACGCGTCTCCGGTCTTGATGGTGTAGCTGGTGTTGCCGCTGAAGTAGTAGTCGGCATCGGAGTTGCTGGAGATCCCCGCATCGACGGCGAACGAGACGTTCGGGACGACGATGAGGAAAGCGACGGCGATGACGGACACGAAGGGCAGGGGCTTGATCATCTTCCTGAAGAGCCCGGGGAATCCGGCGGTCTTCATGGAGGTCCACCATGCCCTGAGGTCGGCCGCCTGGATGACACGGACGAGGACGACGGCGGATCCGACAGCGAAGACGGAGCCGACGACGGCCGCGTTGGCGCTGGTGGTCCAGACCGCGAAGAACATCACGAACATCCAGACCGTGATGAACAGCTGGGTGGCGGAGTGGTCCTTCCTCAGGTAGACGTATGTGCTGTAGATGGCGAAGCAGATCGGGAGCCACATGGTGAGCCAACCGTAGTACGAGGACACGTTGGACATGGACACATGGCTGCTGGCCAGGCTCTTCATGATGGAGCTGGAGTAGATGCTGTTGCCGAAGATGAAGTCGTTGAACACGCCGGGGGCCGCGAAGGCCATGACAGCGCAGATGACGACGAAGACGACGACCAGGGCGGGGATCGTTACGATCCACGGCTTGGCACGGAGCGCCAGGAAGGCGAATGAGAACACGAGGGCGACCACTGCTATGAGGAGGGGTCCGGAGAAGACCGCGTCCCAGAGCCCTGCGGGGATGTAGTACACCGCAGAGACGATGGTGCCGAGCGCGATTACGGTTGCGTATCCGAGGAGGACATCGGTGAAGTCCCTTCCCCTGAAGCGGTCGACGACGATCTGGAGGACCATGGCGACGACCAGGAGCACGACGACGAAGCGGAATCCGTTCCACGTGAGCGCGGACAGGAGCAGGAAGATGCCTGCGATGGCCGCGTTGACCAGGATGCTCTTCCTGGAGGGCTCGGCGGCGTCGGCGGCCTTGACCATCTTCACGACGAAGAGGGACATGAAGGCGAGCAGGAACGCTGCCAGGCCGTACTCGGTACCGCTGGAGAAGACGGTCGTGCTGATAGGGAGCGCCAGGAAGGCGAACACGAGAGCCGCGATGGCTCCGACCTTCTTGTCGAACATCTCCTTTCCCAGAAGGTAGACGGGGATGCACGTGAGGGCTCCGATTATCGGGTTGAAGACTGCAACGGATGCGGCGGCTGCCTCGGCGGTGGAGAGTCCGGTTGCGGACAGGACCGAGCCGATTCCGGCGCATATGAAGTCCATGAGAGGCGGATACAGTGCGAGTCCGCCGTTGGGGTAGTTGACGGCAGAGTCCGTCAGGGAGTAGCTGCCGTTCATGATGCTTTCGATTACATGCAGATGATACTGTGCACCCGAGCCTCCGGACAGGGCGAAGTTCCCGTCCGCGGAGATACCATATGCGAACACGGTGCGCAGCGCGAAGGCCACGATCACCGAGAAGCACAGGATGAGCACACACCAGTGGTTCTTCAACCACCCTTTGCCGCTATTTTCGCGGTCGGCTCCCGTCTGCCCGGGAGCGGCTGACTCTTTTCCAAATTTGCGCATTCTAAAAGTCTCCGTCTTTAGAATGGCGGGGGATTATCGAGCTTATATAAATAAGGGCCTAGGCCTAGGTCAGAGAAACGCGCGCGTGCACGCGCATATAGGAAGGGGAAAAGGTTTCGGAAGGGCTCAGCGCACGTAGCGGGCGTCTTCCGCGAAGGACTCCGCGGCGGCCTTGGGGTCCTCGGCGCCGTATATGGCGCGGCCCACGATGGCGTAGTCGGCCCCGGCTCTGATGGCGTCGGAGGCCTTCCCGCCCTGCGCCCCGACTCCGGGGGACAGGATGAGCTTCTCGCCCGCGATCTTCCTGATGGCCGTGATCCTCTCGGGACGGGTGGCAGGGGCGATGAAGCCCGTGACCCCGCACTCCATGCCCATGCGGGCCATCTCCTCCGCATGGGGGGCGGTGAACAGCCTTCCTCCGGGGTGGCTCATCTCGGTGACGGCGTAGATGTCCGCTCCTCCGGCCGCTTCGACGGCGGCCTTGAGCGAGTCGTCGCCGGGGAACGCATGCACGATAACGCCGGACGCTCCGCGGGAGACCGCGTTCTCGACGATCAGCTTCACGGTGTTGGGGATGTCCGCGACCTTGAAGTCGCAGATGACATCGGAGTAACGTGCCAGCTCGGTGATCATCCCGGGCCCTTCGGAGAGGACCAGGGGCCAGTTGATCTTGATGGCATCGACTATTCCGCTGACCGACTCGGCCACTTCCAGGGCCTTCTTGCCATCGGTCTCGTCCAATGCTAGGATGATCCTGCTGCTCTTCTTCATCGCTCACGGGATGCCTGACATTGTTTTTAACCGTATCAGCCCATCAGCCCGCATGCTCAAGAAGATGGAATGCGGGTCGTCCTGCAGCGGCAAGGTCGCCGACGGATGCAGCCTCTGCATAGAAGGTGCGAAGATGGTCCTCTTCGTCACAGGAAGATGCGGATGGAACTGCTACTACTGCCCCGTGTCGCTGGAGAAGAAGGGCAAAGACGTGGTCTACGCCAACGAGAAGCGTGTCTGCACAGACGAGGAGATCCTCGCCGAGGCGGAGGCCATGGACGCCCTGGGGACCGGGATAACCGGAGGGGACCCTCTGCTCGACATGGACCGCACTCTGCACATGATCAAGCTGCTCAAGGACAGGTTCGGAAAGGAGCACCACATCCATCTGTACACCGCCACCATCGATCCCGAGAAGGCGAAGCGCCTGCAGGACGCGGGCCTGGACGAGATACGCTTCCACCCCCGGGAGGAGCAGTGGGAGAGGATGTCCGAGACGAAGCTCAAGGAGGTCTGCAGAGCCCTCACGATCCCCGTCGGAGTGGAAGTGCCAGCACTGCCCGGGAAGGCCTCCGGCCTCAACGCCCTCGTGTCCTACTGCAAGGAGGCCGGAGTGTCCTTCGTGAACCTCAACGAGCTCGAGTTCTCGGAGAGCAACTGGGACATGATGGACGCTTACTGCTACGAGGTCAAGGACGACCTGTCCTCCGCGGTCAAAGGGTCCGCTGAGACAGCTATGGAGGTCCTGAAAGCCAACAAGAGGATGAGGGTCCATTTCTGCTCCTCGTCCTTCAAGGACGGCGTCCAGCTCCGCAGGAGGCTCATCAGGCGCGCATCCCACATCTGCAAGCCCTACCAGCAGGTCACCGAGGACGGGACCATCGTCATGGGGTATCTGTTCACCACCGACATCGACGCTGCGACGGCCGCGCTGAAGGCCGCTAAGGTTCCCGCGGACCTGATGCACGCGGGCAAGGACCGCATCGAGGTCGCTCCATGGATCCTCGAGAGGATCGCTCCGTCGCTCAAGTGGAAATGCTGCCTCTCCGAGCAGTATCCGACAGCGGACGGCCTGGAAGTGGAGCGCACGCCGCTGAACTGAATGTCCGGGCCGGCAGAGAAGATCCTGCCGGACCCGGAAAACCGTTTCCTGAAGATGTTTCCCGACCGTACGAGTTGATCGTAGGGGGTCTCCGATCTGCTTAATCGACGCTGATGCTCTGGATCTCGTGATGCCTGTTCACGATGTCCCTGGCGATGCGCAGATTCTTGCCGGCCTTGCCGATCGCACGGCCCTTCAGTTTAGGGTCCACGGTGACCGTGGCGTGCGTGATGTTGCCGCGCTGCTCGATAACGACCTTCTGAGGACCGTAGATGTGGAACACGTTCTTGACGAACTGCTCGGGGTCGTCAGAGTACTCGACGACCTGGATGTTCTTCCCGGTCTTCTCTTTCAGCTTGATGACATGCTCGCCTTTCTTTCCGACGGCTATGTTACCCTGACCCTTCTCGACGACGAACACGAGCTTGTCCTCGGTGTCCATGCAGTCGATGGCGTTCGCCTTGGTGATCTGCTCGAAGAGAGCGATGTACCTAAGGGTGTCCTCGGTAAGTACGATATCTGCGGACATGTTCCTCACAGCGTTAAGATGTTGGAGCTACCTTTGTCGATGATCACAAGGGCAGACACAGAGAAGGGTTTTCCGCACAGTGCGCCGAGTTCCATGTTGTTCCCGTCGTACACGTACTTCTTCGCTGTCGAGTCGCGGAGCTCCGCGGAAGGGCAGTTCCTGGCCAGCACGATCATCTGTGCCTTGCCGTCTTTCACTGCCTTCAGTGTCTGGTCCACTCCGAATTCCACCTTTCCGGTGGTGATGGCTGATTTCAATGCCCTGCTGATGTCGATTTTCTCATCGCTCATTCTTTATCCCCCTTTTTGGGTGTGTAAATAAGGTTTACTGCTCCGGTACCAAGGGTGACCGGCTGTCCGACGATGATGTTCTCGGTGACTCCCTCAAGGTGGTCCACCTCGCCCACCATCGCGGCATGCAGAAGGTGCGCGGCGGTGATCTCGAAAGCCGCCCTGGCGAGAACCGAGGACTTCTTTCCGGACACTCCGTGCCTTCCGATAGCTTTGACGTATCCGTCGTTGGTCATGAGGTCGGCGACGAGCATGATGTGCCTGACGTCGACGTCCAGACCTGCCTCTCCGAGGGTCATCATGGCCTCGCGGATGATGGAGTTCCTGGCGGCCTCGATACCGAGAACGTCCGCCACCTCCAGGATGCTGTTCGTCATGACGTTCTCAGCATCCACTCCTTCGACCTTCAGGACCTCTTTGAGGTTGCTGCCTTCGGTGATGATCTTCCAAGCCCCGTCGGACTTGGAGAGGATGGCACGCGTGATGTTGTCGATCCCCTTGATCTTGGCGCCTTTGACGGCGTCGTACATCGACTGCAGCTTCTTGTAAGACGGCTCGTCTGCCGAGATCAGGATGTCGTATCCCGATATGCTCGCCAGTCCGCGGACCGCCTTGACCTTGTTCAGTTTCTCGAGCATCTCCTCGATGGTGATGCCCTTGTCCTCCATCTTCCCCGCGTTGGGGGAGATGACGAGCCTCATGTTGGTGAGGTCCGTCTCGATGCTCGCCACGTCGATGAGCGAGGTCATCTCGATGTTGGACGCCACGAACTTCGCTATGTTCTCGTCCTGGGCCGCCGTGCCGGTGAGGGGGATCTCCATGGACGGTGTGCTGGGCACACGCCTGGCATCCACGATCTCGATCAGCCTGGGCAGACCCTGGGTGACGTTCACGTTCGCGACTCCCGCGTAGTGGAAAGTACGCATGTTCATCTGCGTACCGGGCTCTCCTATGGAGTGCGCCGCCATGACTCCCGCGGACTCGTTCTGGTCCATCAGGTGGGCGGTGTACTGCCTGCAGGCCTCGGTGAGCAGCTTCTCGCAGGTCTCATCGTCCAGGTCGGCATGCTCGATGCGCTTGGCGATGTCCACCACGATCTTCATGGGGAGCGTGAGGCCGAGCCTCTCCATGATCCCCTTGAGCCTGAGCTCCTGCTCGGAGTACTGGTACCAGTTGGTGACCTCCTCCATGTGGACGGCGGGGACCTCCTCCTCGACGACCTTCTTCACCTTGGCGGAGGAGGTCCTCTTCCCGATCTTGGCGATCAGGGATGCGGCGTCCTCTTCGCTGAGGCCCATCTCCACCAGGGCATCGGCCCCGGCTTCGCTGATGGCGGTCATGGAGCTGTACTTGGTGAGCACGAGCGCTGCGATCTCCTCGCTGACGCCCCTGTTCTGAAGCGCTTTGAGCGTGTCTTTCTTTGCCATTATCACTCACCTCCGCCGTCGTAGTCGGACTCGTACCCGTCGGTGTCCTCGGAATCCTCCGAGTCCTCGTCGTAGTACTCCATCTCGTCCTTCTCGAGGGATCCGTAGTCTCCTCCGACATCCTTGGTGTCCACGTGGAGCAGCGCATCGGCCTCGTCGCCGAGCACCGTCGCGAACACATCGTCGAGATCGACGGCCTTTCCCCTGACGGACCTGGCGGGATCGACCCCGTCCTCTCCGTACTTGAACTGGACGACGGTCCCGATGGTGTTCCTGACGGTTCCGTCTGCTGTGAGCTTCAGGTCCTCCAGAGCGGAGACGAGACGCCTCTGCATGTATCCGGACCTGGATGTACGGACGGCTGTATCGACCAGACCCTCTCTTCCTCCCATTGCGTGGAAGAAGAACTCGGTGGGGGACAGCCCGGACTTGTACGAGTTGGAGCAGAATCCCCTGGCGTATGCGCCCAGGTCCCCTTTCTCGAAGTGGGGCAGGGTCCTGTCGTGGTATCCTCTGGACAGCCTCTCTCCACGGACGGCCTGCTGACCGACGCAACCCGCCATCTGGGACAGGTTGAGCATGGATCCACGGGCACCGGCCTTGGCCATGATGACCGCGGGGTTGTCCATTCCCAGGTGCTTCCCGGCGATGGTTCCCGCACCGTCACGGGCCTCTCCCAGGGTTCCCATGACGCTGACCTCCAGGGTCTCCCTGAGGGAACGTCCGGGCATCTGCTCGAGGGTGCCGTCGCGGTAGGACTCCACGAGGCTGGTCACCTTGTCGATCTTCTCCTGGGTGTTGTTGCTGATCTGCAGAGCGGCCTCGGCGGGTATGTCCTCGTCGCTGATACCGGTGCTGAACCCGTGGTTCATCAGTGCGCCGAGGGCGAGCCTGGTGACCTGGTTGATGAACTTGGCCGCACGGTCGGAGCCGTAGTCCCTGGCGATGTGGTCCAGGATCTTACCCTTGCTGTTGCCGATCGCCTTGACGTCGATGGTACCGCAGAGGAGCTTCCCGTCGCGGATCTTGACATACGCGTCGTAGGGGCAGTCCTCCTTCTGGCAGGGCTTGCAGTTCTGGCAGATGTTGGCCTTGAACGTGATCCTGAAGTCCTCGGGGAGCACGATGGAGAACAGGTCCTTCCCGTTCCAGTACTCCTCTCCCTTCTCGTCGATCTGGGGCGCGGGGATCTCGATGTCGTTGAGCTTGAACAGGACGTTCATCGCCTGGAACCTGTCGAACCTGGGGTTGTTGTGCGTCAGGAAGTAGGCTCCGGTGATGTGGTCGTGGATGGCTCCGATGATGGGGCCTCCGTACCTGGGGGACAGGATGTTCTCCTGGACCTGCATGAGGATCCTCGCCTCGGCGCGGGCCTCGTCGGACTGGAGGACGTGCATGTTCATCTCGTCCCCGTCGAAGTCCGCGTTGTACGGAGGACAGTCGGTGAGGTTGAACCTGAACGTGCGCCCTTTCATGATCTTGACACGGTGGGCCATCATGGACATCCTGTGCAGCGAAGGCTGCCTGTTGAACAGGACGACGTCTCCGTCGATGAGCTGGCGCTCCACGGTGTAGTCGATGTCAATGCCTTCGGCGACATCGGCGGCGTTCTTGTCGGTGACCCTGATCCTCCTTCCGTCGGAACGGATGACGTAGTTGACTCCGGGGATGTAGGGGTCCTGCTGCTCGGGCTCGGGGCCGCGGGCGACGAGCTCGCGGACCTTCTCGATGTTGTGCTCGTTGACGTGCACGGGGACGGTGAGCTCCCTGGCGGCGAATATGGGCACTCCGACATCGTTGATCGACAGCAGGGGGTCGGGCGAGATGACCGTACGCGCGGAGAAGTTCACACGCTTTCCGGACAGGTTGGACCTGAACCTTCCCTCCTTTCCCTTGAGCCTCTGGGCCAGGGTCTTGAGGGGACGGCCGGACCTGTGCCTTGCAGGGGGGATCCCGGACGTCTGGTTGTCGAAGTACGTGGTGACGTGGTACTGGAGCAGCTCCCAGAGGTCTTCGACGATCAGCTGGGGGGCTCCCGCGTCACGGTTCTCTCTGAGCCTCTGGTTGATCCTGAGGACATCGACCAGCTTGTGGGTCAGGTCGTCCTCGGATCTGTCTCCGGAGTCCAGTGTGATCGAGGGCCTCACGGTGACCGGGGGCACGGCGAGGGCGGTGAGCACCATCCACTCGGGCCTGCAGGTCGACGGGTCGATGCCCAGGGTGATCAGGTCCTCGTCGGGGATCCTCTCGAGCCTCTCGCGGACCTCCTTCGGGGTGAGCTTGTGATTGTCCTCGACCTCGCGGAAGGTGGTGGGCTTGTCGAGCTTGATCTTGATCTGCTCGGCGCCGCAGTAGGGGCACTGCCCTTTGCCGGAAGCGTCCTTGGCGGTCTCCTTGGAGAAGTTCTTGACATCGATCGTGCCTCCTCCCAGCTCCTCCATCCTCTCCATGCTCTCCCTGCGGGCCTGGATCTGGTCGTCAGACAGCATCAGGCGGCCGCAGCTGCAGCAGGTGGACTCGAGGAGCATCTTGATGTCCTTGATGAAACCGACGTGGATGACAGGCATGGCCAGGTCGATGTGGCCGAAGTGCCCGGGGCACTCGTCGACCTTGCATCCGCATGTCTTGCAGCGGAGCCCGGGCTCGATGACTCCCATGTGGGGGTCCATGAGACCGAGGTCGATGGGATAGCCCTCGTCATCGTAGGTGTCTGCGGTGATGATCTTCGTCGCAGACATCTTCCTGATCTCGTCGGGCGAGACGCAGGAGAATTTGATGGATCCGATTCTCTTAGTGATTCCGCGGGCCGTCATCTCAGGTCCTCCAGTTGAAGCCTCATGGCGACACCCAGCGACAGGAGCTCGTCCATGAGCAGTTTGAATGCGTACGATGTCTGGACCAGGTAGATCGAGGAGTTGTTCTTGCACACGGGGCAGTACAGCGATCCGTGCCTGTCCATGATGGCGATGTGCCCGCACTTGGGGTTGCCGCAGATGTACTGCTGCGTTCCGTCGGACTCGTCGAGCAGACGGTCCTTGATGACCATGGCCGCTCCGTGGCCGATCAGACAGTCACGCTCCATCTCTCCGAACCTGAGACCTCCCTGCCTGGAACGTCCCTCGGTAGGCTGCCTGGTGAGGATCTGCACAGGCCCTCTGGACCTGACGTGCATCTTACCGCTGACCATGTGGTGCAGCTTCTCGTAGAAGATGACTCCCGTGTAGACATCGGCCTGGATCATGCGCCCGGTCCTTCCGTCGTACATGACCTCTTTCCCGGTGTTGCAGAACCCGTTCCTGACGAGGCCGTCGCGGATGGACTCCTCGTTCTCTCCGGAGAACGCGGTACCGTCGATGATGCGTCCCTCCATGGAACCGACCTTTCCTGCGATCATCTCGAGCACGTGCCCGATGGTCATACGGGAAGGTATTCCGTGGGGGTTGACCACGAGGTCGGGGGTGACACCGTCGGCGGTGAAGGGCATGTCGCGCTGGTCGACGAGCCTTCCGACGACTCCCTTCTGTCCGAACCTGGAGCAGAACTTGTCGCCCAGCTCGGGGATCCTCTCGTCCCTGACCTTGACACGGACGAGCCTGGAGCCGTTCTCGGACTCGGTGATCATGACGGAGTCGACCCATCCGGTCTCTCCGGGCCTGACGGTGACGGACGTCTCCCTCCTCTTCTGAGGCGTGAGGAAGTCGGTCTCCTCCTCGATGAACCTGGGAGGCGAGGTCTTCCCGATGAGGACATCGGACCCTGTGACCCTGCTCTCGGGGGAGATCAGACCGTCCTCTCCGAGGGATGCGTATGCCATGTCGGCGCGTGCGCCCATGATGTCGGGGGAGGGGATCTCGAAGTGGTCCTCCTGTCCTCCGGGGTAGCGGCGCTCCTCTGCACGGTAGGACCTCATGAAGGTGGACCTTCCGAGGCCTCTCTGGACAGAGCTGTTGTTCATGACCAGGGCATCCTCGATGTTGTACCCGTGGTAGGACAAGACCGCGATGCAGAAGTTCTGCCCTGCGGGCCTGTGGCTGTATCCCATGTACTTCATGGTCTGAGTCTGGACCATCGGGACCTGGGGGTACTGCATCAGGTGGCCCCTGGTGTCGGGCCTTATCCTGTAGTTGGCGGTGGGGATACCCAGGGCCTGCTTACCCATACCTGCTCCCATGGTGACACGGGGGGCGGAGTTGTGCTCGGGGTACGGGACGATACCGGAGGCGACTCCCAGGATGATCATGGGGTCGACTTCCATGTGAGTGAACTTGGGCTCGAGCTTGGTGGGCACGTCGAACTCCTTCTCGCACCACCTGCACTTGAGGGTCACATCGCCCTCCTTGCCGGGGTTCATCCAGTCGACGTCCATGGGGGACAGCGCGTGGTCGCAGCAGGGGCACCTGTGGGGCAGGTCGTAGGGCTCGACGAGGACGAGCGCGTCCTCTTCCTCTTCGGCGTCGAGCCACTCGATGACGCCCTCGCGGAACAGGTCGCTCCACCTGAGCTTCCCTTCGCGGATGTCCTCGATGTGCTTCCTGTTGAGGACGAGCCTTCCGTTCTTGACTATGAGGAGGGGCCTTCTGAGACGTCCCTCGTCGCAGTTGATGATGACCTCGCCCATCTCCTCGTCGTGGCGGATGTTGATCTCGTTGGATATGAGTCCGCATCTCCTGCGGGCCCTGATCTCGTCGACCAGCTTGGCGGCGTCGGAGTGCACTCCGACCAGGTCCCCGTTCACGTAGACACGGGTCCCGTTGCCGGACTTGACGGACTCCAGGTCGAGCTCCCTGAGCATCCATTTGATGTCGCTCTCGGGGAATCCCTCGGAGACGTCGATGATGAGCGCGGCGTTCTTGACCAGACCGCAGTTCTGACCCTCGGGGGTCTCGGAGGGGCACAGCCTTCCCCACTGGGTGGGGTGCAGGTCACGTGCCTCGAAGTGGGGCTGGCTCCTGGTCAGAGAGGATGTGATCCTCCTGAGGTGGGACATGGCGGACAGGTTGGACGTCCTGTCGAGCAGCTGGGAGACTCCTGCGCGGCCTCCGACCCAGTTCCCTGTGGCCAGGGCGTGGAGGAGCTTGTGCGTCAGGAGGTCGGGGCGGATCGAGGAGGCGATGTTCATCTCGGACTTCTTCCTTCCCCAGTTCCTCTCGAGCTGGTACTTCAGGTCCTTCATGAGGCTGCTGAAGCTCGTTCTGAAAAGATCCTCCATGAGGTCGCCGGACAGCTTGAGCCTCTTGTTGGCGTAGTGGTCCTTGTCGTCCTCCTTCCTCTTCCCGAGGGACAGCTCGAGGACGGAGCGCGCGATGCGCCCGAGGAAGATGGCCTTCTTCATGCGGTCCGCCTCGGTGTCTCCGAGGTGGGGCAGCAGGGAGCGGTCGAGGATGCTCTCGACCTTCTTCGTCCTGTACTCCTTCGCCTGACCGGCGGCGAAGTTCCTCTCGAGGAACAGGATGGCATCGTCCTTGGTGTGGTAGCCGTTGGGGGCGTAGGTCTTCTTGTCGAAGGACGCCTCGATGTTGGCGTAGACGATGTTGCTCATCGCCTCGTCGGAGACGATGGTCTCGTAGATCTCCTCATCGGACTCCATTCCCAGGGCCTTCATGAGGGCCACGAGGGGGATGGATCCGGAAGCGACGGGCACGGAAACCATGACCATGCCGTCCTTCTTCTTCTCCACGAGGGTGAGAGCACGGTAGCCGTCCTTCTGGGAGAACACCTTGGCAACCTCCACTGCGGCGCCGTACTTCTCGTTGTACTCGACCATGACCCTGTTGGGGGCCAGGTCCTCGAGCGTGATCAGGACCCTCTCGGTACCGAGGATGATGAAGTATCCTCCGGGCTCCCTGGGGTCCTCCTTCTGTTTTATGAGCTCGGCGCGGTACTCCTCATCGGTGAGGGTGCGCTCGAGGTTCCTCTCCATGACCTGCTTGTTCAGGTTGCATCCGGAGGATTTGACCATCATCGGAAGGTCTCCGACGTGGATCCATTTCTCCCCCTCGGGCATCTCCTTCTCGATGCCGTCCTCGTAGACCTCGAACCTGACGTACACAGGCGACATGTAGTGCAGGTTCCTGAGCCTGGCCTCCATGGGGGTGAGCTCATGGCTGTATCCGTTGGCCTCCATGACCTTGGGGGGCTCGATGCGGATGGTGGGCTTGGCCTGGGGGTCGATGTTCCCGTCCTCGTCCCTGGGCCTTCCGATGCGGATCTCGATGTTCCTTCCGCCGGTCCTCTCGGGGTCCAGCTTGATGACTCCCCTCTCAGCGTCGTCGGTGGGGACGCGGATGTCGTCGACGATCCTCTGCATCCTGCTGTTGACGTTGTTCTTGGTGGAGAGGAAATCATCGAAGGACGAGATGTGGTGATTCACTGTGTTGTGCTCGGTGAAATACAGATTGACTAGGTCCCTCAATCGCTTACCCCCTTGTTACGAGCCTGTACGCCACAAATTCCTGGGCGGTCTCGCTCTTCCTGACGATCTTCACGACGCTTCCCTCCTCGATAGGATGTCCGTGCGCACTCTCCAGGACCTTGATCCCGGGATCGCTTTTCCTGATCTTGGGGAGCTGGTCGCGAGTGATGCCTTTCCTAGTAAGGACGGCCTCCGCTTCCTCCTCCGACAGGAGATGGTGCTCAGGCACGAGCTCGTGCTTGAGCACATTGAACGAATTGTTTTCTGCCAAGTGATTCACCTACTTTTGCCCAGCCCGGTCAGCTGGAAATCGTTTCTTGAGAAAATGCTCTGCATGCTTTCCTCATACTTGATCCGCCGTTCGATCGCTCATGAAGTCCATGGCGGGCCTGAAGGGATTCGAACCCTTGACCACCTGATTAAAAGTCAGATGCTCTACCTAGCTGAGCTACAGGCCCGTGGATAGTTTAAGCTTGTATTTAGTTGGGATAAGCTCATCCTATATAATACTAATGACGACCTAGACCCCGACAATCCTCGGAAACTGCGGATTTCGAAGGAACATCCTCAGAATCCGCCGTTCCGAGAGGTCATTCCGCCTTCGGAGACCTCTTCCTGCCGAACACAAGGTACCCCGTGTGGCCCAGGGTGTCGAAGGACGGCCTGACGCCTCCGGGGTGGACCTCCAGGTAGCGCTGTATATTCTCCAGCGCGCAGACGTCCGCGTACCCCATCTCCCTCATCAGGACCACGATGGACTCCACCTGGTTCATGTTGGGCACATAGGCGCACACCCTGCCGCCGTTCTTCAGGTGCTTCTCCAGGTTGGGGAGCGCCAGCCAGGGGTCGGGCATGTCCATTGTCAGGGCATCGGCCTGCCAGTCGATCCCGGCATCCATCTCCCTCGCGTCCCCTATGGAATATGACCAATACCTGTCGAGGCCCGTGCGGGAGACGTTCTTCTCCACCTTCTTGGCGTACTCCTCGCGGAGCTCCAGGGTGTGGACGCGCCCTTCCGGGGCGACCGCATGGAGGAGCGCCGTGGTCAGCCCTCCCGATCCTGCTCCCACCTCGATGACCCTGTCGCCGGACTTGATGTCGCAGTGCATCAGGATCGTGGCGGCGTCTTTCGGGGATATGATCTGCGCTCCGCGGTCGAGGGAGCCCATGAGCTCCAGGACGCCGGGGCGGAACACGGTGTAGCTCCTGCCGACGATGGTGAGCCTGTCGCCGTCGTCCAGGTCCTTGAAGCGGGAGCCGTCTATAGCTCCGAGGGAAGGGACCTTGACCATCCCGTGCTCGACCTTGACGAACAGGCGCTTGCCGTTAGAATCCTCCAGGAAGACCGTCTCCCCCTCTGCGAATGCCATGCACGAAGTGAACGAGCCAAAGGTTATATCGGTTGCCGTCGCGATTAAAGGATGTAATATCCGCCGACCGTGGCGCGAGAGTCAAGAGGATGAGACCGATGGACGACCAACAACCGAAGACCGAGGGGGTCCTGGCAGTCGTGGCCTGCCCTATGCTGGAGGACGAGCTGATCCACAGCCTGGACACGGATCCCGAGGAGAAGGACATAATAGTCATAGACACCGAGCCGAACGTGAGCCTCAGGCGCAAGATGGACGGCTGCGGGCTGAAGTACACTGTCATGGACGAGTGGACCTTCCTGAACGGAGGGTCCCTGAAGGACGGCAGGTTCAGGATCGTGATCAAGATGAACGACCTGGGGCTGCACGCGGAGCCGAAGGACCTGATGGAGTTCGTCCAGGACGAGCTGTTCATGATGCAGGGGAGGGTCGACGCATGCGCTCTCTACTACGGGATGTGCGGCAACTACGGATGGGACATCACCAAGTGGGCCGAGAAGGAGCTGGACTACCCGGTCGCCACGTTCAGGGACAGGGACGGAAGGGTCTGCGACGACTGCGTAGGAGTGGCAGTCGGGGGCCTGAAAGGATACCAGAGGCTCATCAGGGAGTTCACGGGCGTGATGCTGTTCACTCCCGCAGTGGCGACCAACTGGGAGGACTTCATCGGCGCATCGGACATGATGAAAGGCGTGACCGGCGGGTCCAAGGAAACGATCAAGGAGATCCTGGACATGTGCGGCTACACCTCCGTGGTGCAGATCGACACCGGCCTGGAGGACAGGGCGGAGTTCGACAAGGCCACGAAGGAGTTCGCGGACTACATGCACTTCAAGATCCTGCAGGCATCGCCGGACTACATCGACACATGGCCCATGGACGAGATATACAGAGAGTCCAAGGCCATGATGCACAAGTCCTGAATAGAAACTTATTGCAACATAGAATCTGTGGATGTCTGGCTACGTCCAGACGTTCACGGATTCAGACTTCTTTTTGCTCTCAGCATACACGGATTCCGAGTTCTTTTTTGCCCTTCAATACACGGATTCAGACTTCTTTTCGGCTCGTCGATACACGGATTCCGAGTTCTTTCCAGATGAAGTATGAAGATAGAAAAGGGAAAATGGGGGATGTCCCCCAAAGGTTTCACATCGTGTGCGCAGCGTAGGCGGCCTTGTCGACCGGCTTCCCGCAT
>CAVCVB010000019.1:0-25060 GCA_963605395.1 Firmicutes bacterium CAG:194
GTCAACCTGGTGAACACCCATGAGAAGGTGTTCACCCTGCTCACGGCGACGGAATCCGTCCGGGAGATGTGCAGGGAGCTCGCAGAATACGGCCTGGATAATGTCACAGTGCATGTGGGCTGGAGCTTCGGCTATCCGGAGGAGTCCATGGCGTCCGGCAAGCCGTCGGAGCTCGCGGATAGGGAGTTCGGCGACCTGTGCGTCGCGCTGATCATGAACCCGTCCCCGGACACCAGGAACCCCATCGGGATCCCGGACGAGGACTTCGTCAGAGGCGATGCCCCCATGACCAAGAGCGAGGTCAGGGCCCTGTCCGTGGCGAAGCTCAAGCTGTCTCCCGATTCCATCGTCTACGACGTGGGCGCCGGGACCGGCTCCGTGTCCGTTGAGATGGCTCTCACAGCATACAACGGCATGGTCTACGCCGTGGAGAAGGAGGACGTCGCTGCAGACCTGATAGAGGTCAACAAGCGCAAGTTCAAGGCAAGCAACCTCCAGGTCGTCAGGGGACTGGCGCCGGAGGCCCTTTCGGACCTCCCCGCTCCGACCCATGCCTTCATCGGAGGGTCCTCCGGGAACCTGGAGCAGATCGTCCAATGCCTCCTGGAGAAGAACCCGGATGTGAGGATCGTCATCAACTCCGTGACCATCGAGACCATGGCCGAGACCATGGAGGTCTGCAGGAAGCTCGGACTGGCGGAGGAGGACATAACCAACATCAACGTCTCGAGGGCGAGGAAGCTGGGCAGGTACCACCTCATGACGGCCCAGAACCCTGTGTACATCGCGGTGGTGAGGAAGGGATGAGCCTTCCCAGGTTCATGATCGCCGCTCCCGCCAGCGGATCCGGGAAGACGCTGGCCACCTGCGGCATACTGCAGGCGCTGGTCAACCGCAGGATGGCCGTTGCCTCCTTCAAATGCGGGCCCGACTACATCGACCCGATGTTCCATTCGAGGGTCATCGGCACCAGGTCGAAGAACCTGGACGCCTTCTTCGTGGGCGACGATGTCCTGAAGTACCTTTTCGGCAGGACTGCGCAGGAATGCGACATATCCGTGGTCGAGGGGGTCATGGGGTTCTACGACGGGATCGCCGTCGACAGCACCGTTGCGAGCTCCTACGACGTCTCCCAGAAGCTCGGCATCCCCGTGATACTGCTGCTCAACTGCCGCGGCGCCAGCATATCGGCCCTGGCGATGCTCAAGGGGTTCCTGGAGTTCAGGGAGAACAACATCAAGGGCGTCATATTCAACAACATGAGCGAGAAGGTGTTCCTCTCGCTGAAGGATTCGGTCAAAGAGATGGGCGTGGAGCCCGTCGGGTACATCCCGAAGGTCTCCGACCTGGTCCTGGAGAGCAGGCACCTCGGCCTCGTGCTCCCTTCGGAGATCGACGAGCTGAAGGAGAAGCTCAACAGGCTCGCGGAGGTGCTGGAAGGGACTCTGGACATGGACCTCCTGATCAAGATCGCGAACGATGCCCCAGACCTGGACTATCAGGCCCCCGAGGTCCGTCCGATATCAGAGAAGGTCAGGATAGGGTTCGCCGACGACGAGGTCTTCTGCTTCACATACGAGGACAACATCGAGCTGCTGGAGAGGTGCGGGGCGGAGATCGTCAGGTTCTCGCCCCTCAACGACCCCCATCTGCCCGACGTGGACGGGATAGTCCTGTCTGGGGGATACCCGGAGCTCCATGCCGACGGGCTGGAGCGCAACGGGTCCATGATGTCTGAGATAAGGCAGAAGGTCTCGGAAGGGATGCCCTGCATCGCCGAATGCGGCGGGTTCATGTACCTCCACGAGGAGATGGAGGACTCCGAAGGGAGGATGCACAGGATGTGCGGAGTGATCCCCGGGAAGGTCGCCAACGCCGGGAAGCTGACGAGGTTCGGATACGCATCGTTCACGCCCTCCGAGAAGGGCATGATGCCATCGGCATCCGGGATCAAAGGGCACGAGTTCCACTATTGGGACAGCGACTGCTGCGGAGAGGACTGGAAAGCGGTCAAGACCAACGGCCGCCGCTACAGGTGCATCCACGACACGGGCACGCTGCTGGCAGGGTTCCCGCACCTCTACTACTACTCGGACCCGAGGGCCGTGACAGCGTTCCTCGAGAAGTGCGCCGAGTACTCCAAAAGAAAATGACCCGGCGGACCGACCGTCAGTACAGTTCAATGGTCGTGCACGTGCGCGATCCTGTCCTTTGAGATGGAGATGTACTCTTCGGAGATGTCTATCCCGATCGACTTCACGCCGTTCATGAATGCTGAGAGCATGGTGGTCCCGGTGCCGCAGAACGGATCTAGAACGACTCCGTCCTTCGGACAAGTGGTCCTTATGGGGATCTCGCACAGCTGCTCGGGATACGATGCGTAATGGCAGGCATCGCGTTTCTGTGTATCCTCCGGAACGATGTCCCAAATGTCGCCGGGCTTTGTGCCCTTGGGGTTGTACTTCAGGAAGTAGAATCCCTTACTGTGCAGCTCCTTGGCCCGTCCGGACATCTTCTCTGAATCCGAGTGGGTCGTCCTCTGCTGTCCGCGGATGACCATCCTGAAATCGGAGATCTTCCCGGAGCGCATGTCGCATAGCATCTGGTCCAGAGCGGCATTGGCGTTCATCTTCTCCTCTTCAGTCAGATGGGCCGAGCTCTCGATCTGGCTGCGGTACTTCTTGCCGGACACGCCGGTGGGCGAGACCACAGAATCGCCCTTGACTGTGGATTTGGAAGGAGGGTTGCGGATCGCATCCACATCGTAGTAGTATTGCTTGCTCTTCACGAAATGGAAGACAGGCTCGTACATGTTCCGGAGCTTGTCGTTGGAGTTGTCCGGATTCCCCTTCATCTTGTTCCATATCACTGTGTTGCGCAGGATCCAGCCCTGCTGGTCGATCATCGCGGTGGATATCCTCCAGGGGATGTTCAGAAGGCACTTGTCCTTGTAGGAATCCCCTATGTTCAGCCAGAACGATCCGGTCGGCTTGAGGACGCGCATGACCTCTTCGGTCACGGACAAGATCGAATCGATATAATCCTTGAACGTGGGCTCCTGCCCGATGCCGCCGCCCGCATACTCCCTCTTGTTCCAATACGGAGGGCTGGTTATGCAACAGTCGATAGAGTTGGAAGGGAACTGACGGAGAACCTCGAGGCAATCTCCGACCAGGAACAACGGGAACCTGCCTTCCTCGTATGCGTAGGAACCGACGGCTTCCGAAACAGAGGATCCGGCAGGAGAAGAAGGATCTGTGAGCGTTTCAGGAACCGAGTGCATAGCCCATCACCTGCGGAAAAAGCATATCAGAGAATGTTCCCAATCAAAGAGGTTGTAAAGAGCGGCTTCGGAGGGAGTCCCCTCCGAAGCCTTTTCCCTCAGTTCAGGTCGATCGGAACGGCGGAGGCCAGCTCCGAGTCGGACTGCGAGACGATCCACCACACGGGCTTGGCCACCGACGGGTCGTCGCCCAGCGACTCAACCGAGAAGTACCTCACGGTGGTGAACATGGACTCGATGATCTTCACCATCCCGCCCTGGCCGTTGGACTCCAGGTTGGCCCTGACGTCCTTGTCGGACAGGTTCGTGGTCTCCTTCCTCGTCGCCACCACGGCGAAGGGCACGGTGCATGTCATGCTGGGCCCGGCGCCCTTGATGGTGGAGAACATGTACTCGAACGATTCGAAGACCTCCTGCGGGGGCTGCGCCCTCTGCCTTCCGAAGGACAGGGGGTCGTAGACGAACAGGATCCCTCCGACGTAGTTGTAGTACTCCTCGAACAGCGCCTTGCCCTCCCTGGGCTCGAACTCGTGGCCGGAGATGTCGTAGAACATGACCTGCCTGTCCGAGAGCTTCCCGGACCTGACGAACATGGACTCCGCGTCCAGCTCTCCCGAGGGGGTCTTGGGCGCCACGCTCTTAGCGGAGACGGCGGCCTTGGATATCCCCGGGGTGACGGCTTCCACGGTCACGTCCCTGGTCCTGGCGGCCTTGGTGATGGCATCCACCGAGGACAGCATCAGGGTGGTCTTCCCCGCTCCGACGGCTCCGACCATGGCGATGGATATGGACGGGGCCTCCCTGGTGTCGATCTCCGACCCGCAGTAGGGGCAGAAAGTGCGCAGGCTCGCCCTGGCTCCGGATGTGCAGGGGACCTCGTGGCCGTTGTTGCAGTACTGCATATTGTATCCGTGCACGTTCGGCACGGGGTAGTCGATGCTCAGCCCGCACTTGCACTTGACCTTGGGGCGTGCGAAGTTCCTCTTGCACCTGGGGCATGCGGCGTACCTGATGGTCGAATCGTACTCCCTGGCCTCCTTCTTGGCGGCGGAGGAGATCTTCGCTCCGACGACGACCCTCACGATGAGGAACGGCACGATCAGGAACACCGTGAGCATAATCGACCAGATCGCGTAGAGCGGCAGCAGGATCACCGGTATGATGACCAGGGCCTTGTGCTTCGCCCAGGCTCCTGTGATGAGCCCCCAGGGGGCGGACAGGCACCTGAGGAACGCGTTCGGCCTGTGGGTCCAGAGGTACTGGACCGGGTTGCTCTCGTCGCCGGTGCAGTCCAGGGTGGGCTTCGTGACGAATCCCGCCACGGACAGCACGAATCCGACGACCATGATGACGATGTATATGTTCTGGGCCGTGGCCACGCCTTCTCCGACGTAACCGACGACCTTCTCCACGAACGATGCGTAGAGGTCCGTCAGAGGCCCGGCGTATTCGGACGGGTCCAGCCCCATCTCGTCCCCGCGGGGAACGAAGAGGTACATGACGATCTCCCCCGCATCCAGGACATGCTGCACCGAGAGCATCAGGCACAGCACGCCGTAAACGAGTGCGCTTCCTAAGACGATCCCGACGATCGCCTTGTTCATCCCTTTCATGCCATGGTGTATGGGCAGTGCATTAATCAGATTATCGACGGGGCTCCGTGGGCAACCCTTATGTCGTCCATGCCTATGGCTGTCGCATGGTGAAATCCGTAAGCGCCTGCCACATCCTGGTGGGCAACGAGAAGGACGCGCAGAAGATCATGGAGCGCCTGGCCAAGGGCGAGGACTTCGCCGAGCTGGCCAAGAGGTTCTCCAAATGCCCCTCCAAGTCCAAGGGCGGGAACCTGGGCTGGTTCGGGAAGGGCGACATGGTCCCCGAGTTCGAGCAGGCATGCTTCAACGGGAAGACCGGAGACGTGGTCGGACCGGTGAAGACCGATTTCGGATACCACGTCATAAAGATCACCGGCCAGAAGTGACCGGTGGGGCCCGGCGTCCGGAAGACCGACGCCGGGCTGTGTTATTTTCTTGATGTTTTACCGTTCTCAGGCTCAGGCCGAGACCTTCCTCAGCTGGTAGCACTCCACCAGCTCAAGGATACCGGACACGAGGAGGAGCGCTCCGATGATGATCATCACGATGTCCTTGGTGTCGTTGAGGTTCAGCATGGCGTAGATACCGACGACGATGAGGAGCACGCCGACGATGACCGAGAGGACCTTGGATCCCTTGGCAACGGCGAATCCGCCGCCGGTCCCGAACAGGGCCACGATCCCCATGACGATCAGGCCGATCGCAAGGAAGACCATCAGGAGGTCGCCGAAGAGGTTGGTCAGCACTATCAGGGCTATTCCCAGAACCACCAGGATGGCGCCCATCATCAGGGTCGGGCCGAACTTGGTCTTCATGGCCCCATAGATCATCACTGCTCCGGAGATGAGGCACAGCACTCCTCCGATTATGAGTATCCAGTTGAGCGACTCGCTCTTGAGCCATATCATGATGATCCCCAGGATGATCATGAACAGCCCGGTGATGAGGGAGTCCTTCCAAGGATTGAATTTCTCTACTGTCACTTCCATAGAAGTCACCGGAAGTGAATCTTCCATCATCATTGATAAAGTTAGTGAATAACTGGACAAATCCCGTCGCGGACCGGGCTGTCTCCGCTGTGCCTGACCACTGCCGGGACCTGATGGCAGAGGTCCTGGCCGAAGAGGACCTGGCGGCCGTCCGAGACGGTCTCCGGGGTCAATCCGGACCAATGGTCCAGGACGATGAACCTGTCCGAGAGCCCTTCTTCCCCGATGACATCCTTCACAAGCTCCACGAGTTCGGAGCGGGGCATGCGCCTGGGGCCCAGGACCGTGTCCGACGACTCGTCATGAAGGAAGCATGAGATGCGTTCGCGGAGAGCGGAATCATCAGGACAGGTCATAGAAACGTGAGGGAAGAGGTTTGGGAAAAAGTTTCTCGATCTTGTTCCGGGAATCAGAGCATTGCGCTCTTGATCTCCTTGTCGAACATGAAGAGCAAGATGCAGAGGTACATGACGAAGCTGCAGATTCCGTCGATGATGTCGAAGATGTTGCCGAAGAGTCCGGCGAGGCTCGCGAGCATCATGATGAAGAAGACGATGACCAGGATGATCCAGAGGACGCTGTCGGCTCCGGTGTTCTTCCCGTCGTTGATCTTCTTTCCGAGGTAGAGGACGATGGCACCGATGATCAGCAGGACGACTCCGCCGGCAGCGAGCTCGACAGCGACAAAGGCGCCTCCGATGATGGCGAAGATGCTGGACACGATGGTCATGTATCCGACGGTCTGGACGAATCCGGCGACCACATCGAGCTTTCCGGAGATGGATCCCTTGCGGACGCTGTTACCGAACTTGAAGAAGATGATCGCTCCCAGGAGAGCTCCGATACCGATGATGACATATCCGACCTTCTTGACGGTCTCCCCATCGTAAGTGGCTCCGTTGACGATCTGGAGCACAGCCTGGATGAGGCCCAGGATGGCGATGATGAACATCATCAGTCCGACGTTTTTAGTGTCGTCGAAGAATGACATGCCACGCCTATCCGATTACTCACTATTAATAATTACAGTCCAGATTTGAAGGACATATTTGCTATGACTGGACAAAATTCCAGTAGGAATTGGCGAAAAACGTGCATTTGTGGTCTTTCCTCGATAGAAAACCGAGACATGGCCTCTTGCCGTCCGGCCTCGGCATCCGGCTCATGACATCCAATCGGCTGACGGCCCCGAGCCACCATTTCTAAATATCTACATTCCAGATTCCTACCTATGAGCAACAAAACGCTTGTAATCGTCGGAATCGTGGCGGTTGTAGCGATTGCGGCCGTGGCGATAGGCTTCGGCCTCAATGGAGACAAAAACCAGGACGAGGTCACGGATGGCGTCAACTACTACGGCAACGGTGGCACCACCCTCGATGGAAAGAGCGTCGTCGGATCGACCTCCCATGATGTCAGTCCGAACTTCTTCGAAAAGGAAGGAGCCTACTTCAACTATTGGAACACCAAGAGCGACGGCACTGGTACCACATATTACCCCGGAAATAAGATTGACTACAAGGACGGCACATCCGTGAGGCTCTATGCCATCTGGGACGAGGGCGCGTACCTGACCTGCACCGGGATCGCCGACAACATCACACTCACGTACAACGGCCAGACGCTGTCCCTCCTCGGCTCGATCAAGCTGCCCGCCAGCGGAGAAGCCGTCATCACGGTGACGTACAAGAACGTCGAAGGGAAGGTCGTCAAGCTGACGGACACCATGCTCGGCCAGATGGTCATCGACGGAGACAAGGTCTATGTCAAGACGAACTCGATCTCGTCCACCGGAGTCACCAGCAGCACGCTGTCCACCGACGGGACCACGGGCACCCTCACGATAGCCTACGACGGCTCGCAGGATGTGCAGGTCAGCGCAGGCATGTCCAGCAGCATGACCGTCGACAAAGGGGTGCACTACAAGGGGAACGGCGGAACCTACAGCGATTCAGACTACTACTGCATCGATGGGTCCACTGTCTCCGCTAACAAGTTCACCAACAGCGGGAAGACCTTCGTGTCCTGGAACACGAAGGCCGACGGAACCGGAACCGCTTACAAGCCCGGCGACACCATAGATTACTACGGATACACCGTCCTCTACGCCCAGTGGGCGTGACGAAACACCGCTCCGAGCTCCCGTCCCGAACGATCGGGAAGGGGGCCCGGGGCCCTTATCCACCATTTTCCATCACATTCCGTTCACATGTGAGATCGCAGTGAACATTGCCCGAGAGAATCTGTGGGCCAACTGGAAACCATCATATATCCTTCAGGAGAGTCCGCTGTCATGGTTTACGCATGCCCGATGGAAAGCGACCCGAGAGACAAGCTCCAGCAGTTCGTGACCGACCCCGAGTTCAACACGATCGCCGGCCTCCGCACCGACGGGCTCATGGCCCTCGTCGACATGGTGAAGGCCACGATCGAGAAGGAGGAGCCGGACGCGAAGGTCATCGTCCTTGACCGCGAGGTCCTCAGCGACAACGGGATCGACATGCCCGGAGAGCTCAGGGCCTACTTCGACAGGATGACCGCCGACGGATCCAAGGTCAGGTTCCTCATGTCCGACGAGCTGCCCGTTATCAACTGGCAGGGCGCAGTGCAGGTGATGAAAGGAAGGAACGCCCAGGTCTACTGCTTCTCGGTGGCCTGCCGCCAGATCCCCGCCTGCTCCAAACTCCTCTGATGCTTTTCCAGGCCCCTCGGCCGCAGATGCGCGGCCAGGAGCCATATTCCGATACGCCACCTCGAACCCCTGTCGCATCGGATCTGTCCGCAATGTGTGCACATAAAGCACGATATAACCGATTGTTTCTTACAATATGTATCAGTTTAACTCCTATTCATCTTCTGCCCTTAACTTACATACGAGTCAGATATTACAGATATTACAAACATTACAAAAAGCAGTTGATATAATAGGACTCCATACTCCATACCGAGCACAGTCGGGCACCGACGACCGATGAGATGTATAAAAAGGAGGCAACGCATATGGCAAATCAGGATGAGAGCATGGAAGGGATGCCGGTAGGCTATGACAATTTCAGGGAGCTGAGGGACAGGGATTTCTATTATGTTGATAAAACCCCGCTAATAGACATGGTCTTGAAGAGCTCATCCAAGGTCATGCTCTTCACACGTCCCCGCAGGTTCGGGAAGTCCCTGAACATGAGCATGCTGGACGCGTACCTTAACACCAAATACGCCAGCGAAAGGGACCGCTTCTCGGACCTGAAGATCTCGGGACTCCGTCCGGACGACCCCGAGAAGAACAGCAATATCGTGGTGTTCATCAGCCTCAAGGATCTCGGCAACGGCACTTATGCCAGCTTCCTCCGTCGCTTCGCCGATGTTGCATCCCTCCTCTTTGAAGACTTCACAGAGCTCAGGACCTCGGACAAGCTCGATCCTGATGACAAAGAATATTACAGCGCGGTCCGCGGACTCAAGATAGATCCGGCCAGCTTGGATTCGTGCCTGTTACGCCTGTGCAGGATGCTCACCAAGCATTACGGCAGAACCCCGATTTTGCTGATAGACGAGTACGACAACGTCATGAACAAGTCATATGGCAATCCGAAGGAGCACAAGGCGATCATGGATTTCATGAGGACCTTCCTGGGCACCGCGCTCAAGGGCAACGAGTACATGCGCTTCGCGGTCCTTACCGGTGTAACGAGGATCTCGAAGGAGAGCATCTTCTCGGGCGTGAACAATTTCAGGGTGTACGACCTGTTCTCCACGCAGTACGACGAGATGTTCGGATTCACCCATGCCGAAGTCGAGAAGCTCCTTGCGGACAACGGCCATCCGGAGAAGCTGGCCGAGGCCCGGGAATGGTACGACGGATACAGGTTCGGGAATGCGGATGTGTTCAATCCCTGGTCTATCCTGATGTACGTGGACACGGGCTTCGAGGCGACGCCGCACTGGGCCGGCACCAGCGACAACGCGATAATATGGGACCTTCTCCGTACCAGAGACAAAGGCGTCTGGAACGACCTCAAGGCACTGTGTTCCGGAGGCACCGTCACCACAGGCATCGACAGGGAGATTGCATACGACGACCTCAGGGTGTTCAAGAACTCCATATTCTCAATCATGGTGGCTGCTGGCTACCTCAACGCCGTCCCTGACGGGAGCAAGTACAGCCTGTCGATACCGAACAAGGAGATGTTCAGGACGTTCGCCAAGCAGATCATCGACAGGACCGAGCTCGGAGCCAATGCCACTGTGCTCGACTTCGTGGACGCGGTGGAGACCGGGGACGTGGAGAGCATAACAGCGAACCTGAAGCTGCTGATGCCCATCCTCAGCAACCGCATCCTCGACAGCGAGCATTCCTACCAGTCGTTCATCGCAGGCCTGATGGCGAATTCCGCAGGGAGGTTCGAGATAAAGGCCGAACGCGAGGCCGGCGAAGGGTATTACGACATCCGCATGAGGAGGCTGCACGGAGCCGGAGCGAACGTGGTCATCGAGATCAAACGCCGCAACAAGAAGAACGCCGGGATGAGCATGGAAGACCTGGCGAAGGCGGCCCTTCGGCAGATCCACGAGAAGGAGTACTACAGCGAGATGGAAGGGGAGTGCCTCCTTTACGGCCTGAGCTTCAAGGGAAAGCAGCCGACCGTCATCATGGAGACATACAACGCCTGAGGCCCGCCGCGCCCTCCGGTGCGGCAGGCCTGTGTTGTTCATGCTCGACTGGCGTCCTTTATAGCCTGGAGCATGTCGTGGAAAGTGGTCTCCGCAGGAACGATGTCGGGCTTGAACCCCAGCGATTCCAGCCTCTCCGCGGTGGGCCTGCCGATGGCGGCGATGCGCACCTGCTTCAGGTAGGCGTCGCCCTGCTCCTTCCCGAAGTGCTTCTCCAGCCCCTCGATGAAGGTGGATGCCGACTTGGGAGAAGTGAAGGCCATCACGTCCATGCGCCCTCTCTTGACGGAGATGTACATGTGAAGGATCGCGGGGCACATCCCCACCTCCTTCAGCTTGTACACCGCCACGGTGACGAGGTCCGCTCCGGCTTCGGTCAGCCCGTCGGCCAGCACGTCGGACCCGCTGTCCGACCTGATGAGGACGACCCTTTTCCCGGAGACGTCCCCCTTCAGCAGGTCGACCAGCCCGTACGAGGAGTAGTCCTCGGGGACGGAGTCCGCTTTCAGTCCGGCAGATTCCAGCTTCTTGGTGGTTGCCGGGCCGATTGAGACGATGCGGACGTTATCGAACATCCCCTTCAGGGCATCTCCGAAGCGCTTCTGGCATTGGTCCACCGCCGTGCCCGATCCGAACACCGCGATGCATCCCTCTTCCAGGGAAGACGTCAGCTTCTCGAACTCGGAGTCGTCCCCGGGGAAGATCTCCAGTGACGGGGCGGCCATCACGGTGAACCCCATGTCCTCCGCCTCCTTGACGGAGTCCTTTATCCTGTCTATGGGACGGGTGAACCCTATGACGGTCATGCCATGTCCCCCAGGACCTCGCGCATCTTGGCCACTTCTCCGACCACGATTATCCCCGGAGGCTCGATCGAGTTCTCTCTGATGGCCTGTTCCAGGTCCGAGACCTTGGTGACGACCACTTTCTGATCGGGAGTGGATCCCTTGGAGATCACCGCCGCGGGCATGTCGGGGGACATGCCTCCGGCGATCAGCTCTCTCGAGATCGTTCCGGCGTTCCCCAGGCCCATCATGATGACGAGGGTCCCGTGGCCTCCGACCAGGGACTTCCAGTCGATCCTGTCAGTTTCCCTATCAGCCTTCTCGTGCCCCGTTATGAAAGTGACCAGCGAAGCGTGGTCCCTGTGCGTGACCGGTATCCCGGCCAGCTCCGGCACGGATATGGAAGAAGAGACTCCGGGCACCACGTGCACCTCTGCGCCTGCTTTCCTCAGCTCCTCCGCTTCCTCGGCGCCGCGGCCGAACAGGAACGGGTCCCCGCCCTTGAGGCGGACGACCAGCTTGCCCTCTTTGGCCTTCTCCACCAGCAGCTCGTTGGTCTGCCACTGGCTGAGGTGGTGGTCCCTGGCCCTCTTCCCGGCGTCGATGAGCTCCGCGCCCTGTTTGCATTCCTTCAGCAGCTCCGGGTTCGCCAGCGCGTCGTACATGACGACGTCGGCGGTCCTCAGGAGCGCCAATCCCTTTATCGTGAACAGCCCCGGGTCTCCGGGCCCGGCGCCTACCAAGTAGACTTTCCCTGTCATATCCTGTCCCTCTTTCCAGTCAAGTACTCCGCGATGTCCAGCAGGTCGTCCATCACGTAATCGATCGGGAGCATTGTGTCGACCCTCCTCGGAGCATCCGAGTATCCGTAGGACACCGCCATCACATGGACCTCCATGCCCTCGACCTCGGCGTGTATCCCCACGGGCGACGAGCATCCGGCTCCCATGAGCTTCATTATCCCCCTCTCCGCGCCCACGGCGATGCGGGAATCCCTGTCATCCAGCTTGCGGATGGCGTTCGCAGTGGCATCGTCGTCGGTCCTGCACTCCACCGCTATGACGCCCTGCGCCGGAGCGGGGATGAACCTCTTCTTGTCCAGGACCGCCATGGGCCTGTCTATGCCCATGCGGTCCAGTCCCGCTTTGGCGAGGACGATGGCGTCGAAGTCGCCCTTGTCCAGGCGGTCAAGGCGGGTGTGGATGTTCCCCCTCAGGGGCACTATCTCCAAATCAGGGCGGGCCTCCTTCAGCATCTCCACCCTCCTGACCGATGATGTCCCCACCTTGGCGCCCTTCGGGAGGTCCTCCAGCGGGCACGGGAGGATCACGTCCTCCGGCGAGTCCCTGGGGAACATGGCGGCGATCCTCAGCCTCTTGTCCATGTCGATCGGGATGTCCTTGAGGGAATTGACGGAGCAGTCGACCTCGCCTTTCATGATGGCCTCGTCCAGCTCCCTGACGAAGGCGCCGGTGGCGGACATCTGGTCCAATGGGGACTTGAGATCGATGTCGCCGAGGGCCTTCATGCCGATGACCTCGCATTCCACGCCGGGGTTGGCCTGGGCCATCCTCTCGCAGAAGATCTCGGTCTGGCGCATGGCCAGCTTGCTCTCGCGGGTTCCGACCTTCATCCCTTCTTCACCTCGGAGAAGAACCCTTTGAAGGCCTCGGAGAGCTCCGCGACGGCTTCACTGTCATGAGCGAGGGACATGAAGTCCACTTCGAGAGCGGAAGGCGGGAGGTACACGCCGTGCTCCAGCATGTACCTGAACATCCTGTCGAACATGGCGCGGTCGGTGGCTTCCGCCTGCGTCCCGTTGGTCACTTCGGTGGGGCCGAAGTAGACGGCGAACATGGACGCCAGGGAATTCACGCATCCGGGGACCTTGGAGTCCTCCATGGACTCCCTGATGGAATCCGTCAGCTCGGAGGTCCACTTCTCTATCTTGGAGTAGTTGCCGTCCCTGCACATCAGGTCGATCTGCGCCAGTCCGGCCGCTGCGGACACGGGGTTCCCTGCGAAGGTCCCCGCCGCATAGACGGGCCCCTGCGGGGCCACGTTGGACATGATCTCCTCTTTGCCCATGAACGCGCCGGCGGCGAAGCCTCCGCCGATGATCTTGCCCATGGTGGTCATGTCCGGTTTGACATTGTAGAGCTTCTGGGCTCCTCCGCTGGAGGCCCTGAAGCCCATGATGACCTCGTCGAAAATGAGAACCACATCGTTCTCGGACGTGATCTTCCTCACTTCGTCCAGGTATCCTTTGGACGGCGGGACCATCCCCACGTTCCCGAGGACGGGCTCCATTATCACGCATGCGATGTCCTTCTGCTTCTCCAGCAGGTCGGACATTGCCTGCGCATCGTTGTACTCCACCACATGGGTGTGCTTGGCGGTGTCCGCAGGCACTCCTTTGGATGACGGGACGCCTTCGGCGGAGCCGCTCCCGGCTTTGACCAGAACGGAGTCGTGGGCTCCGTGGAAGCCTCCGTACATCTTGACGATGCCGTCCTTCCCGGTGAACCCCCTGGCGGTGCGGATCGCGTGCATCGTCGCCTCGGTGCCGGAGCAGGCCAGCCTGACCATCTCCGCCGACGGGACCTCGGAATGGATCCTCTCGATGAGCGCCAGCTCCTGCTCGGAAGGTGCTCCGAACACGGTGCCCCTGGCGAGCTGGTCCCTGGCAGCATCTATGACGACGGGATTGGCGTGGCCTGCGATCAGGGGCCCGTAGGCCATGCACAGGTCGATGTAGCTCTTGCCGTCTGCATCGGTGATGCGGCATCCGGACGCCTCCTTCATGAACAGAGGGTACGGCTTGAATGCCCTGACCGGGCTCGACACCCCTCCGGGCGACAATTTGGAAGATTCGCCGTAGAGCTCCTGCGAACAGTCCATGGTATCAGAGCATCCTCGCGGCTTCCTCCGCGAAGTAGGTGATTATGATGTCGGCTCCGGCCCTCTTTATTCCCAAGAGGGACTCCATCATGACCCTGTCGCCGTCGATCCACCCGTTGGCGGCCCCGGCCTTGATCATCGAGTACTCTCCGGAGACCTGGTAGGCTGCCAGGGGGAGGTCGAACCTGTCCCTCGCCTCGCGGATGATGTCGAGATAGGGCCCGGCGGGCTTGACCATGATCATGTCAGCTCCTTCGGCGACGTCCAGCTCGATCTCCCTCATGGCCTCCAGCCTGTTGCCGCAGGGCATCTGGTAGCCGGCGCGGTTCCCCTTGCCGGGAGCCGATTCGGCCACATCCCTGAAAGGACCATAATAAGCGCTGTAGAACTTGGCGCTGTACGCCATGATGGGGACGTTCTGGAACCCGGCGTCGTCCAGGGCCATCCTGATGGCCGCGATCTGTCCGTCCATCATTCCGCTGGGGGCTATGATGTCCGCTCCCGCTTCAGCCTGTGACACGGCGGTCTTGCCGTACAGCTCGATGGTGTCGTCGTTCACGACGCATCCGTCGTCGTCCAGGACTCCGCAGTGGCCGTGGTCGGTGTACTCGCACAGGCACAGGTCGGCGATGACCATCATGTCGGAATTCTCTTTCAGCCCGGCGATGGCCTTCTGCACCACGCCGTCCTTCTCGTATGCCCCCGTTCCGACCGCGTCTTTGTGAGACGGGATCCCGAACACCAGGACGGAGTTCACTCCGCTGTCCTGGATGTCGGACGCGATCTTGTCGTATCCCTTCAGGGGGTGCGTGGGCACTCCGGGCATGGATGCGGTGGTCTTGGTCTCGGAGATGTTCGCGTCGAAGAAGATCGGAAGCACGAACTGGTCCGGGTGGAGCCTGGTCTCGGCGACAAGGTTCCTCATTCTCTCGCTCTGTCTGAGCCTTCTCAGGCGCATGTCAGGATACATCATCATTGTTCATCCCTCAAACCGAATAGTTCCACGACTGCCTCGCACACGTCGGTGCGGCCCTCGCGGGAGGCCTCCCTCATGTTCTTGTAGAGCTCGGCCGTGAACTTGTTCATCAACGCCCTGGAGAGGTCCTCCAGGACTCCGGAGCACTCCGGCCCCGCCCTTGACACGGCGGTGGCCAGCTCGTGCTCCCTGGTTTCGGCCAGCTTCATCCCGAGCTTGCGGATCACCTCGTTGGCGTACTGCTCCTTCTGCTCGGTGGCGAGGCGGGCCAGCTCCTCGCCTATGATCTTCTCCGCTCCGACGATCTCGTTCTTCCTGCGCTCCACGTTGCGCATGGCGATGGAACGCAGGGAGTCCATGCTGTCCAGCTCCACGTTGGGGAGCTCGGCGACGGCGGGGTCGGTGTTCCTCGGGACGGAGACGTCTATGATCAATAGCTTGCGGTCCGGGCGCTGCTTCATGGCGGCTTCCACATGCTCCATCTTGAGCACGTGGTGGGGCGCTCCGGTGGCCACTAAGACTAAATCGGAGGCGGTGACCGCTTCCGTGAGGCGGGCCATGCTTACAGCCTTCCCGCCCAATTCATCCGCCAATTCTATGGCGCGGCTGTAGGTCCTGTTGGAAACGATGACCGTTCCCACGTTCTTGCCGACCAGGTTCTTGGAGATGACCGATGCGATGTCCCCTGCGCCGAGGATGGTGATCGCCTTGCCGGAGAGGTCCCCCAGGCGCTCCTCCGCCAGCTCGACGGACGCGGACCCCACGGACACCGCCCCTTTGTTCAGGGCGGTCTCGGAACGGACCCTCTTACCGACGATCATGGCCTTGTCGAACAGGCGGGACAGCATGGGGCCGACATGGCCCTCGTCCTTCGCCTTGGCGTAGGACTCCCTGACCTGGTGCTGTATCTGGTCTTCTCCTACAATGAGGGAGTCCAGGCCGCAGACCACCCTGAACAGGTGGCGGATGCTCTCCCTGTCCTCCAGGACGTAGGAGATGTTGGACGACGGGACGATCGTCTTGATGGTGGATTGGAAATAATCGGAGACGGAACGGTTGTCCGTTGATGCGGCGTAGACCTCGAAGCGGTTGCAGGTCCTGACGATCACGTACTCCGTGATGCTTGAGACCGCCGGGATGCGCTTGCCGACCTCCTTCTCCAGAAGGGGGACCACATCGTTCAGCCCCTCCGTTCCTCCGGCGGAGGAATGGGTCACGTGGAGGCTGACGATCATTGCGGCACCTCCGAAATGGCTTTCTCGTATGCGGAATCGCGGTCGCCGTCGGACAGCATCTTCCAGATGCCGTCATCGGCGAGGATCCTCGCCAGGTACTCGGCCCTGCCGGGCTGGGTGGGGATCCTGTCGCGGATATAGGCTCTTAAATCTATCAGGAGCTCCAGCATGGCGTCGTAGGACGGGTCCAGGAACCCGTCGATCTTGGATATCACATAAGGAGGGAACGCGGGCACGCGGCCTTCCGAAGAGACGGTCACGGTGTACCCCTCGCGGCGGAGGGTGGAAGGTATGAGAACGTCTCCGCCTCCGTGGGCGGAGTTGGTCATTATCCCTTTGGCCATGGACACGTCGCGGATGCTGTCGTTCAGCTCGTGGCTGGATGTAGCGGCGACGACGATGTCGGCGCCGTCCATGAACTCTGCAGCCGTCTCGGGGGACACCGCCTCTTTCACGACCTCGTCTGCCAGCTCCTCCAGCTCGGGGATGAGCTCCGGGGAGACGACCCTTATCCTGAACCCGTCGAAATGACGGCACTTCCTCAGCGCCACTCCGCCTCCGCCGAACACTACGACGAGACGGTTCCCGGGCGATAAAAGCAAGGGCGACATGCGGACGGCTTCCAATGACATACTCTCCGAGCCGTTCGTATGCACAAGGATATGAAATACTCTTGGTCGGTACATCCAACTGCACTAAAATGAAGTGGGCTCCGGAACCCCCTCTAGGTATACTGCGGGGGCCCCGGAGCTGTTTCCCGATCAGATCTTGTCCAGCGCCTGAGCGAGGTCGGCGATGATGTCGTCGATGTTCTCGCATCCGATGGACAGCCTGATGGTGGTCGGCATGATGCCCGACTCCACGAGCTGCTCCTCGGAGAGCTGGGAGTGGGTGGTGCTGGCAGGGTGGATGACCAGCGATTTCATGTCGGCGACGTTGGCCAGCAGGGAGAAGAGCTTCATGGAGTCCGCGAAGCGCTTGGCCCCGTCCCTTCCGCCGACGGTCTCGAAGGTGAAGATCGAGCCGGCGCCGTTGGGGAAGTACTTCTCGTACAGGGCGTGGTCCGGGTGGTCCGGGAGCATGGGGTGGTTGACCTTGGCGACCTTGGGGTGCTTAGAGAGGAACTCCACGACCTTCTGGGTGTTGTAGACGTGCCTCTCGACCCTCAGCGAAAGGGTCTCCAGGCCCTGGAGCAGCACGAAGCTGTTCACGGGGGAGATGCAGGCGCCCATGTCCCTGAGGATGATGGCCCTTATCCTGGTGCAGAACGGTGCACCGGGAACATCCTTGGCGAAGCTGACGCCGTGGTAGCTGGGATCCGGATCGACCATGTGGGGGAACCTGCCGGAGCCGGCCCAGTCGAACCTGCCGGACTCGATGATGGCTCCTCCCAGGACAGTGCCGTGGCCACCGATGAACTTGGTGGCGGACTCGACGACTATGTCAGCGCCGTGGTCCAGGGGCCTGAACAGGTAGGGCGTGGCGAAGGTGTTGTCCACAACAAGGGGTATCCCGTGGCGGTGGCACATCTCGGCCAGGGCGTCGATGTCGATCAGGTTGGCGTTGGGGTTGCCGATGGTCTCCACGAAGACCGCTTTGGTGTTCTCTCTGATGGCCTTCTCGAAGTTCTCGATCGGGTCCGGCTGGGTGGGGTCCACGAAGGTGCAGTCCACTCCGTAGGACTTCAGGGTGTGGCCGAAGAAGTTGATCGTCCCTCCGTAGATGGAGATCGATGAGACGATATGATCGCCGGCGAAGGCCAGGTTGTTGATCGTGTAGGTGATGGCCGCTGCGCCGGAAGCGACGGCGAGGGCTGCGGAGCCTCCCTCGAGGGCGGCGACCCTCGTCTCGAACACTTCGGTGGTGCTGTTGGTCAGGCGGCTGTAGATGTTGCCGTTCTTCCTGAGGGCGAACCTGTCGGCGGCGTCGTCGCAGTCCTTGAAGACGTAGGATGTGGTGAGGTAGATCGGCACGGCACGGGAGTCCGTGGCGGGGTCGGCCTGCTCCTGCCCCGCGTGGAGCATGACGGTCTCGAATCTCTGGCCCTGTGCGTTGAGGGGGCTCTTCGGAATGTTCTGTTCGTCTCTGAATCCCATTAGAATTCCTCTATGAGGGAGGGAATCTGTCGCTGGTATTTCAGACCGTCCATGGATGGAGCCGTCGGAGGAGGATGATTGAGAGCGTCCGCTCTTCCAGATAAGATGGGAAAAGTGGCTGACAGCGTGTCTGAGTTCCCGTATGCTTGCGCAATACAGTACAGACAGATACGCGGGCGGACTTTACTGCCGGGTTCGGAATGGGACCGGGTGTGACCCCGCCGCTATGGCCGTCATACCGAAACATGGGATATCTGCAAAGTATATAAAACTAACTGAACACGAGCATTTGGATCGGCTTGTAGATCCGCTAGAGACCTCCAGCAGATCTACAAAAGCTATTTCGTAGCAGGCTTTAGGAACTATGATATATGAATCGGACCGATGCGGAGCGGTATGGGTCGGCGGTCCATCCGAATCACGGATGTTCGGCATCCCCGACGGATGGAGTGTCCGATGGGGATCGGACGCATATATGCGACGACGGGACCGGGATCGACCGACTGGATTAGGAGATTATCATGAAGAGGATCCTACAGATGAACTCACGGGGGGGGGGTTCGGCCATCCGAACCCGAGGGCTGAACATAGCCGTTCGACCCTCATAGCAGGCATTATTTTTCTGGCGATGATCGTGACCTTGGTCGGGGTTCAGATTTCCGAGGACGAGGTCGATGGAGGATCTGGGACCTTGACGGTGAAGTTCAGCGGAACGACAGATGGACACGTTTCCTGTTACGACTGGACTAGTGGAACGAACTACTTAAACTTCACAGACACTACACTTTATTTCTCGGTCAAGGCGGAATCGGGATACATCGCGATATACACATTATCGGGCAACGTGACCAAAGGATCGTCCTATTACTCGAATGGTTACAACTGCACGTCTCTTACCGTGACTGGGACGGCCACGGTCGACATCACCGGATACCAGGTGAAAACTGAAAAGGCCGACCAGCCGACGGGTCTGGGAGGCCAGATGTACGGCGGTAGTACGGATGATGGCCAGCTGACCGGTACGACCACCAAGATGGAGTACAGTTCCAGCAGTTCCGGATCATGGACCGTATGCTCATACATAACGAAGGTAAGTCCAGGGAAGTACTATGTGAGGACGATGGAGACGCTGGATAAGTTACCGAGCGACCCGGTGACCGTCTATGCTGGCCCGACTGCATCGAGACTTTCCGGATATAAAGCGACATATAATGGAGATCAGCAGGCCTACCTTCCCAAGAGCTTCTTGGCATCATGGATAACCGTAACATACAAGGATGGTGAGGAAAGGAAGGACGTCGGGACGTATACGGCCTATGTGAAACCCATAGGCGGATATTGGGGCGGGACGACCGAGGATACGGAGACGAAGACGGTGACGTGGCAGATCGTCCAGAAGAAGCTTGTGGCCTCCGACTTCAAGATCACCTATGATGCCGAGCCCTACAACGGTCAATCCCACAAGGCCACGGTAGGCCTCGCTTCCACCGATTTCGAGGACGATATCTCGGGAAATGTGACGCTGTACTACAACGGATCGACCACCCAACCGACGGATGTCGGGACCTATCCGGTCTCGTTCGATCTCTCCGGAGCCACGAACTTCGAGGATGCCACGGGAATGACCGACGGCTCCTGGGTGCTGACCATCTCCGCCATAGATCTGGAGGTCGAATGGGAATCCGATGATAGGAAAGGCTGGGGGACCGAGTCATCGCCGAAGACGTACGACACCGTGGAACACGCCCTGGGCGCCACCGTGAAGGCGCAATACGGGAATCCTACGGTCAAGATAAGCTACACCTGGACCTTCGACGATGGTACTGCACAGGCCACGGGGGAGCAGTCGGGCACAGGATCCGCAACGCTGGACCTGAAGGCCAAGCATGTCCGCCAATCGGGAAAGATCGTTTGGACTGTGGATGCCGGGGCGAACTACAACGCCTACGACAGCACCGATAAGGGGACGGACATCGTCGTGAAGATCTCCCAGTTCCAGGTCTCCGCTACGGCGACGGGTTATTCCGGAGATTACGACAAGACATTCCACGGCATCTCGGTCGGATACAGCCTGGCCGGGTACAGCCTGGCCGGCACCGACGAATCGATCAAGAGCAATGTCGTGACGGTGAAGTACGGATCTGAGAGCACGAGCATCACAGGCGATGCGGACTCCGCGAAGTACAAGTATTGGACGAACGGCCCGAAGGACGTATGGTACAAGCTGGAGTTCGTCGGCACCGGGTCGGATTCCGAGGCAGGAGATTACAAGCTCCCCGATGCGGCGAAGTCCACTGTGGAGATTAAGAAATACCAGCTCCAGGCCACTCTGAAGCTCGACGATACAACCGATCCGACTTCAAAGACCTTCACCTACGACCGCAATAACCACACTCTCTCTGTGATCCAAACGAACATAATCTCCGGCGATGAGCCGGCGGTGAAGTTCGAGAATGGCGCAACGACGGTCTCCACCACGAGCCCGTATCAGTTCTCGGATGCGGGCACATACAACATGAAGGTCACGATATCCCCCGAATCCGGGAAGGAGTATTCGGACAGCTACACCCCATGTGTGAAGACGATCACCATCACCGTGAATCCCGCGGATCCTGCGAAGGAGGACCTGAACATCACATACATCGATGGAATGCAGCCGGACGAAACGAATACGGTCGCGTACACCTACGACGGGGAATGCAAGCTGCCCAGCGCCTCCTGGAACCATTCCGGTGACCAGGGGATCACGGTGGAGACGGTCTGCTACGTGGACGAACAGCTCCAAGGGGAAGGAGCCCCGATCGACTACGGAACGTATCAGGTCTATGTGAAGGTAACAAGCACGAACACGAACTACAACAACAGCTCCGGAAAGGGGCTGTCCCTCGGGACGATATCCATCGCAAAGAAAGACATCACGAATTACACGGTCACAGATCTGGGAACGGTCGAATACAACGCCGCGGACCGCAGCATAGGGGTCAAGGTGCAGATCCCGACGAACAGGGATACCGTCAAGATAACTTACACGTGGACCTACCACGATTCCTCCCGTTCGCAGCTGACCGATACAGTCTCCGGGGCCGGGTCGGCCGAATTCTCATTGTCCGCGAAGCATGTCAACGACTCCGGGACAGTGACCTGGAAGGTGGATGCGGGGGATAACTACAATGCCCTAGATAGCGCAACCCTCGGGAAGAGCATCACCGTGGATATCCAACCGTACGGAGTGGTCCCCTCCGTGCAGCCGTATTCCGGAGATTACAATGGCCAACCCCATTCGTTCTCCGTCACCTACACCCTGCCCGGGAACGACGAGCAGACGAAGACGCAATTCACGCAGGTGCTGTACTGTGAAAATCCATCCGGCGATTGGGAAACGACTCTGGAGCAGACCTACTGCACCGGGGGCGCCAAGGAGTTCTGGTATAAGATCGGCTACAAATCCGGTACGACGGAGGAGGGATACGGGGATTACACATTCCCCGATCCGGCAAAGTCGACCATCAAGATCGACCCGATCCAGCTGACGGGGACCGTCTCACTGGACGGCGATGCTCTCTCGGAGCAATCAGCGTACCTGATCTACGACGGTCGGCCCCATGCGTTCTCCGCCCGGGCGACGAACCCGATCGGGGACGATCAGGCGACCGTCGCATACCTTCTGGATGGGAATGCGGCTACGGAAGACGAGATCGCGTCCGCCTTCGCGTCCTTCGGGTCGCATACCGTGACCGTCCGCATCTCCGCCCCTGAGGACAAGCCCTACGCAAGCAGTTACAAGGCGTACGAGCAGGCGTTCGAGATAGAGGTCGGGAAGGCCCCCGTCAGCATCGTCGGCTTCGCCTACGACACCGTCACCGAGGGAGAGGACATGGCCATGCGCATAACCCTCCAATCCGCAGGGAGGCTGACCGGAGACATCGTCATCACATACGCTGGGGCGGAATTGGAATCCGAGTCGTGCGTCATCACCGACAACGGCGACGGCACGTTCACGGCGACGGTCGTCTACGACACCTCTTCGGGGATCATCCCATCGGGGACCCTGCAGACGATATCCGTGGCATATCCCGGAGATCCCGACCACAACCCGAGCGATCCCTTCGACTGCGTGATCAGGATAAGGTCGGCGGGCATGCCGGTCATCCCCGAGGAAGGCGGCGAGGTGCCCATCGACCCGGATGTGGGGAGGATCGAGATCGAGACCCCCTCGGGGGACATAGGGTTCGATGTCATCGACCAGCCCGTTCTGGAAGAGGGCGACACCATCGTCATCGACGTGGCCATGAGATACGCCTCTGAGGAGGAGCAGGTGCCGGGAGCGGAGAGGACGGCCGTCCTCGTCACCGAGGGCTACGTCCTCCATTCGGACGGCTCCAAGACCCCGATCAAGTACAAGGTGACGCCGTCGGTGAACGTCGATGTCCCCTCGGGGAAGAAGCCCGTCGTGACGCTGTACGACGCGGACGGCTCGACGGTCGGCACTCCGGATGTCTTGACGTACTCGTCGAACTCCGCGACGTTCCGGACGGATGCGGACGGCTCGCTGTCCCTGAGGATCGGGGTGACCTTCGAGTCGGAGGCGATCCCGGACTCGGACCCGGACGAGCCGATTGTGCCCGAGTACCCCCAAGAGGCCGAGGAGGATTCCGACTACACCATGGTCATCATCGCGGGATGCATCGTCGTCCTGCTGGCGATCCTGTTCCTCGTCGCGGATTCGAGGGGAAGGAAGTGACGCTTCCGGATCGATCGAGTGAGTGGTTGGCGATTGATTCGCCAACCGTCCTCTCACACCGCCGTGCATGCCGTTCGGTGCACGGCGGTTCAAACACCTTTCCCGTACCTTGCCCCGACCTTCCGAGGTGAAGTGCAAGCCCTGTTCTACGGGCCATTTCCAGTTCATGCCCCATTGTGCGGGATGTGCCCTGGCCGCCCTTCAACGATATTGTGTCTGGCGACCGCCCAGCATGGGCCTTCCCATCTTCTGGGGACGGAGCTTCCGCGCCCCTGACGCGAAGGCAGAAGCAGATCATGGAGATTGCAGAACTTCGTGTACTCCCTCTTCCAGAGATCGAGGTCGTACGGTCTGACCCTCCCCGATATCCATTTGTCCAGCTCCTCGAAGGCATATCTGCTCATGGCGATTCCGAAGTATCCGACCATCCGCGGAGGACGGTGCTAAGAACATCGTCCAATCACCTCCAACGAACCAGACTTCCTGCCAGTGGATGGAAGCTATTCTTGATTATTTAGGATAAAAACATCTAATCATATTATATTCCTAATTCATTAGGAAAATATTAAATCCGACCAAATAATCCCTGATCACATGGAGATAAAGCGCCTCGACTATCTGCAGATCCTGAAGGACTCCGCCGGGAAGACCGACCTGGTGAAGGTGCTTACCGGGATGCGCAGGACCGGCAAGACCACGGTCATGCTCCAACACCTGGAGCATCTCCGCTCCACCGGTGTCCCTGAAAATCTCATCTGCTACGTGGACCTGGACCTGCTCGGGAAGGAGATCGGGGCGGAAGAGCTGAAGGCCATCCTCCAGCCCTGCCTGGACCGCGAGGGCCTCCACTACATCCTGATCGACGAGATCCAGGACGCGGAAGGATGGGAGAGAGTGGTGGCCATGATGGTCGCCCGCAGGGACTGCGACATATACATCACGGGCTCCAGCTCAAGGATGCTGTCGTCGGAGCTCTCCACGAAGCTCTCCGGACGGTACATGGAGGTGGAGGTCCTGCCGTTCTCGTTCAGGGAGTTCATGGAGCTGCACGGAGGGGACGAGGATGCGAGGCTCCGCGAGTACATCCGCTACGGCGCCCTCCCGTCCATCGAGCCGGAGAGGGGCGACAGGGTGTGCCGCGCCCAATCCGAGGGCGTCTACAGCACCGTGATGATGAAGGACGTGCTCTCTCGCGCGCCGGGGAAGCCGGAGAAGCTGACGGCCGTGTGCAGGTTCCTGTTCTCCAACATAAGGAACGTCACCAACGCCGACAGGATATCGGCGGAGCTGGGGCTGTCCGACGACACCGTCCGCAGGTACCTGGAGGTGCTGACCGAGGCGCACCTGTTCTACCACGCGGAGAGGTACGACATCGTGGGGAAGAAGGTGTTCAAGTCCAAGGGCAAATACTACGCCACCGACCTGGGGGCCAGGAACATCCTGGTGAACGCCAACGAGCTCAGGGACATCAGCGCCCCGCTGGAGAACATAGTCTACTTCGAGCTGCTCCGCAGAGGGTACTCCGTGTTCGTGGGGAGCTTCCGCGACAAGGAGATCGACTTCACCGCCGTGAAAGGCGACGATGTGAGGTACTACCAGGTGTCGCAGACCGTCATGGGCGAGGACACCTACGACAGGGAGGTCCGGTCGCTGAAGGCGGTGGACGACAACTACAGGAAGACAGTGCTCACCCTGGACAGGTTCGGGCTGGGGAACGACAACGGGATAATGATCGTGAACCTCGTGGATTGGCTGCTCGGGCGCGAAGAGGCATGAGCTGCTCGGGATGCC
>CAVCVB010000020.1:0-24298 GCA_963605395.1 Firmicutes bacterium CAG:194
GCGCGGTTAAGCACCGCACGATGCGATGATAGACAGACAGTACTTAAAGGGTTCTCTGCAGAGGATCAGAAGAAATCGTCCAGGCGGCGGACCTTGGGCTTCGGCTTGGGAGCCTGTATCGGCCCTTTCCGTTCGTCGGACTCCTTGAACGAGCCTCCGAAGAGGGTGGCCTGCTGGCTTCCGAGCATCAGGTCCTTCTCTGTCCATCCGAAGACCTCTGTGATCCTGGATGCCATCTGGGCGAGGCGGCCGGCGTAGTACCTGTAGTCCGGCTTGGCGGTGAACGGGACGCCGCTGACATAGGGCTCCACCTTCTGGGGCGTGGACGTCCCGTCGGTGACTATCCATGAGATCTTCATCCCGGGGATGAAGTCGTAGCCCATGGAGATCAGCTTCTTGGCTGCCTGGACGTTGGCCATCCTGTCCGGGTTCTCGTAGGCGTCCAGGCCCTTGCAGGTGCGCGAGATGACGAGCTCGGACGGCTCCACCTTCCCCGCCAGGACGTCCTGGATGGTCTTCCTGACCAGGGCCAGGGCCTTCTCGTTGTCCTCGGCCAGGATCTCCTCGAAGAGCTCCGAAAGCATCCTGCTCTGGAGGTCGAAGGAATCCGAGCGGCGTATCTCGTAGCCGCGGACCAGGAGCTCGTCGGATACCGCGGGCCATACGATCTTCCCCACGTACCGCTTCTTCATCCCGTGGGTGAACATGGGCTCCAGGAGCTTCTCGAACTCCAGGGTCCCTCCGTCGCGGGAGAACCTGTCGGCCATCTTGTTGCCGAAATCCACAGACCCCTCCAGGTCGTGGACGGGGGACTGCATGAACACCGAGTCGGTGTCGGAGTAGATCACAGACACCCCTTCGGACTCCACCTCTCCGATTATCCCTTTCACGTTGGACCTGGCGAACGATGTGATGGCTGCGCCGATGCTCTTGTCGGTGAACCTGTAGAACGACGAGGCGAACACGCCGTAGAACGTGTTCATCAGCACCTTCACCGCAGCCTGCAGGCCGTCGAGGTAATGGTACTCGTGCTGGTCGTTCGCGGATTTCATGCGCTTCTTGATGCTGTCCCTCTGGTCCATCAGCCCCGACAGTATGCTGGGCAGGAGGCCCATGCGCCTCTCCTTGGACATGAACCTGGCTCCGGACGGGGCGACGATCTCCCCGTCGGGGGACAGGGTGGTGAAGCAGATGTTCTTGGCTATGATCAGCGAGGGGTACATGGACTTGAAGTCCAGGACGCAGACCCAATGATACAGCCCCGGGGTCATTGTGTGCACGTATCCTCCCTCTATCTGCTCCGAGCCGGAGATCCTGCGGCCCATGTTGGGCACGGCGATGCTCCCGCGGTCGGCCGCGCGTATGAGCAGGGAATCTGCCAGCTGGGAGGATCCCGATGTGAGGACGTCCTCGATGGGGAGCTTCGACACCGCTGCCAGGTCCATGCCCTTCCTGAGGGTCCCGACCTCCAGCAGGATGCGCAGCGCCAGCTCCGCGTCCTTGGTGCAGTACTCCATGACCTTCTCGCTGTTCTCCTTCCATTCGGAGTCCATGCGCTTGGGGTCCACGTCCATCTTGCCCTCTCCGAGGAGCTGCATGGACACGGCGTTCAGCGTCTCCTGCTTGGGGCGGATCTCCCTCTTGGCGGCCCACCATGCGTCGCAGATGAGCCTTCCCTTGACCCTCCAGAACCTCTCGCTGAAGATCCTCGGCTGGCCGCCGTCTCTTCCCCAGGGCAGGGCGTCCTTCATCCTGTTGGCCTTGGCCCTCTCGGAGATCTTCCGGATGTCGTAGTTGTCTATGTTGTAGCCTGTGATGACATCGGGGTCCTCGCGCCTGATCAGGTCGGAGAACCCGGAGATTATGTCCTTCTCCTTTCCGTGGACGGGCTCGCATGCCCTTATCCCGTCGCCGTCCCAGACCACGGCGCAGATGCAGTAGATGAACTCGTGCTCGATGCTGTTCTCGATGTCGAAGGACAGGATCTTCAGGCCCGGGTCGAAGGAGTCGATGTTCTCGAAGGAGTCCATCTCCACGATGAGGTCGGTGCTCATGTCGCCGGGGACCTCGTGGCCCTCCAGCCTGATGCAGGACCCCATGTCGGTGTCGTAGATGAAGCGGAGGTCCACGTTGATGTCCGAGGACAGGACTTCGGAGCCCATCCTCTTGATGAGGTTCCTGTAGTCCGACGCCTTCCAGGGGCTGATGTAGGTGACCTTGGCCGTCTCCGTCTCGGCGCCTCTCAGCAGCAGCGCCTTCTTCTCCACGGACTCCACGCCGGAGTCCTTGGAGAGCATGTCTATCAGGGCGTCCGAGGGCTTCACGGCGTACATGTAGGGATGGAAGCCGTGCTTCAGGATGGTTATGGACTTCTTGTCGCGGGTCTTGCCGTAAAGCTCTATGACGGGCTCGTCGCCCTCGCTCAGGTAAGATGCGCTTATGATCCTGACATCCCAGGTGCCCATGAGATCAGCTCACTTGTTGGCGACGATCCTTATGACGTCCCCGTCCTGGAGCTCGTAGTCGGCTCCGACGGTGCGCTTGGTCTTGGCGTTGACCGCGCGGATGAACTTGTCTCCCAGGTCGGAGTGGATCCTGTAGGCCAGGTCCTTGGCGGTGGAGCCGCGGGGGACCAGGAACGCATCGGGGAGGACCCTTCCGAAGTGGTCGGTGAACTTGTTCTCGTCTTCCACGGGGTACACGGCTATGAGGTCCAGCATCTTGAACGCGGCGTCCTCGATGCACTTCTGGATCCCGGTGCCGCCGTTGGCGGCCATCTTGTCGGCCATGTACTCCAGCGCTTTCCTCTGGCCTTCGCTGACCTTGGCCTCGGGCTTGATCGTGAACGTCTTGTCGCCGGGGGTGTAGTCTATGAGGCCTGCTGCGGCGGCCTTCTTCAGGGCCAGCTCGGTCTCGGCCATGGTGGCGACGCAGATGTCGTTGATCGCCTCCACCTTGGCGGCGTTGCCTGCGGGGGCGATGTCCGATTTGTTCATGGCGACGATCATGGGCTTCGACTGCGCCCTGATCTGCTCGCACAGCTTGAGGAGCAGCTCATCGTCCCATTTCGTGGGGTCGTCCGGGAGGGGCACGGCCCTGAGGGCCTCTTTGATCTGGGCCTCGGTGACCTTCAGCCCCTGCAGGCGCTCGGCGAGGATGGTCTCGGGCTTGCTGCCCTGCATCTTCGCCTGCCTGGCGATCTTGGAGAACCCGTTCTTGATGATCTCCCTCATCCAGCACTCTATCTCGCGCCTCAGGAACAGCACGTCCTCGGTGGGGTCGTGGGACCCGACATCGACGGAGTTCCCTTCGATATCGGTGGATCCGCTGACGTCCACCACGTTGATCAGGGCGTCGGCCTGCCTCAGGTCGTCCAGGAACTTGTTCCCCAGCCCTTTGCCTTCCCATGCGTCGGGGACCAGCCCTGCGACGTCCAGGAGCTCGACGGGGACCATCCTGGTCCCGTTCATGCAGATGGAGTTGTGAGGCGTGCACGTCACGCCGAGCTCCTTGCACGGACAGGGGGTGCGCACGTATGCGACGCCCTTGTTGGGCTCGATTGTCGTGAACGGGTAGTTGGCTATCTCCACGGGCGCCATTGTCGCTGCGCCGAAGAAAGTGGATTTTCCAACATTTGGCTTGCCTACGATGCCTATCTGCATTTCTACCGCTCCACCCTAGGCAATCCACTCATATAGGTTATTTGCCGGACTGGAGGCGGGTCAGGTTGGACATCATGACGTCGAGGGAGCCCGAGAGCTCCGCGACGTCCTTCTCGGACAGGCCGTCGGTGATGTTGCGGCCGGCTTTCGCGCCCAGCTGCTCGATCCCGGACACGAGGTCCTCGCCCGCATCGGTCATGATGATGACCCTCGAGCGGCGGTCGCCGTCCAGGACCATCGTCTCCAGGAGGCCGCGGTTCCTCATCCTGTCCACGAGGGCGGAGGCGGCCTGGTGGCTCACTCCCAGGAAGGCCCTGAGGTCGTTGATGGTGCATCCGGGGTTGGACCTGATGAAGATCATGGCATCGGACTGGCTGGACGTCAGGCCTATGGATTCCAGGTCCAGGTCCCTGTTGGCCTTGATGAGCCTGCCGATCATCTGGACCTTCCTGGCCAGCTGGAGGTACTCCTGGTCGTCCATGGTCATTCGCTCCCGTTCTCTGCTTCCTTCACGGGAGGCAGCATGCGGGCCGTGAGAGGGGCCAGCTTCTTGAGGTAGAACCTGGCGATGGTCCCGACGAGCAGCGCGCTTATGACGGTCCCTTCGCGGACTCCTCCGAGCGTTCCGAGGCATGCGATCCCGATCAGGGCGGCGATGACGATCATGGTGGTGTCAGAGGTGACGCGCACCTTCCCGTAGTCCTTCCTCAGCTTCATGGTCAGGGTGTATGCGAACCCGTCTCCGGGGACCATGACCACGTTGGCGATCACCTGCAGATACACTCCGAAGGCCAGGAGGGCGCATCCGATGATGACCGACACGATCTTCACGATGTAATCCTGGGGGTCGAACCATCCGAAGACGGCCATCCCGATGTCGATGATGTATCCGAACAGGAACGACACCACGACCTGCATGGCCAGGTGGACGTACTCGTCGCGCTCCTTGAAGCGCATGATGAACTGCAATGCGACCAGGAGCAGGCTGAATATGATGGTCCAGTTGCCCAAGGTGAGCGATGTGAACACCATCGAGAGGCTGTAGGGTATCGATGTGATGGGCGATGTCCCCAGAGAAGCTTTCGTGATGATGGCGATGGCCATCGATATGACGGTCAGCCCGCAGGCGAACAGAACATAGCGCCTCACGATATGGTCTCTCATCTTATCGGCGAACCATACAACACGTTGTATAATCGGTTTACGGTCTTACCGAGATGGCATCGGCTATCTGGCCGATCTCAGACGGGCGCAGGTTCTCTATGCGCTCGTCGCCGAACGGGATCTCGTCGTTGCTCCTGATGAGCCCCGCGGCCTTCAGGGAAGTCCCGATCTTCTTCCTGCGGTGGTTGAACGCCACTTCGGTGACCTTGAAGAACATCTTCTCGTCGACGACCTCGAAGGGCGCTTTCCTGGGGGTTATCTTCACCAGGGCGGAGTCCACCTTGGGGCGGGGGTTGAACCTGGATGCCGGGACTGTCTCCATGACCTCGCATTCGGCGCGGTAGAACAGGTTGACGGTGAGGCGGGAGTAGTCGGGGCTGCCGACGTCGGCAACCATCCTGTCCGCGAACTCCTTCTGGACCATGACGACGGCGGTCCTGAAGCTGTGGTCCAGGAGCTTGAATATGATCGGCGTGGACACGCTGTACGGCAGGTTGCTCACGAAAACATCGAACTCGGGGAACGGGACCTTGACCGCGTCTCCGTGGACGAGCTGTATCCTGTCGCCGTAGGTCTCCGATATGTACTGCGCCAGGATGTCGTCCAGCTCTATGCACGTCAGGCTGCACGGCTTCTCCAGGATGCGCTCCGTGAGGATCCCCAGGCCGGGGCCCACTTCGAGGACGCGGTCTCCTTCCGAGATATCCGCATATCCTATGTGGCGGTCGGCTACACGGCCGTCTATCAGGAAGTTCTGCCCCTTGCTCTTCTTGGGGACGATGCCGGTCTCGGCTATGAGGCGCCCTGTGTCCGTCATCTCTGCACGAACAGGTAGCGCTTCCTGTCGGAATCGGAGATCTCGAGCATGATCCTGGCGACGATGAGCTTCTCGGGGTTCTTTATGCCGACCCTCTCGGAGAGGTCGCTGAAGTCCTTGAACGGGCCCTCCTTCCTCTTGTCCAGGATGGCGGTCATGGACTTCTTCCCGAGCCCGGGGAGCTCCTCCAGCATGTGCTTCTTCATGCTGATGCCCTCGGCTTCGTTGAAGAACCTGATGAAGCGGAGCTGCTTGGACATGACGATGTCCGTCACGGCGTACTCGAGCTCGGCCTGAGCGTTGTTGGTGAGCTCCTCGTAGCCGATGCGCCTCTTGACATGGTCTATCACGTCGCGCTTGGTCTCGGCAGTGTCCTTGCCGATGTACGTCCTCGTGCCGATCTCCACGATGGCGCCGGCCTTGGGGACGAGCTCGAAGAGCCTGAACTCCTCGTCTCCGACTGCATAGCAGATGGGCTCCTTCTTCGCGCCGAACTTGCCTCCGGCCGATGGGGCCCCCTGTGCCAAATAATCCAGAATGTAGACGTATTCCTCCATGGGAACGCACCTCTCAGATGTACTTGGCCACGATGTCGAGGATCTCCTGGATCTGTGCGGGCTCCAGGGTTATCCTCTCTTTTGAAAAGATCGCGCGGACGTCCTCCGGGTACTGAGGGAGGATGTCCGCGATTTTGCATGCGATGGAGTCGCTGACGACGTCGATCTGCTTGACCTCTTCAACGAGTTCCTTCGCATTTTCACCAGAGGGGTTTTTGCAGACTGCCTGAGCATGCTCGAGCGCGTGCTTCTGCGATGCGAGAAGGAACTCCTGTCCCCTGATCTCTGCCTCGGCAGTGAGAAGGTCCCTCACTTCAGCCAGCGTAAGGTATTGCTCAGTCATCTCAAGTCACCCGTTTCAGTTGGAGTTCCTGACGAGGTGCTCGGGGCGGGCGACGACGGTCTTGGTCTTGTTGCCGTCCTTGACGCTGACCTCGTAAGCGCTTCCCCTGGGGCCCATGACGACTCCGGTGAGTCCGTGGAACCTGGAGAAGGGCATTCCCTTGTGGATGCTCGGGTCGATGATGATGTTGACTTTCTCTCCGGCCTCGAAGGTCTGGAGTCCTTTGGTGATGGGTGAAAGGCCGCGTGCCCTTACCTTCTTCTTCAGGACATTGCGGGTCTTCGTCCTTGTTCCTCTTGATCTCTGCATTTTGATCCCTCATGGTTCATGATAGTTGATCGCCAGCACATCAAGGGTCTCGACCTTGCACTGCACTCCCAGCCTCTCAGAGAAGCTCGGCGTGCTCCTGCCGTCGTCCCCGGACACGAACTCCTTCACATAGGTCCCCGAGTCGGTCTCCAGTTCGAGATCGAACGAGTCCTCGGTTATCGCGTCCGCCTTGATCCAGTGGATCTTCCTCTTTCTCACCAGGTCGGCCCTTCTGTGCTCGACCCGACGTGGAGTCCTCTGGTCTATACTAGCGTCCTTGAACGATAAAGCAACCTCAACTACTGCTTCTTTATTAACCTTGCTATCAGCGAGCACGTGCACATGGTACACCTTGTCTGCGGCGGCTTCTTTGTACCTCTCCACCGCTTCGCGCTGGACGTAGTGCAGGTCGCCGAATGCAGCCATGTCGTTGTCCGACCTCTTCTTGAGCTCGTCCAGGTCGATATGCCTGACCTTGGGGTCGCTGATCTCCAGGACGAAGGGCCTTCCGTCGCCCAGCATGCAGGCGTCGATGTCCTCGCGGCCCATGCCGTGGAAGAAATGCTCCTTCCCTCCGGTCATCTCCAGGGCCACGTCTCCGATGATCTCCTGCACGGAGGTGTCGTACATCTTCCCCTTCCCGTGGCAGTGGTCGCATCCCTTGCCATGGCAGACCCTGCAGGGCCAGATGGTCTGGGGGATCTCGCGGCTGTACTTGTTGTAGCGCCCGGCTATGAACAGGGGCGCGATATCGACGGACACGTCCGCGAAGCGGGTGTCCACGCATGCCACCACCTGGGGGTTCTTGAACTCCACGGGGCGGTGGATCATGGGCAGGGCGATCTTCCCGATCTCCCTGTTCAGCTCCGCCTTTATGGGCTCGGCGTTCTCCAGGCCGTGCTCGGCCCAGATGTCCTTCTCCTTCTGGACGATCTCTGGCTCCACCCTGGTGCCTATGAGGAAGTTGTCCGACTCGATCGGGTTGATGGAGTCGGCCGCCGCCTCGGCGAACCTGGGGAGCAGCTCGAATATGTTCTCGCACAGGGGGCAGAAGTCCTCGGCGGGAGCGGGCGTGCCGTTCTCTTCCAGGGCCTCGCGTATGAGGGCTCCCCTGTAGTCGTTGGTCATGCCCGTGCCTATCTTGCCGAACATGCGGCCCAGGCAGTGGTCGCACAGGCCCATTGCGGCCAGCGCGGACGCTTTCTCCAGGTTGTCGGATATCCATTGCTCCATGGTCCCGCCTTCAGAGGTCGAAGCCCATCTCGGCGATCCTGAGCCTGGGGCGCTGGCTTTCGAGATAATGGTACACCGTGGCGTGCTCGCTGCCCTGGAGGATGAGCTCCACGGCATGCTTCGCCACGGGCAGGGTGATGGAGTTGCCGATCAGCGACACTGTGTTGCCGTAGATGACCATGTCCACGCCCGTCAGGTCCTCGATGATCCTGCGGGTCTTCCCGTCCTTGCCTATGAGCCTGCCCCTGACCCTGGTGACTTGGCTGGTCCTGTCTCCGACGAACTCCTTCAAGTCCACGACCTCCAGGTACTCGTCGTCCTCGAACAGCCTCATGGCCTTCTCGGGGTTGAAGCCCCTTCCCACGGCCTTGATCACATCCAGGATCTTCAGTGCCATCACGGGGTCCTCCAGCTCGACGTCGTCGTGGACGATGACCTCGCCCTCTTCGGTGTCGATGTCGAGCTTGATCCCGGAGATGTTCTGGAGGACCTTCTTGGTCTCTCCGTTCTTGCCTATCAAAGTCCCCACCCTGTCGGCGGGCACCCTTATCGATCTCATTCCTCGTCCTCCTCTTCGTCCTCGTCCTTCCCGTTGACGGCCTCTTCGAAGATGACCTTGTCATCGATCACGTCGGCGTCCCTCTTCCTGAAGAATGAGTTGATGTTCCTGATGTCCCTCGCCAGCAGCTCCTTGGAGTTGTAGTGGTCGGCGGTCATGGCCTGCCCCACGTCGATCATGATGGGCTGGCCGTCCTGCATGAGTATGTTGTACTCGCTCAGGTCCCCGTGGACCAGATGGGCGTCCTTCCAGCCGTCGATGATGAACGACACGACCTCGTCGTAGGTGTCGGTCGGGTCCTCGAGGACCATGTCCTTCAGCTGGGGAGCGGGCCCGGTCTCGTCGCCGATGTACTCCATCAGCAGGCAGTTCTCCGCGAAGGTGATGGGCTCGGGCACGGGGATGCCGGCCTCGCTGTACCTCATGAGGTTGCGGAACTCCTTGTTCACCCATGCGTAGATCATCTTCCATCTGCTGCCGGTGACCCCTTTGAACCTGGGGTCTCCCTCGACGTACTTCGACACCCTCTTGAAGGTGGATGTGGAGGTGCGGAAGATCTTCAGCGCGACGGCCTCGCCGTCCTCGTCCGTGGCGTAGAACACGTTGCCCTCCTTCCCCGTGGAGATGGGGTAGTGGATCTGGTCGATGTACCCGGAGGTCATCAGGTCGTAGATCGTAAGGAGGGTCTTCTTGTCGAAGACCTCCGCATCGGTCTGCCTCTCGTCGCCGGTGCGGTTGGTCTTCAGGGCGTCCACATGCCTCTCGAGGTATGCGTACTTCTCCTCGTAAGAGGACATGCAGATCCACCTGTCAGAAAATGTCCAGGTTCTTCGGAACCTTGCCCCTCTTGCTGAGGTTGATGGCCTGGGTCTTGGTGTACCTGAACTTCACGTCGCATTTGTCGGGCTGGAAGTCCCATACCGAGATGATCAGCAGGTCCCCTTCCCTTATCCACATTCTCTTCTTGATCTTGCCCGGGATGCGACCGACGCGGGAGACCCCGTCCTCGCACATGACCTTGATCTTGGAAGCGCCGAGCAGCTGGTCCGCTATCCCGAACATCTCAGCTTCCTTGATATTGGGAAGACGTACACGTGTTACGTCCTCATCCGGGCTTTCAAGCGGTGCATTGTCAGCCATAGTTTTCACTTCCGATGGGTTCCGATAAAAGTCCCCTTTATTTAGCCTATTGGTTTGTGCGTAGCTATATTACCAGCTATATGTAGCACCAATCTGATTTCACGAAGTTCCAAAAATTGCATAAACTAAGGATATTGCAGCAATTGTGATGGATATGACTGTTAAAGCTGCCATCCATTTTCCCGTACGGTTGCTTGCTTCAGTATATGATGTAATCTTCGAGACTAGTTTTTCCGTATTTTCGGATAGGTCATTGGAAGCTACGATGAGAGATTCTATGTTTCCAGCATTTTCAATGCGATGTTTTTCGGAATGATACGCTCTCAACATCATCACTTTGTCTTTCCGACTGCGGATTTGAGACTTGTAATCTTCCAGACCCTCTTTTAGACTGGACGCATACAGGTCTACGAATCTTTCCAGATACAGGATATTGGTTCTGATAACAGAGTCCAAGTCAAGTTCCATCTTGGCTCTTTCATGAGGGCTAACATCCACATAGATGTTCACATCTGTTATACTCTCTAGAGCATTGATGAACCTGGTAGCTATCGCATTGCACATGCAGTTGTACTCGGGGCGGTTGCATACATTTGTTATTTTGATAGGCCGATCCATCGACGTACAACGGTAGATTTCGGAACTACTGTCAACTAGTTCGCGGAACGTTGTCCATACAGCTTCGTACGTGGATTCTATATTGTAATGACCATCATCCGACTCCATGATGTTGTCGTAGAGAACGCATAGTCCAGAATCATCTTTTGCCTCAATCTCCATCACAGCAGTGTAACCCGCATATACACATACCCGATGACCTTCACAATTGAATGTGTACTCCCTGTCGGAGGTTTCTGTTTTCAGTTTGTGACCGTCCACCTTCAGTTTCAGAGTTTCCTCAGATGTAACGCGTCCACTAATGTTCGGAACCCAAGCGAAAGCAATAGCTTTTCTTGATTGAGACATCAAGAACCTCAGAACTTGACGGCCTGTGCGAAAATGCCATCTTTGGTGTAGCGATATTCAATGCGGTGAGCATCCGAGAGGATAGTGAGGATATCATCGTCTTCGGGATCGATTAGCCGACCGTCTTTGTATTTGAGATACGTCTGCTTTATTGCTTCCCCTTCTGCTCTTGTGCACATGTCCTCGACCTCCCATCATTAATACGAGTCACCCTCGAATTCGAACAGGTAACTGTCAGCATTATACAAACGGTGCAGGCTTCGTATATATGTATTGTTTATAAAATCGATGTTCAAGTGTTCCTTCGATGAACCGTTCTATAGCTATGGAGATCGAAAATCCGCCGGTTCAGATACATGATTCAACAGTGTCAATCCTATGCACCCGATGGGTGACATTCGATTGTATGTGTTCCGAAATCTCAGGCCCTGAGCCCGTCCGCGCGGAACCTGCGGTCCTTGGCGCAGTCCAGCAGGAACAGGATCCCCACGACGAGGGCGACGCATCCCATGACCGCGAACATGGACGGGATGCTCCCGCCCACCGCCGCCAGGAGGGGGACGCTCACCAGGGAGATGGCGAACTGGCCGAAGTTGAGGAACGTGGAGTAGCCTCCCATGATCTTCCCGGAGGTGGTGGACGTGGCCTCCCCTGCCAGGGTGTTGGATATGGCGGGGCAGATCAGCCCCAGCCCCAGCCCGACCAGGACCATCATGACCAGGGCCACGGCCACGGTCGGGAACAGCATCAGCAGGATCATGGCGGCGCCCATCACGATGAACCCGATGGATATGACCATGAACGGGCGGATGACCGACACCACGCGCCTGTACATCAGCGACACTGCGGAGTTGGTGATCCCGTGGGCTCCGAGGAACAGCCCCATCATGGAGGCCGTGATGTGCCCGGGCAGCTCCGGGTCCTCCAGGAACGTGGGCATCTTGGTCGGGAGCAGGAACGACATGGTCTGGCAGACGAAGATCGCCGCGTAGCAAATGGCGATGAGCCTCCTGTCCGCGGGACGGGAGCGCTCCTCTTGGGAAGCCCTGTCAGTCGCGACGTCATGCACAGGCTCCTTCATGGACAGGATGCACAGGAACAGTATGGGGATGCCGATCAGGTAGACGAGGAAAGGCTCGTGCCAGCTGAACGCCGCGAGGGAGCCCCCAGTGTACTCCAGCAGGAGCACGCCCAGTCCCATGGCGGCCGACTGGTAGCTCAGGACCTTGACCCTGCTGGCCCCGGTGTAGTACTCCGCCATCAGAGCGGTCACGGCCATGGATATGCCCGCGATCCCCACTCCGACGAAGAACCTCATGACGAGGATGACGGACAGGTCGTCCAGGAAGAAGCTGGCGACACCGCATGCCGTGAACACGATGAGCGATGCGGAGAGCGTCCTGACCTTCCCGAACCTGTCGGCGATGCCTCCGAGGACGAACCCCGTGCATCCCACCGCCAGCGAAGGGAGGGTGATGACGAGGGAGACGGCGAACTCCTGGTCGGGGAACGCCGCGTTGATCAGGGGCAGCGCGGGGGCGACCGCGGCTCCTCCCATGAGCATGAGCATCGATGCGAGCAGCATCGACAGCAATGTGAGCTTGCCCGGGACGAACGCCCCGCGGCTCTGGCCTTTCATGCGGGCCCTCTAGCGGCAACGTGTTGATAAAATGTCGCGCGAGGCCCGGGCCATTGATAAGCATTATAAACAGGTGTGCAATGGCGTTGATTGCGCTCTGGTAGTGTAGTGGCCAATCATTCGGCCCTTTCGAGGCCGACACTCGGGTTCGAATCCCGACCAGAGCACCATCTTGTCTCAATTCCTCAGGGTCTTCTTCCTGTAGGCGGCGCTCTTCGCCGCTATCTCGTCGACGTTGCGCTTGTCGACGACGCAGACCTCGGGCAGCTTGCGCGGATGCGCCTCCAGCACCCTGGCCACCAGGTTCTCGTCGGGGAAGTCGCACTTCTTGATGTACTTCCTGTCCCAGTTGCTGGCCAGCTCCAGGGCGGATTCTATCCCGCGGTTGTAGAACTGCTCCACGAACATCGCCCCGACGGTGGCGTCGTTGGACATGATCGCGATGTTGCTCCCCCTGACGGCGAAGTCGGTTCCGTTGAACGCTATGGACAGCCCGCCGCTGTCCCTCACCAGGTCCATGGCCTGGTAGTCTGTGTTCTCCCCGCCGATGTACATGGTGGCGTCCAGGTCGATGCTGGTCTGGCGCCTTATGTCCAGCAGGCGGTAGGCCTTCTTGTGCGATGTCATCGGGATCACGGACTCCATAAGGGCCATCCCGTTGGTCTCCGGGATGCCGGTCTTGAGGATGTCGTCCATGGTCCTGATTATCTTCACGTCGCCCTCGTCGATCTCCATGGGGACGTTGAGCGCGTACTCGGTCTTGGGGACCTTCAGTGCTGTTATCGATTCGGTCATCTCCCTGATCCTGCGGGCGTCGGGCCTGCCGAGCTCGTGGTCGTCAAGGGACATCTGGCTGCATCCCAGGTCCAGGACGGGCCTGTCCAGGGCGTCCATGGCGGCCATGGCCCCGTGCTCGTACATGGACGTGGTCATGAAGGTGGGCAGGAGGCTGCTGATGTAGCCCATGGCCTCCTTGGCCCCGGGCATCAGGCGCATGTCCTCGCGGCCGAACTTCTCCACCAGGAAATCGGTGGCGCCGTTGGCCTTCAGGAACGGCACGGCCCATTTGTACAGGTCCCCGGAGCTGGCCTCCTCCCTTCCCAGGACGTAGGCGGTGAGCTCGTCGTACCTCTTCAGGACGTCGTAGAAGTGGGCGCCGTTGCGGATGAACCTGGCGCAGACGTCCCTGAGGTAGTTGTTCTCCGTCAGGAACCCGTGGCAGTTGCACACGAATATCCTGTCCGGGAACAGCCCCAGCTCCTCCACCGGATCGAAATCTCCAGGCATCCGGATCACTCCAGTCTCGCGTCCACGCTCTCGGACAGGTCGTAGGGCCCGGGCAGCTGGACATCGCCCGCATAGGGCTTCTTGCCGACGATCCTGACCTTCCCCTCGGAGAAGGCGGATATAGTGGCGACTATGAGGGGGAGCTCGCGCTTGGCCCCGTCCTCGCGGATCTTCTTGAACAGGGGCTCTTCCTGGCCTTCCTCGGCCTTGATCTGCTCCAGGCTCCTGGACTTCAGCTTCTCGTCCATGTCTTCCCAGAGCTTGTCGTACTCCCCTCCGCGGATGGGGAAGCCGCAGTAGGTGATGGCCGCTCCCCTGTCCCATTCCTCGGTGCAGACGTGCATCATGGCCCCCTGGCGCTCCGCGTTCTCGGAGATGAGCTGCCAGATGACCTCCTGCCAGGTCCCCTTGGGGCCGTCCGGCAGGGCGGGGTGCAGGTTCAGCATGTCGTACTCTTTGCAGGTCTCGTCGTCCATCCAGAGCATGTACCCGGCCAGGATCCCCAGGTCGGCCTTGTATCCGCAGGTGAGCCTCCTCAGCTCCTTGCCGTACTCGTTCCTCCAGGCGGTCTGGTCCTTCTCCCACAGCTCGGGCATGAACGTCTTCCAGGACAGGGTCACCAGCGGGATGCCGTATCCCTCGACCATGTCGAAGAACATCTTGCGCTGCTCGCGCTTGGGGTTGTCCTCCTCGAGGTTGTCCCAATTGCAGAAGACATACGCGATCTCGACGTCGAGGTTGCCGAGTTCCTTCTGATCCATGACGGCTTTGAGGAGGTTGCGCGATCCCGGGCCCCTCCCGGTGGAGAACCAGCCTAGTCTGAGCATGTCCGGCACAATGCGCTCTTTGTTTATAAGCATGAAACGGCGGCGCTCACACGTCGAACAGCACCGTGACCGAAGGCGTCGAGCGGTCGACGTCCATCATGTGGTAGGTGACGGCCTTCACCTCGGACCTCACCCTGTGCCGCGACCTGTCGAGGGTCTCGCCGCGGGCATGGCATACCACGTCGTCTCCGTCGAAGGACACCTCGAACTCCTTCAGGATCAGGTTGTCGCAGTCCTCGATGAACAGCATCTCGGACAGGAACGAGTACAATCTGTCCTCGTCGTCGATGCCGCTGACGCGGATGTCCCTCTCCTCCGAGGTCCCGATCCCGGACAGGTCCACAGTCTGGTCGAACAGCGCATAGGCCGCGTTGGCGAAGCACTCCTCCAGTGTGGATCCGAATGCCTTGACCATCATGTCCGCAGTGTGGTCGACGAGGATGTAGCGCTCCATGGGCATGTGCAGGCGGTGGCTGTATTTGAGCGGTCCGACGGTATGATATCTTCCGTGGCCATCCGGGGAGCCATGGAAGAATCCGTGTTCGTCCGTGCCCGCGAGTTCGTCGCAGGGCTCTTCGAGGGAGACAGCAGCGGCCATGACATCTGGCATACGGTCAGGGTGCACGACCTGGCGGTGTCGGTATGCAGGTCCGAGGGAGGGGACATGGATGTCGTCAGGCTAGCCGCGTTGCTGCACGACGCGGACGACCGGAAGCTGTTCGGCGACACGGGCTATGCCAACGCCAGGAGGTTCATGGCGTCCGAGGGGATCTCCGAAGAGACCGCCGACAGGGTTGTGAGGATCATAGAGCAGGTGTCGTTCAAGGGCACCGATTCGGTGACCCCGGATTCCCTGGAGGGGAAGATAGTCCAGGACGCTGACAGGATGGACGCCATCGGGGCCATAGGCATCGCCAGGGCCTTCGCATACGGCGGGAGCAGGGGACGCGACATGCACGTGCCCGGGGAGGCGCCGAAGACGGGGATGGACGCGGAAGCATACGGGGCGAACAAGGGCACCAGCATCAACCACTTCCACGAGAAGCTGCTCCTGCTGAAGGACATGATGTCCACGGAGACCGCCAAGGCCATGGCGGAGTCCCGCCACAGGTACATGGAGGGCTTCCTGGAGGAGTTCATGGCCGAGTGGGACGGGCTCAGATGATCCCTGCGGATTCCGATATCTGATTACCGTCAATCGTAGCGAAACTGCGGATTCCGTTCAGATTGCGTCGCTGGGATTTCGATTTATACAAACATTATAAGAGCGATGACGCATAACGTGCACCCATGCGCATAACGATCGTAGGCTGCGGCTCCATCGGGTCGAAGCTCGCCAAGGCGGCCGATGAGATGGCCGAGGTCAAGAGGATCTACCTCATGGACGAGGTGCCCGAGCTCGCCGAGAAGCTCGCCGCCCAGTTGAAGAAGGCGATAGTCATCAGCGATGTGGAGGAGGAGCTCTACCACTGCGACCTCGTGATCGAGGCCGCTTCCCAGAGGGCCGCCACCGCCATCGTCCCCAAGGTGGTCGCCAGGGGAGTGGACATCATGATCATGTCCGTCGGAGCATTGGTGGACGACGCGTTCAGGGAGGCCGTCAAGGACAAGGCCGCCCAGGCCGAGGCCAAGATATTCATCCCGTCGGGAGCGGTCTGCGGGACGGACGGGCTCAGGTCCTCCGCCGTCGGCCAGCTGGACGAGGTCGAGCTGATCACCACCAAGGGCCCCAAGAGCCTGGAGGGCGTGGCGTTCCTCATCGACCGCGGCATCATCGTGGACGATGTGAAGGAGCCCACCGTGATATTCTCCGGTCCCGCGAGGGAGGCCGTCCAGCTGTTCCCCAAGAACGTCAACGTGGCCGCCACCGTGGCCCTCCTCGGAGTGGGCTTCGACAGGACCAAGGTCACCGTCGTGCTGGACCCTGCCACGCACACCAACTCCCACGAGCTCAAGCTGAAGGGCGAGTTCGGAGAGATGGTCTGCCACACGTACAACGTCCCGTCTCCGGACAACCCCAAGACGTCCTACCTGGCCGCGATGTCAGCCATCTCGGCGCTGAAGAGGATCGTCAGGAACGAGTGGATCGGGATCTGATCCGTTTTTCTGAAACCAATGCCCGCCCCGTGCGGGCCTTCACTTCTTCATTGTCTTGCCCAGCGGTTTGCTCTCGTCCAGCAGGTCCGACCAGTCCGCTTTCGAAGGCTCCAGCGGCCTGCATTCGTCGAAGAACGACGGCCCGAAGTACGGGAGGTGGCAGACTCCGTTCTCGTCCACGGAGAGGTTGGAGTCGGAGACCTTGATCAGGATGTCCGCATCCTGTCCGATCTCGGCGAGATTCAGGAGCGATCTGGCCGATCTCTTCCTGCCGGACTTCACCTCGATGGCGGCGATCTTGCCGTTGAGGTTCGCGACGAAGTCGATCTCCACGCGTTTCGCGGGATCGCTGTAGTAGTACAGCCCGTACCCCCTATTGGCCAGGGCAGATGCAACGGAGTTCTCGACGAGGGCGCCGTTGTTGACCTTGTAATCCTCGTCGATGAGGCCCCTGCCCGTTTCCGGCCCCAGCATGAACGTCATTATTCCCGTGTCTTCCAGGTAGGGCGTTGGAGCCATTAGAATTTGATAGCCTAGGCTATCCGCTGAGCTTATCTTGTGTGGCTAACTCCTCGAACCATCCAAATTTTAAGAATTGATTCGATTCTCCAGATACTCGGAACCGACTCGGTTCCGACGTATCCGCGCCATCGTATGTTACCCACGGACGTATTTCAACGCCAATAGGCGGATTTTTCGGAGGTCATCCGCGGACAACCAACGCCTGAGCCCATAATCGTACTGTTCGTTCGAATCTCCGATTATGTCCAGCCAGTCACGACACGATGGACTACCCAGTCTATTGGCTGATAGTCACTTACTCATGTCTAGGATAGCGTCCAGAGGATTCGCATATTCCCGACATGATTCTGTATGCGTAGCTAGAGTATATAGGTTGTTGCTGCGAAAGTAACAAAAAATCCCGGGATACGTTTTTACGGAGGCTATCCGTAAAAAAGCAGCATCATTACAGATATTATCCGTAAAAACGCAGAATCGAGACATAACATCTGATTGGCATGTGATTGTTCCAGCCATATCGTACTCGAGAAGTTTCTAGCTGTTGCATTGTTTCATTTAATACGCATTAATAGCTCGCTATTTTGTACACACTATTATATGGCGAGCTATGCGTCGTATATTTCTGTACAATGGAACCGTCTGATCGGGTTTCAGAGTACGAATATGACGAATCTGAAGATCTGGATGTGCTGCTGTTTGATGGCCCGACAGAAGAATGGTTCGATTTCGTCGAATTCAATCGTATGGACGATCTCGGGCATGACTATGATGTCGTGATCGGGCCAGTCGCAGACGAGGGGGTGTTCACGATCCTATACAGGTTCGAGACAGGGCTGATGTCCAAGGAACAGGCGATGCAGTTGCTGGAGTCAGCAAGGCTTGATGGGCAAGTCTTGTTCCATACCGATAAATCTCTCCAACACCTTCGCTATGTAGGAAGTTGGGAGGTGAAATGGTGATAGATCCGAGATGGTTCGAATGCATAAAGAGAGATCTGACGAGCGGCGTCGTATCTAACATCATGGAAACTAGAGAGCTGTCCGAGAACGATGCCATCCGCATCTTCATGAGATCCAAGGTCTACGACCGTCTCCAGGACCAAGAGACCGAAGTATGGCATTTCAGCGTGAGGGTCCTCTCGAGGCTTTTCGAAGACGAGATGCGCGGGAACCTGGTCTGGCCGGTGGCACCATGAGCGAGCAGTACTCGAAGCTGCTGAAGATCTACTGCATCGAGGAGTACCGCATGAAGCACGGGCTCACTGCGCCGGAGACGCTGGACCTGTTCGACAGGTACGGGGTCTTGGATTTCCTCGATGAGCCTGCGCTCCAGTGGCAGCGGATCGAGAACACTGTCCTGGATGTCGAAGACTACATCAGGGCCCGTTCCTGAGCATGTGGTATGAGCGAATAATCGCTCCTATCAATACTCCCCTGGCATGATCACGCGCACGGCCACGTCTTTGATCCTGATGCCTATGCCAATCGATATCACGTCACCATCCAGCGGTTCACTTGCATATCCCTTGTCGAGTATGGACTTCATGGCCTTGCTTGCCAGGTTTTCTTTGGGTTCTTTGGACGATGTCTTTATCTCAATGGCGACAGCAGGCTTAGTCTTCGTGCCTTTCACGAATATGTCGACCTTTCCCAGTCCTTTCGGCATTTCATCCACCGATCTCATGCACTGCAAGTCCAGCACGCTTCCGAGAAGCTCTTTGTAGCGGTCATGGTTCCAGGTCTTGTCCATGCTACGGCCGCTTAGAATCAGGACGAGGTCGTTGGCTATCCGATCCGCATCTCCAGCATAGATGTCGTTCTTGAGATTGATCGGAGCTTCGATTTCCATCTTTTTGACACGTTCGATCAATCCTTCGAATGCGCTCTTGACGTCCTTGTTCACTATGGACATGCGGTAGATAACGCGCCCCTCGTCCGTATTCGAAGGCACTGCCTTGAGATATCCGCACATCGCCAGATACGAGTACACGTCGGATGCTTTCCTGTCTTCGCTGACGATGTCGGTGAAAGACATCCGGTAGTTCACCGGGGACTCTATAGAGTCGATTGTGCCGACGGCAAGCTGTTTGAGGGTCGTCAAGCAATCTACATCCAGGCTGGAGATCAATTGCTGGGATATTCCCCCAGTAGTGGTCAGGTTCCAATATTCTTTGACCTTGCAACTGTTATCCAGATATTGATTGACGCTGAACGGGTTGTACACATCCGCATCGCCGAAGCGGTATCCGTCATACCATTCGCGAATCTCGATAATCTTATCTTGTTCGATTCCGGAATCGTTCAGCAACTTGGCAACTTCTTTTTCCGTGAACCCGAAGTACTCGTCCCATGCTGTGTCGAATATGTCGCATACTCTCGGGTTGTTGAATCCACTGAACATCCCGGTCTGCAATATGGGCATCACGCCCGTGACCACGCCCAGTCTGATGTGGTCGTTGATCTTGAAGCTCTGTTGCATGAATCCACGCATCAATGCTGATATTTCTTCGAGTTTGGCTGGATCTGTGATGTTGTGGATGCACTGGTCATACTCGTCTACGAGAATGATGACCTTCTCGCCATAGAGCCTCTCCAAGAGCCCGCTGATCCAGTTGATGGACGACTGGAGCACAGTGTAATCCGCTTTCATGTTTTCCAGATCTAGGATGCGCTGCATCTCCTGATCAGTCAGCATAGAAGCTATCGCGGATGTCCTGACCTCTGTGGCTACGTAGGACACGGCCAGTTTCAGTCCGCTGTCCGCCCCGTCCGGATTGTCTACATCCACAGTGGACAGGTTCAGCCTTATCACAGGGTATCTGTTCCGATGTTCATCGCACATGTGGCATTCAGAGATCTTGGTTCCGGCGAAGATGTCCTTGTCGTCCTTGTATTTGATGTTGAAGAAGTAGTTCAGCATGGACAGGTTGATCGATTTGCCGAACCTCCTGGGCCTGGTGCAGATGAAGGTGCTGCCAGGGGCCCGGCAGAGATCGGCGATCATCATGGTCTTATCCACGAAATGGTAGTCTCCAGAGACCATGTCTTTGAAGTCTATCACGCTGACCGGGAAGTGCTTCTTCATGCTATCGCTTCGATATCTTGTCAAAACGTTTCATCGTTTCTATTCGGCGTTGCCTGTCTGATATCGACAAAGCTCCCGTACCGTCCCTCATCATCCCCATATACTGCGCCCCCATACACCCGCACATGAAAGGGACAAGGGCCGAGAGGCTTATCGCGAACGCAGAGGGCATGGACGCCGTCGTCATCGCCAACGACGGCGAGCCGTTCCTCGACTCCACATTCTGGTATCTCACCGAGCAGAACTCGGGGACCTTCGAAGGGTCCTTCGCGGTGGTCGGCCCCGGAGGGTCCCTGGACGTGATCGTCAGCATCCTCGAGGAGGAGGGCGCCCGCGAAGGCGCCGGGGAGGTGCACGTCTACCACACCCGCGAGGAGCGCGACGGGTTCCTGAGGGAAGCGCTGAAAGGATGCTCCAAGGTCGGGTTCAACGCCCATTCCGCCTCATACGCCGCGGTGGAGTTCGTCAAGAAGACCGTGGACGGGATCGAGGCCGTCGATGCCGGCAAGGCCATCGCCGACACCGTCTCCGTGAAGGACGAGAAGGAGATCGCGGCCACCCGCGAGGCCTGCAGGATATCGTCAATCGTGGCGGGGGAGATCCCGGGAATGCTCTCCGAAGGCGTGTCCGAGAAGGAGGTCGCCGCCAGGATGGACGCCCGCATGAGGGAGCTCGGAGGCACGGGGAACGCCTTCGACACCATCGCCGCCTTCGGGGCGTACTCGTCCCAGCCCCACCACATGCCCTGCGGCTACCGCCTGAAGAAGGGGGACACAGCTCTGTTCGATTTCGGCACCAAGTACGACAGGTACTGCTCGGACATGACCCGCACGGTGTTCCTTGGGAAGCCCCCGGAGGTGCTGGAGAGGGCCTACGAAGTCGTCCGCCAGGCTCAGCTGGCAGGCATTGCGGAGTACCGCGACGGGGCCAAGGCCAGCGCCGCCGACCTGGCCGCCAGGAAGGTCATCGACGAGTCCGAGTTCAAAGGGAAGTTCATACATTCGTTCGGCCACGGCATCGGCATGGACGTCCACCAGGACATCTCCGTGTCCCCCAGGTCGGAGCAGGTGCTCCGCGCCGGGAACGTGGTGTCCGCCGAGCCCGGGATCTACATCCCCGGCGTGGGCGGGATAAGGATCGAGGACACCTGCCTGATAACCGAGGACGGCTGCGAGGTCCTGACGTCGTTCGACCATTCATTCACGGTGGTGTGAGATGCAGTCTGTCGCGACGGAGAAGGCCGTGGACGCGCAGGACGTGCTGTCAGAGGCCGTCGCGCGCATGCAGGACCTGGGCGCGGAGTTCTCCGACGCCAGGTCGCAGACCGTGAAGGTCATAGGCGTGAGCTCCCTGAACGGGGGGCTGCGCCAGCTGGTCCAGAAGAGCACCGGCGGAGTGTGCCTCAGGGCATGGAACGGCGGGAGATGGGGGTACGGGACGGTCACGTCCTTCGACCGCGGAGCGGTGCTGAAGGCAGCCGAGGACGCCGTGAGGAACGCTTCCGGGGACGGCAGGTCCGACCTCCGCCTGGAGCCTTCCGTGGTCAGGCGCCACGACCGCGCCGACGTGAGGATCCATCCGGATTCCGTGGACCTGGACGAGAAGATCTCGGCCGCGAGGGACCTTGACAAGGCGCAGTCCCATGACGAGCGGATCATCAACAGCGTCGGGTCCTACTCCGAGGAGGTGAAGTCCAACGCCCTGGTCAGCTCCGCCGGCTCCGACATGAGCTGGGAGGAGGTCCGCGTCCTGTGCAGGGCCATGTCCGTCGCTGCCGACGGCCAGAGGATGGAGCGCTACTACGACGGCCCCGACAGCACCAGGGGGTACGAAGTGGTCCGCGACCTGGACCTGGAAGAACTGGGAAGGACCACCGCCGCGGAGGCCATCGCGACCCTCAAGGCCGACAGGGCGCCGTCCGGGAACCTGACCGTCATATCCGATCCGATGGTCTCCGGCCTGCTGGCCCACGAGGCCATGGGGCACGCCTCCGAAGGCGACGAGATCACCAAGAAGCGCTCGTTCCTGACGGGCGCGGAAGGGAGGAAGGTGGCCTCCTACATAATCTCCATGTACGACGACGGCACCGTCCGCGGGGCCCACGGCTCCATACCATACGATGACGAGGGCACCCCGTCCTCGTGCACGACCATAATCGACCACGGCGTCTACAAAGGGTACATGCACAGCCTGGAGACCGCATCCCAGCTGGGAGTCTCCCCCACAGGGAACGGAAGGGCCGAGAGCTACGGCAAGAGGGTCTGGGTCAGGATGACCAACACCTTCTTCGGCCCCGGCGAGTGGGACAGGGACGAGATCATCGCCGACACCAAGGAGGGGATCCTCTGCGACAAGATGATCAACGGCATGGAGGACCCCGTGGGCGGGTGCTTCGAGGCCAAGTGCCTCCGCGGGTTCCTCGTCAGGAACGGGGAGATCGTGAAGCCTCTGCAGTCCTTCACGCTGACCGGCAGGTCCGTGGACATCCTGTCCTCGGCGGACGCCCTCTCCAAGGAGGTCGTCCTGGACGGAGGGATGTGCGGGAAAGGGATAGAAGACTGGGTGAGGGTCTCCTCAGGAGGCCCGTACATGCGCGCCAGGATGATCGTGGGGGGAGGGCAGTGAGCGACATGCATTCCTATGCGGAGCAGGCGCTCCGGGCCGTCAAGGGCCATGAGCACGCCGAGGTATACGTCTCGGAAGCCGTCGTGAACACGATCTACATCGACGACTCCCACATCAGCAACATCGAGACCAAGACGGAGTCGGGGATCATGGTCAGGATGGCCGACGGCGGGCGGCAGGGGAAGGCCTCCGTCGCCCTCGCCGGGAAGGATTCCGTCAAGGACTGCGTGTCCATGGCGGAGGCGGTCCTCAGGTATTCTCCGGCGGACCCGGATTTCAAGGGATACGCCGTTCCTGGCAAGGCCCGCATCTCCGCCCCCGATGTCATCGACAGGAGGGTGGTGGACATCACCCCGGAGGACCTGAGGGAGATCGCCAAGGCCGTGATCGATTCGTGCACAGTGAACATCCCCCGCGCCCAGGTGCGCGTGTCCCTGAACAGGGGATGCACAATGAACAGCAACGGGGCGGACGTGTCCAGCGAGAGCACTCTCGTGTACGGTCATTTCACATCGATGTTCAGGGGAGAGCATCCCGGCGAGGGGATGGAGACGTTCCACGGGACCGGGCTGGACCTGGATCCCGGGCTCATAGGCAGCAGGCTGTCGGAGAAGGCCCGCGCCGCCGCCGGAGCGAAGGAGTTCAAGGGCCACGAGAGCCTGACGATGATCCTTCCCCCGAGCGAGCTGGGGGACATGATGATGTCATCTGTCGGATCCGCGGTGAACGGAGAGAACGTGAAGTACGGCAGGAGCATGTGGAAGGACTCCGTCGGGGAGCAGGTGGCCTCCGACTGCCTGACCATCGTGGACGATCCCACCGTGCCCGCGCCGCTGTCCTGCGTGTTCGACGACGAGGGCACTCCGACAGAGCGCCGTTCGATAATCGAGGGCGGCGTCCTGAGGTCCTTCCTGAGGGACTCGTTCTGCGGCGACAGCACCGGGAACGGGATGAGGAGGTCCAGCGTGGAGGCCCAGGGGGCGTTCGAGAGGACCCCCGTCATAAAGCCGCTGAACATGGTCGTGCAGCCGGGGAGGATGTCCCGCGAGGACATCATCGCCCAGACCGACCACGGGATCCTGGTGGAGAAGTTCGCCTGGCCGGAGGCCGACGGGCTCACAGGCAGGTTCGGGCTGAACGTCAGATGCGGCTACCTGATCCGCAAGGGCGAGGTCGTGGGGACCGTCAACAACGCGCTCCTCATGGGCAACATGCTGGACGCCGTCCGCAGCATCGAGGCCATCGGGAACGACAGCGCTCAGATGGGCGTGGTGGACGTGCCGACCATGAGCTTCTCCGGCACCGAGCTGGTAGGAAACTGATCCTCTTAAGCCGGGGCGGGAGACCGCCTCGGCGACTGTGTACCGGACGTGCGGAAAGCCCCGTCCAAGCGATTCTCAAAGGTTCAAAAGATGGTGGACCCGGCCGGATTTGAACCGGCGACCTCCGCCGTGTGAAGGCGACGTC
>CAVCVB010000021.1:0-22335 GCA_963605395.1 Firmicutes bacterium CAG:194
AGGGAGATCACCATAGAGAGGAGATAATCATGTCAAGCACAAAGGCCCCCGCAATGAAAGCCAGGCTCAACAAGAAGGTCAACCAGAACCGCCGTGTTCCCGCCTGGGTCATGATCAGAACGAACAGGCAGTTCCTGCACCACCCTAAGAGAAGGTCCTGGCGCATGAGCAAGATCAAGGAGTGATTTGGATGGCAGACGAATTCGAGAGAATCATGGTCATTCCCCTGAGGAAGACCAAACAGGCCCCCCGCACGCGCAGGGCCAACCGCGCCGTCAAAGAGGTCAGGGAGATCGTCATGAGGCACATGAAGGTCGACGCTGACAACGTCTGGATCGACGCCAGTGTCAACGACAAGATCTGGGAGAACGGGATCCGCAACCCTCCCTCCAAGATCACCGTGAAAGCGGTCAAGTACGACGACGGCCTCGTCGAGGTCTCGCTGGCGGAGTGATACCATGATGAGGCTCTCGCGCCATTCGGGAAACCCCAACGTGGGAGTGTTCGCGGCCGCGAACGAGAGCTTCGCATTCATTCCGGCCGACGCCTCCTCCGAGTTCGAAAGGGCTGTGGAGGGGGCGCTCGGCGTCAAATCGTTTAAAGTGACGATCGCCGGGGCCCATGTGATAGGCTCACTGATGGCGATCAACTCCAACTGCGCAGTGATGAGCGGGCTGGCCGACGCCAGGGAGATCGAGGCCATCGAGGCTTCCGTCCCCGTGCACCTTCTGGACGATTCGCTGAACGCTGCAGGCAACAACATCCTCGTCAACGACCACGGGGCCATCGTTAGCCCCGAGTACGGCGAGGCCGCCGCCAAGGAGATCTCCGACGCGTTCGGCGTGGAAGTCGTGCTCTCGTCCATAGCGGGATGCAACACGGTCGGATCCGTGTGCACCGTGACAAACAAGGGCTGCGTCTGCCACATGGACGCCTCCGACGAGGAGCTCGACCTCATCAAGAGCGTCCTCAAGGTCGAAGCGATCAGGTCTTCCGTCAACCACGGCGGGCGCATGGTCGGAGCCGGGCTCATCGCCAACTCCAAGGGAGCGGTCGTCGGAGACGAGACCACGCCCATCGAGATGGGGAAGATCGAGGACGGGCTCGTCCTCTACTGAACAGGATCCCTTCTGTCGGGCCATTCAAAAACAAGGCAACAGCGCGAGCTTCGCAGATGCTCAGCGGTCGAACACCCAGCACTGCTTCATGCCGTCGATGTCCTCTCTGCAGACATCTATCTCGTTGCCCACGTAGTCGACGGCGCCCTCGGGTATCATGTCGAGGAAGTCGTCTATGGGGCTCAGCGGGATGGACAGGCCGCCGACCCTGTAATGCATCGGGATTATGACGTTGGGGTTCACAAGCTCCAGGAACCTCCTGAGCTCGGGCATAGCGAGCGTGAACATCTCGCCCGTGGGCACGAAGAGCATGTCGACTCCGCGGATCCTGTCGATCACATCATCGTCAGGGATGCACCCGATGTCCCCGCAGTGGCACACGGTTATCCCGTCCATCTCGAAGAGGTACATGGCGTTGATCCCGCGCTCCTCGCCCCTCATGTTGTCCATGAAGGTCTGGAGGCCGGTGAAGGACATCCCCGCCTCGGAGAACTCCCCCATCGTCGTGAGATGGTCCTTATGGGCGCCTCTGATCACGCGCGAAGCAGTATGGTCGTAGATGTCGTGGGTCATGAGGACCACGTCTGCGGACGCGCAGGGCGGCTTGATGCCGAGAGTGCGGCCGTCGTGGGGGTCCACGACGACGGTGACATCGCCGTCGCTGAATTCGAAGCATGAATGCCCGTGCCATCTGACCTTCATCGCCTGCCCTATCGGAATCCAGCCTATAACTGTTGCGAGACCCTCACGTTCCTTCGTACATGGACGAAGCAGCGGACGGTCAACCTTATTAGTATCCAGGCGATAATCCCCACCATGAGGAAGACTCTGGTTCTGGTCGTCGACAGGGACGACGATTTCGGCGTTAAGGGGAAGGTGAACACTCCCGTCGTCGGTGTCCAGAACTGCCTCGATGCCGCCACGGCTTTCGGCATCGCGGATCCGGAGGATTCCGACCTCAACGCATTGTATGCGGCTGTGAGCGTGTGCCTGGAGATCCAGGAGGACGGCCACGACGCCGATGTCGCCCTGATATGCGGCGACGAGAAGGTCGGGCACCGCTCCGACCTCGCCCTCGTGGCCCAGCTGGAGGAGGTCCTCGACGAGATCGAGCCCGACAGCGTCGTCCTCGTGGGGGACGGTGCGGAGGACGAGTACATCTACCCGATCATATCCTCCCGCGCCCATGTGGACTCTGTCAGGAAGGTCTACGTCAAGCAGGCCCCGGGTCTTGAGGGGTCCCTCTACATCATGACAAAGATGCTGTCCGACCCCGGCAAGAGGAAGAGGTTCCTGGTCCCGCTGGGGTTCATCATCGTCCTGCTGTCCCTGTTCTTCATCATGCCGTCCCTGCTCGTCTATGCCAGGGATCATGACATAAACATCCTCGCCGGCATGTCCGGTAGCGTTACGGTGTGCTTCATCGGCATAGTCCTGCTGCTGTACGGCTACAACGTGGGGGACAGGTTCGACCGCTTCCAGAGGAAGCTCAAGTCGTCCATCACCGACGGGTCCACCCGTCTCATCTTCCTGTCCGTCGCCATCGCGCTCGTTCTGATATGCGCCATGTGGAACTACCTGGACATCGGGAACTACTACAACTCGTCCGCCGTGGGCAGCGCCCTGCGCTACATATCGGCCATGATATGGCCCGTGGTCATCGGGTTCGAGATCTACCTCGTGGGAGTCGTCATCCACAACTATCAGACCACCAGGGCCGTCAAGCTCAGCCTCATGTTCGACATGGTGGCCATCTCCAGCCTGGGGATGGTCGGCCTGGGGATCCTGGACACCGTCATCGGCTTCGTGGAGACCGCGTCTTCCATGAACATCGGGATAGTCGAGATCGTCCTCGGCATAGCCATGTCCATCACCAGCAACTTCATCAAGGACCGCCTCCTGGCGCGCGACAGCGGTGCGGAGGCCGAGCATGAGATTTCCTGAATGGGAGCCGTTGTACGAGCAGATCCTTCTGGACATGGGATACGACAGGGATTCGGATGAAGCGGCCGTCAGGGTCCTGAAAGCAGTCACCGTAAATTCCGATCTGGTCACCGAGGACGAGGTGAGCGACAGGTTCGGCCCTGTGGCCACCGTGGTGGGCGATGCGCCTTCTCTGGAAGAGGAGCTGGCATCGAAGGGCACAGAGGGGACGGTCGTCGCCTCGGGCTCCGCGGTGGCAAGGCTCCTGGACGCAGGCATCGTCCCCGATGTGATCGTCACCGACCTGGACGGCCCCATGGATGCCCAGATAGAATGCAGCAGAAGAGGCTCTCTGGCCTTCATCCATGCCCATGGGGACAACACGGACCTGATCCGCATGCACGCGCCGGAGTTCAAGGGCCCTGTGATCCTCACGACGCAGTCCCGTCCGGACACCGTCGTCGCAGACTACGGCGGCTTCACCGACGGCGACAGGGCGGTGTGCATCTGCCAGGAGTTCGGCGTCGGGCGCATAGTCCTCAGGGGGTTCGATTTCCTGCACCCCAATCCGAAGCAGGGCTCCGACCCCGCCGTGAAGCTGAGGAAGCTGGGCTGGGCCGAGAGGATAATAGGCATAGTGTCCGAGAGGGCCGAGGTCGTCCGCTGATGGATGCATCAGTTTCCCACGGGCCCGTGTAGCTCAACCCCGACCTGCATTTATAGAAGAAGGGTTTACCCAGTCTCGAGGGAACCCTATGAACACGGCGTACACCGTACTTCTGATACTGGCTGTGATCTATGTCCCTATATGGATATGGGTCTGGAGGAATCCAGAGAAGGCAGAGCGCTACCATCTTTGCAAGTACGGTCCCTGCATAATGATCCGCACACAGCTGGGGATGAAGACCATGGACCGCCTGGCCAGGTACCCCCGGTTCTGGTCTGCGTTCGGGTTCTTCTCCAAGGCAGTCTCGGCGGTGCTGTTCTTCCTGATGATGTACATGCTTATCGTCGCCCTGCTGGCGGTGCCCTCCAGGATCGCGTCGGGCTCCAGCATCGGGATCGAGTACGCCCTGGCAATCCCCGGGTTCAACCCCATCCTGCCTCTGAGCTACGGTGTGGTCGCGCTCCTTTTCGCCATGGTAGTCCACGAGCTGGGCCACGGGATACAGGCCCGTGCCAACGGCGCAAGGGTGGATTCGTCCGGGCTGCTGTACGGAGTGGTCCCTCTGGGGGCCTTCGTGGAGCCCAACGAGGAGGACATGTCCAAGAAGCCCAGGAAGGCGCAGATGGACATGTACACCGCAGGGATATCCGTGAACACGGTGTTCGCCATCGTCGCGATAGTGCTGCTGGCGGGATGCTGCAGCGCCCTTCACACCGATTACTCCGACAACGCCGGCGTCTACAGGGTCGATGCGGACTCCCCTGCTCTGATCGCAGGGATCCCCGCTTCCGCGCTTATCACCGGGTTCAGCTATGGTGATGATGACCGTAAGGAGCCCATACAAGCCGTTACCACCATTAATGGAAAACAAGTTTCTTTGGATATATCGGATAGAAACGGATTCGATCCGACTAAGACGTATTATGTCCACTATATCTACAAAGGCGAAGAGAAGATCACCGAGAAAGCTGTCCAGATGGGCGTCTTCATACGTACACTGTCCACGGACGCTCCGGCGATATCATCGGGCATCGAGACGAAGACCTTCCTCTATGGTTTCAGATACACAGATTCCGAAGGGAACGAGCAGACCGTGAAGATCCATTCCTCGCAGGGCTTCCTCGACGCCATGGCGGCCTTCTCCCCCGGACAGCAGGTCACCGTCCTGACGGTCCCCATCACCGACGACGTCACCGGCCTGGTCCCCGACGAGCACACGTTGACTCTGTCGAACAGGAACGGCTCCGCGTTCATCGGGATGTCCGTCACCACCGGCGGCATGACGTTCACCACTCCGGGCATAGTCCTGGACAGCGCCGCCAACCCCTTCTACGGGGCTACCGGGGCGTATTCCTACGTCACTTCGTTCTTCTCGTACATCTCCGGGCCGTTCAACGGGTCCGACCCCATACCGGACGACCTGAAGTGGTGGTACGACGCTCCGATGGGCCAGGTGTTCTGGATGCTCCTGTCCCTGCTCTACTGGATATTCTGGCTGGACATCCTCCTGGCCATCTCCAACGCCCTTCCGGCCTATCCGTTCGACGGAGGTTTCATATTCGCCGGTGCGGTCAACTGGCTCGGGGAGAAGCTCGGGATCAAGGACGAGGAGCGCAGGAAGAAGGTCACGGACAACGTGTCCGGATGCGTCTCCAACGTGGTCCTGTTCGTGTTCCTGATAGTGATAGTATCCTTCGTGATGTGATGATAAAGAGGTGAGAAAGATGATGACGATCTACGAGATGAAGGACGGGAAGCCCGTCAAGACGGATGCGATCAAGGACAGCGTATGGATCAACCTGGTCAATCCGTCCCCCGAAGAGATAGATCAGGTCCAAAGGGCCCTCCAGATAGACAGAGAGGCGCTCACCGCGGCTCTGGACGACGAAGAAGGGTCCAGGACCGAGGTCTCACCCAAGTACACGCTGATCCTCGTCGACGCTCCAACACGCGAGTGGAGGAACAACCGCGAGGAGTTCACGACATATCCGCTTTCCATAACGATAACCGACACGGCCATCGTCACCGTCTCCCTGCAGGAGCTCTTCGCTCTCACCATCACCGGGAGCAAGAACAAGAACATCAACACGGTGAACGTGGACAACCGCACCCGCTTCATGCTACAGATCCTCTTCAGGATCGCCATGAACTACCAGGCGGACCTGAAGTACATCGAGGTCAAGAGGATGGCCATCGAGGAGTCCATACGCAGGGTCACCCGCAGGGACGACCTGTTCGAGCTCCATGAGCTGGAGTCCAACCTGGTCTACTTCAAGACCAGCCTCAGCGTGAACGCGTCGGTCATCGACAGGCTCAGCAAGCTGTCCCGTTTCGTCTCCAACCCGGAGGACAGGGACCTGATGGACGATGTGATAATCGAGACCAACCAGGCCCTGGAGATGACCATGACCTACAGCCAGATCATCAAGGGTACCAGGCAGCTGGTGGAAGCCGATCTGAACAACTCCCTGGCGAGCGTCATGAAGTTCCTGACCTCGATCACCCTGATCATCTCGATCCCCACCATGCTCGCAAGCTTCTACGGCATGAACGTGCCTCTGCCGGGCGCGGACTACAGGTACGCCTATGTGGTGCTCCTTGTAGCAATGGTGCTTCTGTGCCTCGTGTGCATACGCCATCTCAGGAACAGGGGGCTGTGGCGTTGACCCACACCGTAGCGGAGATCGCCGAGGCCATACGCTCGTACCCCGGCGTCACCAGGAAGCACAGGATCCACGACATCGTGGACCATTTCCCCACCGCAGGGTTCCCGAAGGTCGCAGCGGCCGAAGGCGAGGACGCCGCGGCCATAGACGTGGGCGACCAGTACATCCTGTTCGCCGCAGACGGCATCATGGAATCGCTGGTGAAGGTCAACCCCTACTATGCCGGGTACTTCGCGGTGCTCGTCAATGTGAACGACATAGCCGCCATGGGCGGAAGGGCCCTCGGCATGGTCGATGTCATGTCCATAGTCGAGACCACGGTCTGCAAGGAGATCATCCGCGGGATGAAGGACGGGATCCAGAAGTTCGATGTCCCCATCGTGGGAGGGCACGTGCATCCCGACTGCCATTACAACGCCATAGACATCTCCATCGTCGGCAACGTGAAGAAGGACGCCCTGCTCAGGAGCAGCACCGCGCAGCCCGGAGACGACATAGTCTTCGTGATAGACACCGAAGGGTTCTACCCTCCGGAGCTGCCCTATGCGTTCGTCACCACCATCGACAAGGACGACAAGCTCGTCAGGGACCAGATGGAGGCCGCCGCCATCGTAGGCGAGAGGCATCTGGCCCACTCGTGCAAGGACATGAGCAACCCCGGGAGCATAGGCACCCTCGGCATGATGCTGGAGTCCTCCTCCATGGGCGCTCTCGTCGATCTCGGCGCCATCCCGCGCCCCGAAGGCGTGGACGACGTCAAATGGTACCTGACCTACCAGGGATGCGGGTTCTGCTTCGCATGCGACAGCGCCTGCTCGCAGGAGATCATAGACATCTTCGCCCAGGTCGGATGCGAAGGCGCCGTGGTAGGGAAGGTGGACGGTTCCAAGAAGCTGAAGATCACCGACGGGAAGGACACCGCCGTGCTGTTCGACTTCGAGAAGGAGATCATCACCGGATGCCGTCCCAAAGAGAGATGACATCCCCCTGACCTTTTTTTTTCAATCCGTCACAGAAGTGGCCACAGGGGTTGACCTCGCATCCCGATCCAAGTTGACCACTTCACGTCTCGACCCTGTGATCCCACAAACGTCAGTAGTTCGAGGTAAAGCTGCTCCCGTCAGGACCTCGCCCGGTTTCCCCGATTGATGTGTGAACCGCGACCCTCCGGCCGCTTTCGTCACAAACACCGACTCTATAGGACAAAGTTTCATCGTTGTTCCATGGGCTTGGATGTTCAGCGGGGCCGTCCCCTGCTGTCGCCCCCGCATATTGACGATTTCGGGTATAGGACACGCCAAGCGCCCCGGCCAAGCCACTTCGGTGATTACCAGGTTCTTTATTATATCTTCGTCGGACTCGCTCGGAATGTCCGCCAGCAACCTGTGCGGATGCATGCGCGAACAGCGTTCTCCGGGCCTGTCCAGGCATGTTCCGGACGAGCAACCATTATATACCGTATTTCGATAGAGGATTAGTGTGCTAATTGTTAGCACGGCACAAGGTGAATTGAAATGGGGTTCTTCGGTCTGACGGATCCGTGGATAGTGGGAGCATACGTCGGGAGCATACTCTGCGTGGTCTTCTGCATAGCCTACGGACTGATAAAGGGCCGCGGCTCCGAGGGAGATGAAGACGATGGCAACTGAAGGCGTCGATCTTCTCACGTTCGGGGTCCTGGCGGCTGTGTTCGTTGTGATAACGCTCCTTCTGGGGATCTACGGTTATCGGAACACGAAGAACAACCAGGAGTTCCTCCTCGGGAGGAACAAGGCCAGCCCCGTGATCATCGCATTGTCCTACGGCGCGACCTTCCTCTCCGCCTCGGCGGTCATCGGGTTCGGCGGCCAGGCCGCCGTCCACGGGATGTCCATCCTGTGGCTGTGCTTCCTCAACCTCTTCGTCGGGCTCATCGTGGCGTTCCTCGTCTTCGGAGGGCCCACTCGCCGCAAGGGCAGGCAGCTGGGCGCTTCCACCTTCGCGGACCTTCTCGGAAAGATCTACAAGTCCAGCGGTATCAGGGCGTTCACCGCCATCCTGATCATCGTCATGATGCCCATCTATGCGGCCGCTGTCCTCAAGGGAGGCGTGAACTCCCTCGCCACCATCACCGGCCTCAACAGCATGTACGACATCATCCTGATCGCCCTGGCGGTCATCGTCGCCGTGTACGTGGTCTACGGCGGGATCATCGCCGTCATGTACAACGATGCCCTCCAGGCGGCGATCATGTTCGTCGGCATGGTGGTCATCCTGATCGTCACATACGACTACCTCGGCGGGGTCACCGCTGCCAACGGGGCCCTTGTCAACCTGTGGGACTCATCCATCATCGACACCATGAACACCGGCACTCAGCCCGGATTCAACGGATGGACCAACTTCTCAGACTTCGGCTCCCAGGAATGGCTCACTGTCGTCACCACCTTCCTGCTCGGAGTCGGCATCGGTGCGCTCACCCAGCCCCAGCTGGCCGTCAGGTTCATGTCCGCCAAGAACGACAAGGACCTGAACAGGTCCCTGATCGTAGGATCCGTCTTCATGCTGGCGATCGTCGGCTCCGCGTACACCGTCGGAGCCCTCAGCAACGTGTACTTCATGGAGAACCACGGGATGATCGCCTACAACTACATCGGAAGCCTCGGCCTGGGAACGGATTACATCATCCCCCAGTTCATCCTCGAGATCTTCCACGGCATGACCTTCGGGGACCTGTTCATCTCGCTGTTCCTGCTGTCCCTGGTCTGCGCTGCGATATCCACAATCAGCGCGCTCCTGCACACCATCGGGGCTGCAGGCGGATACGACCTCTACACCCTTTACAAGAACCGCAAGGGCGAGTTCCGCGGCGATTCCCAGTCCATCAACCTGAACAGGGCCGTCATCGTCGTGATCATGGTCCTGATGGTCGTCTACTGCTACCTGATGCCCAAGGACATCATCGCCAAGGCCACGTCCATATTCATGGGCATGACGGCCGCTGCGCTCCTGCCGGCATACTTCCACGGCGTGTACTCCGACAACCCCTGCAAGAAGGCGGCTATCGCGAGCATGGTGGCGGGAACCGCTTCGTACCTGTTCTTAGCGCTGTTCATCAACGCCGGGACAAGCATCTTCCTGCCTGTCTGCAAGGCCCTCACCGGGCAGAGCGTTCTGTTCCCCGACTCCGTCTGGGCCGGCGTCGATGCCCTGGTCGTGGCCTTGCCCCTTTCCATCATAGTGATGGCCGTCTCGCTGCTGTACTTCAGGCACGCGGAGCGGTCGTCGCCGGAAGCCGTCGCCGAGTGACGGCCCTTCCCCCGGACCGTCCGGGGGATCGAACCTTTTACCGTTTTCTCTCCCGCCCTATCATTCCGATTGTCTTCACCAAGCTGTGGCGCCGCTCTTCTCAGATGCTCCGGAATATTGCTGGATGGTATATCCAACCTAAAGTAGTCGCTAATGAAACCTACAATCGTATAATATGTGCCTGGTAACACGCTATATAATGATAATATAACGATATTCATAAATGAGATTGGATTCATTTCGTTACATAATGCACTATAATGTCGATGCTGATGGAGCAAGGGCCTGTACAATGATTAAAAGAATGTACAGATGTACATCGAAGCGCATTAAACAAGATTGAAACAATAGTATTATTAGCAAATCAGTAGGATTCCCCACGTTCCTATAAATATACCTTTATTCTATACAGACTTAGGATACTAGTATTCAAGGAAATCCTAGAATCCCAGAACTGATTCAAGGTGACATCAATGGCAAGAAGCGAAGTTGGCGAGGGAGTTATCGCACTGGAAGAGAAGCACATGATCTCCGTCCTGATGTTCCTGGGTGCCAACGGCCCCAGCAGGAAGATCGACATCTACGAGGGCGTGTCTTCCAACCCCAGGATGCCCGACAAGCTGAACCACCTGGAGGAGATGGGGCTCATCAGCCAGGAGATGGACATGACCACCCGCTCGACGATCGTGACGCTCACTCCCGCGGGCGAGCAGGTCGCCAGCCTCTTCGTGGCCATCGACAAGTGCATCCAAGGCCTCAGCAGATGAACCGCCCGGCTCACATCCGGCGGCGATTCTCCGCCGCCGATGCGAACCCTTTCTAGAGTAGGTTAAGTACCTCTTGGTAATGGCCATGTCCATGGAGAAGGCCCTGGAGCTGAGGAACGTCTCGATCGTCCGCAACGGCGAGCACATACTTGAGAAGATAGATCTCGACATAATCAAAGGCGAGAACGTCGTCGTGCTCGGCCCCAACGGTTCCGGGAAGACCACCCTGATAAAGCTGCTCCGCGGCGACATCAGGCCCTATTACGACGAGGACGACCCTGCCGTCATGCGCATCTTCGGCCAGGAGAGGTGGAACCTCTTCGAGGTCAGGGGCAGGATGGGGGTCGTCTCGATGGACCTCCAGAGCCAGTTCAGGAGCGACACCGTCGTCAGCGAGGTCATATGCTCCGGATTCTTCAACAGCCTCGATGTCTTCAGGAACTGCGTCGTCACGGACGACATGAGGCGCGCCGTCCTCAAGGTCGCGCTCATGATGGGGATCGACGACATCCTGGACCGCGAGATCGAGAACCTCTCCCTGGGGGAGATGAGGAGGGCGCTCATCGCAAGGGCTCTCGTCACCGAGCCCGACCTCCTGGTCCTCGACGAGCCGATGACCGGCCTGGACATCGTGATGAAGTCCAAGTTCAGGGCCATGTTCGACATCCTGATCTCCAGAGGCGTGAGCATAGTCATGATCACCCATGAGCTCACCGACATACCGGAGTCCGTCCAGCGCATCGTGATGATCAAGGACGGGCACAAGTTCGCCGACGGCAGGAAGGACGACCTGCTCACCGACGAGATGATATCGGAGCTCTACGGAGCCCCCATCACGGTGGAAGAGCGCAAAGGCATCTACAGGATGCACCTGAAGGACGACGTGATCGAATGAGACTCATATGCCACGACTGCGGGAACGAGATCCCCGACGGGATGGATTTCTGCCCCAAGTGCGGATGCATGGCCGAGAAAGCCACCGCCGTCGACGAATCCGGCATCCCCACGAGGGTCTGCCCCAAGTGCGGCACCGCCGCATCGCTGGACGACCGCTTCTGCAGGTCCTGCGGAGCCACGCTGGGAGGGGCGTTCCAGCCGTACGCCATGGTCAGGCCCAAGATGAGGCGCTACGGTGTGCTCGCCTTCATGCTCGCCGTCATCCCCGGTTTCTTCAACATATTCGGGCTGGGGCATTTCGTCCTCAAGCAGTGGACCAGGGGAGTGATGTTCCTGGCGATCTCTGTCGTCGTGTGGTATGTCAACGGATGGTCGATGTTCTCCTCCAGCCTGATGATGTCACTGATATCCATATTCATATTCATCTACCAGCTCAACGATGTGTCCCGTGCGATGTTCGCACCGGAGGACTGAGATGGATTGGACCGAGAAGTACCGTCCGCAGACATTGGACGATGTGGTGGGGAACCCTTCCGCCGTGAACTCCCTGAGGGCCTGGGCCCGCCAATGGAGCACGGGCATCCCCCAGCAGAGGGTCGCCCTGCTGATGGGGCCTCCGGGCATAGGGAAGACCACCTCCGCCCTGGCCCTGGCCAGGGAGATGGGCTGGGACACCATCGAGATGAACGCCTCCGACCAGAGGACTGCCTCCGAGATCGAGAGGGTGGCCATCTCAGGCTCGCTGAGCAACTCCTTCGCCGAAGACGGCAGCTTCCGCAAGGCCTCCGAGGGCCAGAAGAAGCTCATCATACTGGATGAGGCGGACAATCTGTCCGGGACCAAGGACAGGGGCGCATCCACTGCGATCAACAAGCTGATGTCGTCCACCCTCCAGCCTGCGATAATGATCGTCAACGACTACCAGGCCATGAGGAAGAAGGTGCCGTCCGTCCAGTTCAGCACCCTTCAGGTCAAGTTCATGAGGCCGAAGGGCCCGTCCATCGCCAAAGCGCTCCAGAAGATCGCCGACAACGAAGGCGTCCTGGTGGATCCCGTGGCGATGGAGATCATATCGGAGAACGCGGCAGGCGACATGCGCGCGGCCGTCCGCAACCTGGAATCGTTGGCCCTGGGAGTGGACCATGTCACGGTCGAGATGGCCTCCGACCTGTCCAAGCGCGACTCCACGGAGGACATGTATGCCCTCATGCAGGCCATATTCTTCAGCGGGGACCCCGCCAAGGCCAGGAAGGTGGGCTTCGATGTGGACGAGGAGCCCAGGAACGTCCTGTCATGGATCGACGAGAACATCCCGTCCAAGTGCAGGGACCCCGGGGACCTGGTGCGCTGCTACGAGAAGGCATCCCGCGCGGACATCTTCCTGGGAAGGGTCATGTCCCGCCAGTACTACGGCTTCTGGTCCTATGCCAAGGACCTGATGACCTTCGGCGTGTGCGAATCCAAGCATTCCCGCTCCGGCGACAGGAACATAGATTATTCTTCGGTGCCGAAGAAGATCAGCGCGGCCAAGAAGGTCGGCAGCCTGCGCGACTCCGTGTGCATGAAGCTCGCCGTCCATCTCCATACCACATCCCATCGCGTCCATTCGGACGTCCTGATGTACGTCCGCTCGATGATGTCCAACGATTCCGAGCTGACGCTCCACCTGACCGATGCCCTCCCCCTGGATTCCGACGAGCTCGGGTTCATGATAGGGAAGAAAGCCGATTCCAAGGCCGTCTCCAAGGTCTTCGACCAGCTGGAGCAGATGCAAAGCGACAGGATCGCCGATTCCCTGAAGGGCGTCGGCGTCCGGCCTGCCCCGTTCCATATGGAGGCGCAGGAGCCCGCGCCTGCGCCCGCACCCGTTGAAGAGCAGCCTGCCGAAGAGCATCCCAGGCCCAAGCCCGCCGGAGGGCAGAAGAGCCTGTTCGATTTCTGATAACATGGACGACAGATACCGTGAACTACTGATCAAGCAGCAGTACAGGCTGCACAACGACCACGCCGCGGTCAAGCTCTGCCATTGGATGAAGGAGAGCATGCTCCGCGGGAGATGCTGCTACAAGCAGGACTTCTACGGCATCGAGTCGCACCGCTGCCTCCAGATGACGCCTGCGATAAACGAATGCAGCCACATGTGCACCTTCTGCTGGCGCGTCCAGGAGCACGACTTCGAGGTCAAGGACTGGGCGGAGCCCAAGGAGATGCTCGACGCGCTCATAGAGCATCAGAGGAAGCTCGTATCTGGGTTCAAAGGGGACCCGAGGTGCGATCCGGTCAGGTTCGAGGAGGCCAGGAACCCCAACCAGGTCGCAATATCCCTGGCCGGGGAGCCGATCACCTATCCGTACCTGTCGGAGTTCCTCAGGGAATGCCATTCCCGCGGCATGACCACGTTCATGGTCACCAACGGGACCTATCCGGAGAAGCTGGAGGCGCTGGACACCCTCCCGATGCAGCTCTACGTCACCGTGGCCGCTCCCAACGAGCAGGTCTACAGGGACGTCTGCCGTCCGAAGATATCCGACGGATGGCAGAGGCTCATGCGCACGCTGGAGATCCTCCCTTCCCTGGACACCAGGACCGTCATCAGGCACACGCTGGTCAAGGACGTCAACTTCGGCTGGGTGGACGACTACGCCAAGCTGGACCGCATCGCGGACCCCGACCTCATCGAGCCAAAGGGCTACGTGTTCGTCGGAGGGTCGAGGATGAGGCTGTCCATGTCGTGCATGCCGTCTTTCGACGAGATAAGGGACTTCTCATTCCAGCTCGGACAGCGCATGGGGATGGAGATCATCAACGAGCGCGCAGACAGCAGGGTGGTCCTCCTGGGGCCGCCGGGCATCGAGACAGACGTCCGCAAGCTTCACGGATTGTGAGGAAAACGGGGGGCTTGCCCCCGAAGGGTTTTAGGCGGCTCAGTGGACGAACCACCAGACGATCAGGATGATGTGGAGCACGAGGAACACGTAGACCAGCTTGAACTTCGGCTTCCTGGTCTTGTGTCTGGCCAGCTTCATCCCTGCGACCGCGCCGAACGGGCCGAAGAGGGCGGTGAGGAGGAGCGTGGACTCCTTCGTGCGCCAGGACCCCTCCTTGGCCTTGTGCTTGTCCCATACGAACGAGACGAACGCTATGAGGTTCAGCACGATGTAGATCAGCAGGACCGGCAGGATGCTCATGCGGACAACCTTGCGATGTAGTCGTCGACGGCTGCGGGGAGCCCTGCGTCGTTCATCTCTTCGGCCTTCTTGTTGAAGTAGACCGCATCGTGGATGCCGAGCATCTCTGCGACTGCATCGCGCTGCTTGTCGCCCTTCTCGCCGTTGAACATGCACTCGATGAAAAGGTGCAGCTTCTTGCCGTTCAGGTTGTCCTTGTTCTTGTCGAGGAACTCCACCAGGGGCTTGTAGGGCTTCCCTGCGTGGATGCCGGTCCCGAAGATGATCGTGTCGTACTCATCCATGTTGATGAGGGTGATCTCTTTCAGGTTGAATACGTCGGAACCTGTCTTCTTGGCGATGTACTCTGCGACATTCTTCGTGTTCTTGGTAATGCCTGTGGCATAGATGACTGCGCTTTTTCCCATCTTATCACGCTCAGAGCTTCTTACCCAGCTCCGCGGCCTTCGCCATGATTTCGGCGTTGTCCTTGACAGGACCGTTCTGGGCCTCGGAATAGGTGATGTCGCCGATTGCTTCGCACTTGAAATAGTTGACCATGACTCCTTTGATATCCTCGGTGATCTTCTGGGCGCCGTCGTATCCGCTGCCGCAGGTGGTCACGACGACGAACTTCTTGGGGGCGAAGGTGCACTGGAAGCCGCCGTCGATGAACCCGTAGGTCCTGTCCTGGAAGAGCCTGAACTGGGCGGTGGGCTGGCCGAAGTAATCGGGGGTGGCGAGGATGACGGAGTCGGCTGCCTTGAACGACTCCAGGACGGGCGTCATGGTGTCCTTCCTGATGCACATGCCGGGCTTCTTCTTGCATCCCATGCATGCCTGGCAGCCTTTCGCGTCGATCTCGTTGATGCGGAAGACCTCGACGGTGCTTCCGGCAGCCTCTGCGGACTCGATCATCTTGGCGACGATGGCCTCGCAGTTTCCGTTCTTCCTGGGCGATCCGATGATAGCTGTGATTTTCGACATAGTATCGATATGCTGGAAACAGGTCGGCATATTTATATCTAATTACATTATGATACCAACCATCAGAATGATATCATGAGTGCCGACACGAAGGTCATCAGGTACAACTGCGCCATAGACGCAGCCATGTCCGTCATCGAGGGCAGATGGAAGGGGACCATACTCTGCATGCTGTACCTCAAGGGCCCGATGAGGTTCTCCGAGCTGGAGAAGAGCATAGGCGATGTCACTTCACGCATCCTGTCCAAGCAGCTCCGCGAGCTGGAGGCGGACGGCATGATCGACCGCCATGCGGATGCCTCCGGGAAGCTGAAGGTCGTCTACTCGCTGACATCGAAGGGCGAATCCGTCCTGCCCGTGCTGAAGTCGCTTGCCGAATGGGGTTTAAGGAACCAGTGCATACAGGTCGTAGTACCCGTCGCGGAGGAGCCCATCTCAATGCCTTCCGCGGCATCCACCGGCGTGGCAGACTGATCCGTGGGCCTGCCGATGGAGTCTCAACCCATCACAGGCAGGTCGACATATGGCATACAGGCTTATCGAGGCGGACCGCGAGCGTTCCGTCGAGCTGCAGAGGATATGCAGCGGAAAGAACTACTTCTCATCCAAAGCGGACATCAACGGCGTCTGCGTGGAGCTTTTCACAGAGAAAAGGGACTACATGGAGATGTGGACGGACAACTTCTACCACATGTCGGATTCCGTCAGGGCTCACGCCAGGATATTCTGCCTCGACGACCCCCGCACCGATCTGCATGCGGAGTACGACATCGCGTCTTCCACGATGTACCTGTTCAACTTCGACTACTACGGATGGGTGAAGAGCATCGCCCTGGGGATGGCCGGCAACATCCTGGAGCTGGCCCACGGCATCTATTCGGTCCACGGCGCGGTGCTGGACGTGGACGGAGCAGGAGTCACGCTCATCGCCCCTTCCAAGACGGGCAAGACCACCCAGTCATGGGGGCTCCTGATGCTTCCCAACACGCATCTCATCTCGGACGACTGGTATTTCATATCCTTCGGGGAGCGCAGGCCGATCGCCTACGGCTCGGAGAAGAACTGCTACATCGACGCGGACATCGGCGATGTCTGGGAGAAGTACAAGCCCCTGGTGAAGGAGGTCCGCTTCGACAACAAGGGCCGCGGCATCGGCAACGTCAGGTGGGTGTCCGGAAGCGATTCCGTCATCCGCAGCACCTCGATGAGGCACATCATACTGCTGAAGAGGGACAAGGAGGACCCCAGGACCAGCTGGCCCATGACCGCCGACGAGGCCCTAGAGTACCTGGAGTCCCATGATTTCTGCAACCCGCATCAGCTGATACGCGACGCTGTCCATATGGAGATCAGGCGCGGGTTCTTCAGGGAGTACCTGTCCAGATGCCAGGTCCACATGGTGAACACCGTCTGCGACGCCCTGACCACGCAGGAGATAGTCCGCGGGATAATCGACGGGGGGTGCGGCAATGAAGATGCCTGACATGGGCTCTGTGAAGGAGACCGTCGGGATCGCCAAGGCGAAGGCCCTGGACCCCAACTTCAAGAAGGTCCGCGCTTCGGCCATCGAGAAGTCCTACGGCCTCGGAGTGGTATGGAAGTCCGTGCTGGTGGTGCTGATCTCCAGCTTCGTGCTGTTCATCATGTGCGTGCTGGTGGGGGACCTCTGGACGCTCCGCGACTACCTCAACAACATATTCTGCAACACGATCTCCCTGGTCATCGTGGTCGTCTGCCTGGACACCATAGTGTCGAGCAACCAGGAGAGCAGGCGCAAGAGGGAGGAGGCCAGGAGGATCATCAGGTACAACCGCCTCATCCAGCCCGACGTGGACATGTACCTCGTCAGGAAGAACATGGTCATCACCCCCAACGGGAAGAGCCTGCGCAAGTTCAGGATCGTCTCCGAGTCCGGGATCAAGGACATGGCGGACATGTACTCCCCGTCCGAGCTGGTCGCCGATGTGGGGATCTCCAAGATCAAGAGGTACAGCCACTACCAGACCATCCTCAGGAACGACTTCCAGAAGCTCATCGAGAACGTGGACTTCGTCTACTATCCGGAGATCGCCGAGGCCGCGATGAAGTACCTCAACGCCACCGCTTACGGAGAAGCCGCTCTGGACGCCGTCGTCGGCTACGAGGAGGCCCGTGCGGGCACCAAGAGCATGAGGGTCATGGTCATAGGGATGATCAGGGACGAGCCCGAAGGCGGCAGGTTCATGGACGCCAACCCCACAATGAAGAACGTCTATCTGGTGCACCAGATGATCGGAGAGCAGGAGAGCGCCCTCAACGACTACCTCAAGATGATCAGGACCCTGGAGGACCTGGCGTCCCCCGAGACCAAGAACCTCGAGGACGAGGATTACGAGTGACCGAACCCGAACGGGAGGGGAGAGTCCACATCCATGGAGTCCTCGGTCACGGCGCAGTCGTAGACCAGGATTCCCACTCCTTTCCCGAAGGCCCTCTCGAGCTCTTCCGAGAACGCCGGGTCGGTGTCCCGGTTGGGCTCGAACATCCTCATGCCCTTCATCTGGACGACGAACGCCACATAGGCCTCGTATCCTTCTTCCACGCACTTCTCCAGCCCGCGGACATGCTTGAGGCCGCGCTCTGTGGGCGCATCGGGGAACCTGCAGAGGCCGTCGTTCTCGAGAGTGACCCCTTTCACCTCGACGAAGGCCCTCCGGTCGCCGGATTCCACATAGAAGTCGAACCTGGAGTCGCCGTGGACATGCTCGGGGAATATCATGGGGTCCGGGCCGAACATGTCCGTGCGGCGGAGGAACTCGTAGAACGCCGCGTTGGGCGCCTGGGAGTCGATGTTGATCAGGTTGTCCCCTTTGTAGACGGCGATGAGGTCGTACTTCGTCTTCCGATCGGGGTTGTCCGATTCGGAGAGGACGACACGGGCGCCGGGGACGAGTATCTCCCGGCACCGGCCCGTGTTCTTCACATGGCATCTCGTCCTCTCCCCGTCGATGTCGCAGAACGCGACGAAACGGTTGGGCCTCGAGACGAATGTCCCTCGTACAACCTTCGGATATCTCATGCCTGGGCCTCGCTGTCGGGAGCGCGGAGGGTGATGGTTATCTCGCCGTCCATGCCGGTGCGGAACGCGACGCTGTCGGATGTGTATCCGACCACCTCCAGGTCCCACCATTCCACGTCGTACAGGATCACTTCGGGCACTGTTCCTTCCGAGACTGGGCAGTCCATCGTGACCAGGACGTCCGCATCCTCTAGGATCCCGAAAGAGATGGTGTGCTTGAAGACGGCCGTCGAAGAGCTGGTGGGGATCGATGACATCTTCAGCATGCCGGCGTTGCAAGATGCCTGGTAGACGGTGAACGAGCTGTCGGGGAAGTTCACTGCCATGCCCTCGATGACAGTCCGTGCGGGAATCAGGATCTTCACAGTCCTGGTCTCGCATGTCACGGTCTCCGGGATGTCCTCGACGGTCTCTGCGATTATCACGGTAGGCATCGTGAACCCCGGACGGAGCTCCTGGCTGCCGGCGGTCCCCTGGACCGTGTTGCCGTTCGCGCATATGAAGAGGTCCGTCTCGGCGGCGCCGATGTCCGTTGTAGTGGAGACGTTGTCCATGAGCACCAGCTGGCTGGCCTTTATGCCCGGCGGGACGGGGTCGTCCGTGGTCAGGAAGCTGCCGACGATGCCCGCGGCATGGCTTCCGGCGGAGATCTCCTCTGCAAGGTTGTCGCCCATGATGAAAGCGGAATTGAACACGGTCCCAACGAGCCCTCCGGCATCCGAGCCGGCAGTGGAGATGTCACCGAGGTTGGCGCATATGGTCACGTATATCACGGGCCCTTCAGGGAACTCCTGCAGCTCGCCATCGTACCTTATCTGTCCGGCTATGCCTCCGACACCGAGCGCATCGGGCTCCGAGCCGGAAGAGGAGACGTCGCCATGGTTGTAGCAGTAGATCAGGGTGGCCGCGTTGACGATCTTCCCCACGATTCCGCCGGTAGTTCCGCCGGATGTGGACGAGATTGCCCCGATGTTGATGCAATCGTTCATCGATATCATACCGATGCCGAGGATCCCGCCGACGCATCCGTGCCCGGAGACGGCCCCGATGTTGGAGCAGCCCTCTATGGAGAGGCCGTCGACCTCCTCCTGATAGCTGGCCTTCCCGACTATCCCTCCGCATCCGGGCCCGTCGGGAGACGAGATTGAAGCGAAGTTCGTGCAGTCGTTGACGGCGGCCTTGCTGGCGATCCTGCCGGCGACCCCTCCAGTGTACGTGTCCGAGGCGATGGCGGAGCCGTCGTTCATCTCCCCGACGTTGCATCCCGATATGATGCCGCCTCCGCAGAGGATTCCTGCGATGCCTCCGACGCAGTCTGACGAAGGCGCGTCGATCCTCACATTTATCAGGGCCACATCTCTGACGATCCCTCCGTCCACAACACCGAACAGCCCCACGGACTCTCCGGCGGAGCCTGCCGATATCCTCAGGCCGGAGATCGAGTGCCCGTTGCCGTTGAAGATGCCGTCGAACGCCGCTCCGTAGACGGAGTGGGATGCGCCGTCGTACTTGCCCAAGCCGATCGGAGTCCAATGCCCGCGCAGCTGGATGTCCGAGGTCAGCGCGACGATCTTGCCCTGGAAGGATGTGCCGTGGTTGACGAGGTACGTCAGGCCCGCAAGCTGCTTCGCGCTGTCGATCTCGAAATACGACCTGGTGCCTTCGTACCAGCGGGTGTCCGGTTCGATCTGATCGTCTTCATCGCCATGCCATGCGTATGCTGCGTATGTGCCCAACAGCACCACGACCACTACAGCGGCGACGATGCCTGCCTTCATCCTGTCCATCGTATGTCCTCCTACATCCGGGCATGATGCCCGGAGCCTACGGTGCAGAATCGCCTCCGGCGCATAATAACCCTCGCGACGGGCTGTTCCGGATCATCCAGTCGTTAAGACCATGCCAACATACTAATCGCCCTTGTCAGTTAGCCTGTGCATGGAAGGCTTCAAGACGTACGAGAGGGACCCGAAGGATCCGAAGAAGTTCAAGGTCGCCACGCTCGACGCCCTGCCTCCGGACGAGATATACGTCCTCGACACCGAGACCACCGGGCTCGAGGGGGCTCCAAAGGACCTCGTCGTGGACATCGGGATATGCAAGGCCTCCCTGCGCAGGGGGACCGTGGAGGACGTCTATTCTTCCGTCCTCGGCTACGATGTGGACGATTGGGACGACTACCATCGCGATGCCTGGATCTTCCAGAACACCGACATGACGCTGGAGATGGTCGCGGAAGCGCCTTCCGCCATGTCCGTGATCGAGGATGTGCGCCATATCCTCAGGAAGAAGTGCGTCACATCCTACAACGTGAAGTACGACATGGACAAGTTCCTCTTCCAGGAGCCCTGGTGCCTCCGCGGCGAGTTCGACCTGTGCAACGACATAATGGTAGCCGCCACGCCGGTGTGCAAGGTGCCCGGGATGTACAACGGCCAGAAGTACCGCTATCCGAAGCTGGACTTGGCTTACTCCAAGATCGTGGAGGGGGACCCCGCCGGAATCCACGGCGTCCAGGACCACAGGGCGCTCTCCGATGCGAGGATGGCGTCCTATGTCATGATCGAGCTGTTCCGCAACGGCGATTACGAGCCTTGATCCTCTTTCTCGTCGTCGGAGTATGCCTCGTGCAGCTTCTGCATGTACAGGCTCTCGAACCTGTCCACTGCATGCTTGAAGACGTTGCGCCTGATGAGCAGCAGCTCCATGAAGAACCATACGACCACCACGCCCAGCAGGACGATGGCCGTCTCCATCGGGAATATGACCATCCCGACGAGCTTTATGGCTATCACCGGGCAGAACAGGTACATCGCCGATACGAGCAGGAAGACGAGCACCACCAGCGATATGGGGATGAGGCTCTTGTTCGTCCTTCCGTCTATGGAGAGGAACTTGTACCTCGGGGCGATGAGGAGCATCTGGAGGATCCCTGCTATGGTCACGAAGAAGAGCATGGCGGACCTGGCGATGACCTCTACCTCGGACGACCCGTTCCACTCCATGTGCTGTATGACCTCCTGGGCGGACGAATAGCCGCCGAGCTCGGCCAGATGGGCGAAGTCGACGGTGAGGATCCCTTCCGATGCGGCCCACCATGAGATGCCGTAGACCGCCAGACCGAAGGCGGCGATCATTATCGCCGACGGGACGCAGAAACGGAACACGTCCGGCAGGATGAGCTCTTTGTTCTCATCGGGCTTGGCGAAGATGGTCATGAAGAACGCCATGATCGTGACGGACACGAAGGCGTAGTATGTGTTCTGGATGGGGGTCATGGGGATGTTGCCCATTATCAGATAGAGCACGACGAACAGGATCGCCACGACGATGTTCCTGGTCAGGTAGATCTTGAGGATGTCCCTCATCCCCGAAACGGTCCTGCGGCCTTCGACGATCGCCTTGGGCAGAGCAGAGAAGTCGTCGTTCACCAGGACCATGTCCGCCACTCCGCGGGCCGCTCCCGCTCCGCTCTCGAGGGAAACGCCCACCTGGGCGGTCTTGAGGGACTTGACATCGTTGACTCCGTCCCCGATCATGGCGACGTAGCGCCCGGAGCGCTTCAGGGTCTCGATGACCTTCTCCTTGTTCTCCGGCTTCATGCGGCCGAAGATGTTGGCTTCCAGGACTGTCTCCCTGAACTCGTCCTCGCTCATCGCATCAAGCTCGGGGCCGGAGACCACCTTCCTCTCGCCGGGGATGTCCGCCAGCGAGAAGAGCGCGTCTACGGTGACGGGGTCGTCGCCGGAGATGACCTTCAGGTCCATGCCGTTGTCCAGGAACACCTGGATGGTCTC
>CAVCVB010000022.1:0-16466 GCA_963605395.1 Firmicutes bacterium CAG:194
TCGGAGAGCTGCTGGTCAACGGCACCATGGAGGTCAGCGAGATGACCATCGATGACAAGGACAACGTCCGCATCACCGGCGCCCTGAACGTCGCCGACGGAAAGGAGCTGACCATCTCCGGAGACCTGATCCTCGGAGCCAAGCCCAAGGCCCTCGGAGTCCTCGGAGCCACCGGAACCGTCACCGGAACCGTGAAGTTCGGAGCCACCGGCGGGTCCATCCTCGTCTACAACGGCGCATCCATGGACGCCGACCTGGAGATCAACGCGGCCACCGGAGAGTCTGACGCTGTCACGACAGAGTACTACATCAACGGCGTCAAGTACGCCACGATCTACTCCGCGTCCTCCACCTCCAACACCGTCGAGATGATCAACGACCTGGACGGAGACGAGATCGAGCTGTCCGGACTGGTCGTCAACACCGACTGGTACGCGACCCAGGACTACAACGCGGCCACCGACGACACCGTCAACGAGAAGAAGATCGGAAAGGTCGCCCAGGCCTACAGCAACTTCGCCGATGCCGAGATCAAGGGAACCCTCTCCAAGGACGCCGGTATCATCCTGTACATCGACGACGTCGTTGTCACCGTCACCGGAAGCGGAGACTCCTCCCAGTCCAAGACCGACTACCCGCTCACCGTGGGAACCCACAAGGTCACCTGGAGCGAGAGGACCGGATACACCATCAAGAACGTGAAGGTCACCTTCAACGGACAGGAAGTCGCCAACGGCGGAACGATCACCGTCACCGCCGACATGCAGGGCTTCACCCTGATCGCGTCCGGTGCCGAGCCCTACGCCGCCCCCACCGACCCCGTCGAGAAGGACAACGGAATGAAGGTCACCGACATCCTCCTCATCGTCCTGGTCGTCCTGATCGCCGTCATGGCCATCATGGTCGCCCTGCGTCTGATGAGGTCTTGATCGGATAACTGAACCGAGAAATGGATCCGAACCAGGTGAAGAGAACATCTGCTCCCGCCGAGAACGGAAGAAGATCCTGACAGCACCAGAGACCTGAATAGCAAACCCGAGGGGCTCCCGGAGAGATCCGGGTGCCCCGCTTTTCATACCGAACTCTACACACAACGGAGATGGAATCATGCCTGATATGATAGCAGAGCATATCGAAAGAGGAGAAAGGCTCTACGTACAGATCCTGTCGATGATCGAGAACATTCCGGCTCGCACTGACGCCGGAACAGAACCTTCAACTCTATACATGGACATATTGGCCATAGCCACCGAGGAACTGGGGGAATGGCTGAATATCGCACTTGATATCATTGATGAACACAAACACAGAGCATTTGACCGTTGTGCTGCCGAGTGTGACGACATCCTTGACTCTGTCAATGGGAGCAAGTATTTCCTGACGTTCGATCCAAAGGAGACGTACAGTTCCATCTCGACAGGATTAAGCTATATCCTTGGGATTTTGAGAAGCATCAAGAAGTATGAAACTGTCATCAAGCCCACGGGAGATAAGATCTTCATCGTCCACGGGCACAATCACAGCCTCCGTGACCAAGTCAAGGACTACATCAAGTCTGTATATGATCAGGACGCGGTCATCCTTTCAACAGAACCGGGCGGAGGACGGTTCGTCCTAGAGAAGTTCATAGACTCTGCATCCGAGTGCGGGTATGCGATCATCCTCATGACAGCGGACGACCAGTGTACTACTGATGGCAGCGTAGAAGAACGGGCGAGGCAGAACGTCATCTTCGAGTATGGATTCTTCGTCAGTAGACTGGGAAGAGCCAACACCTGTATCATCCTCGACCCTGGCGTGGAACTTCCCTCTGACGTAAAAGGCATTACACGCATAAACTCCAACGACTGGAAAGCCAATCTAAAGACAGAGATCGACTATTGGCTATCAAACAGGCAGTCTGGGAGCAAATGATTATCCCCTTCTGCCCTTACAGTCCCTCATGGAAGACAGCATCCCCGAGATCATCGAGCAGGCGAGGATCCTCCGCGAAGGCCCCGACAAGGACCCTGCGAAAGCCGCAGAGCTCCTCGCCATAGCCGCCGATTCGGGCAACATAGGCGCCGCATCCTCCCTCGGATACATGTACACCGTCGGAGAAGGCGTTCAGATTAACAATCAGAAAGCCGAGAAGTACCTCAGGCAAGCCGCCGAAGGCGGCGACACCGCCGCCATGTGCAACCTCGGCGTCCTCCTCTCCGATCCTCAATGGTTCGACCGCGCCGCGGACCTGGGCAGCCTCAGGGGGATGAAGAACCTCGCATCCGCCTACGCCACCGGCATGGGCATCCCCATGGACAAGGAGGCCGCCGCAGACCTCTATCAGAGAGCCGCGAACCTCGGAGACGTCGATTCCATGGTTGTATTAGCGACAATGAAGCGCAACGGCGACGGGATCCCCCAAGACATCGAAGGCGCCGCATCCCTCTTCCGCCAAGCAGCCGACCTGGGCGACCCCGATGCCCAATACGACCTGGCCATGATGCTCGACGCCGGAGAAGGCGTCCCACAGGACCGCGAGGAAGCCGCAAGGCTCTTCAGATGCTCCGCTGAGCAGGGAGACACAGACGCCTGCCTCTGCTACGGAGGCATATGCTACGAGAACGGCGATTATCAACAAGCAGAGAAATGGTTCATGGACGCCGCCCTCAAGGGCGATGTCAAGGCCATGTACAACCTCGGGCTGATCTACATGGACGGCAACCTCGGAGAGCCCGACCTCGGCAAGGCCGAGGAATGGCTCGAGTCCGCCGCATCCGAAGGCTTCGCCTACGCCCAGTCCATGCTGGGGACCATATGCATCAACCGCAAGGACTGTCAGAACGCTTCGAGATGGCTTGAGATGGCTTCCTCCCAAGGCGAGCCCGGTGCCATGTACAACCTGGCCGCCCTGGGCCTCTCTGGTCAAATACAAATGGACGACAGGCGCGCGATGGAGTTACTTACACAATCCGCATCCGCCGGCGTGCCCGAAGCCATCCAGTTGTTGTCGATGATCACCAAGGGATGACGTCCCTCAGCGATCTCACCACAGTGGTCTGAGGGGGCAGGCCGTCAGGCCTGCCCCCGCGGACCACTATCACGGAATCCACACCGGCAGCATCCGCCGCCAGAGCGTCGTTGGGGCTGTCCCCCACGTACAGCACATCTTCTCTAGAAACGTCGAAGAACGACATCCCCTTCAGTATCGGGTCCGGCGAGGGCTTGTGCGCCTCCGTCTCGTAGAACCCGACTATCGTCTCCGGGATGTCATCCATCCCATTCGCTTCCAACAGGTCCTCTATCTTGAACCTCATCTTCCCCGACACTATCCCCACATGCTTCCCGTGGCCCTTCAAAGACCTCAGCACGTCCTCCGTCTCCGGGAAGGGCTCCGCCCCCTTGTACGCGTCCGACCTGACGATCTCCATGAACCTGTCCCTGTACGCCTCGTACTTCGTCCCATCGGAACAGTACAGGCCGTACACCTGGTCCATGGACAGCCCCAGGCACTCCGAGAACCTATCCTCATTGTACTCCACGCCCAGCATGGGCAGGGACGACCTCAGGATCGCCTCTATCCCCTTCCGGGTGTCGAAGAGGGTGTTGTCGAAGTCGAACAGGTAAAGGGAGTACTCCCTCATCTCGTCGCCACGTAGATGTTGACCGCGCCGAAGGACTTGACATGATACGTCGCATCGGCGAACCCGGCCTTGCGGAAGATCTTCACCATGTCCTCGCCGTAAGGGAACCCCTCTATCGACGATGTCAGCCAGTCGTAGGCGGGCTGCTTGCCGTCGATCGCTTTCCCTTTATCGTACTTCCTGCCCTTCTTCTTGATCCTCTTCATGTAGATGTTGTAGAAGAAGCGCACGAACCCGTTATCGGGCTTCGACAGCTCCGCCACCACGACCTTCCCTCCGGGGGCCAGCACGCGGTGCATCTCCGACACGGCCTTCTGGATGTCCGTGACGTTCCTGAGCATGTATCCGGATGTCACCAGATCGAAGGACCCGTCGGGGATGTCGAGGTTCAGGGCATCGCCCTCCCTCCACTCGATCTTCACCGGAAGGTCCAGCTCGGACTCCTTCTTGGCGGCGAGCTCCAGCATCTTGGGGGTGAGGTCCAGTCCCACGACGGTGGAGCCGGCGCCCGCGGTGCGGGCCACGTGGAACGCGATCTCCCCCGTTCCCGTTCCGACATCCAGGCATCTCTTGCCCTTGATGTCCCCGGCCTTCTTCATCATGTACTTGTGCCATCCCTGGACCATGTGCATGCTCATGATCTCGTTCATCTCGTCGTAGTACTCCGCGATCTCGGTGAAGACGTCCTTCACATACGTCTCCTTGCCCTCGAACTGGACTCCTTTCTTGAGCTCTTCCTCAGCCATCTTAAATCACCGTTGCAACGTAATCGGAAAGTAAGTACCCGGCAGCCAGCAGCACGCCGAAATGCCAGTTCAGTTTGAACGCCAATGGGACGAGCATGAAGCTCGCATGGGGGTCCTCCGGAGCCTTATGGGAGTTGTCCCACACCGTGCGCAGGTCCCACAGGGACAGCGCCGCCAGGGCGCAGCCCGGCGGAGCTGCCCCTGCGAGGAGCAGCAGCAGGAGCACCGGGAACGCGATGCCGCACATGATTCTGTACATGTCCAACGCATGCTCGTAGCTCATGTGCCCGCACAACGTGCCGACTCCGGCCTTCCTGTCCTCGTGGTAGTCCCTGGTCTCGTTGCCCGTGAGAACGGAGGTAATCAGGAACGCGTTGGGCAGGCTCAGGAGCAGGACCTCCCACGAGAAGATCTCGCCTGTCAGGACGTAGTACGTCCCCAGGGGCATCAGGATGCCCATCATCAGGAACACCGACGGCTGCCCCAGGCCGTAGTACTTGTACGCCGGGCCCACGGTGTACATCCCCGCTCCGGCAAGGCCCAGGAGCCCGTATATCAGGATTCCCCAGCCAACGTGCCATATGAACACCAGGCCTATGAGGCATGTGATTCCCAGGCAGGCGAAGCCTGCCAGCAGGACGTGCTTGGGCTTAAGGACCCCTGTCACGAGCTCGGGAGATCTGGTCTCGTTCTCCACCGTGTCCGTGCCCTTGGCGAAATCGCCGTAGGTGTTCAGGAGGTTGCAGGCCGACTGCAGGAGTATCCCTCCCGCAAGGATCAGCAGGAACATCACCCATCCGATGAGATCGAAGGGCTCATGGCAGTATGCGACAACGCCTCCTATTAGGACGGGAACGATGGCGCCGTGGAGCGTCCACGGCCTGAACGCGTTCCACCACCCTGCCTTGACCTTCCTCACTCCGGGCATAATGGGTGCTGGATGCAGGTATCCGTAATAAAGTGTGGTCTCGAAACCGCATGTCTGCCGTGTCCCGTCTGAACCCTATATATCCTCAGAAGTGTTCCTATGTCTTACTAACTAAGTCCGTGTTTCGTGCAAGGAGCGTTTCGGAATGAAGAAGATCATGGAAATGAACTGCCAAGGGCGCCCGATGAGGGGCCTCGCCGTCTTCTCCGCGATCGTCATGGCGGTCTGCGGGATCGCGATTGCGGCCGGGGGGGGGGATGCTGACTCGACCGATCCGACCGAATACGACGATACAGCGAACCACTGCAAATACAGTATCTACGAGGAAACGAACAAGGCTGTCCTGACGGAGTTCTACGGCTATATCACTCAACCGTCAGTGACGGTAATAGCCGATTTCAACGGCGAGAGCTACGATGTGACCGTCAGCGAGGACGTCTTCAAGAACAACACGGCTCTGACGGCATTGACCATCGAGGGATCGGACACCAGCAAGTGCAGCATAGAAGACAACGCATTCAGCGGTTGCACCAGCCTCACGACCGTGAACATCGGGAACCGGGAGACGACCGTCGGAAGCTCGGCCTTCTCCGGATGCACGGCGCTGACAGACCTGAAAATAGAAAGTGGGGCCAAGAAGAAGGAGTTCGGACAGTCCTGCTTCTCCGGATGCACCGAGCTGACGGCTCTGGCGATCCCGGACTCCCCGGTGACGTTCGGAGATTATGCTTTCTCCGGTCTGAGCGGCCTTGTCTCCCTGACATTCCCCGGAGAACCGAGGAACAAGGATTATGTGGCGGCATTCGGGACGGAGGCATTGAGGTACACGGGCCTGACCTCGATAGCCTTCCCGAGCTCGGAAGTGTCCCTCGGAGAGAGTCAATTTGAAGATATGGCAGAACTAGTGAGTGTGACGTTCGACGGAGAGGTCTCCATCGGGACAATGGCATTTGGCGGAACAGGGTTAACGTCATTGAGGATTCCGACGGCCAAAGAGATCGGATGGAATGCCTTCGCAGGCTCGTCTCTGATCGAGATGGAGATCATATGTTTCAATGGAAAGATCCCGTACTCAGCATTCTATTGTTGTAAGAAATTGACGACCGTACTACTTCCGGCAGGAACCGAAACGGAGGATAGCGCTTTTGGGTATTGCGTGAGCCTGACACAGGTACCAGCGAACATCAAAAAAGTCGGGAACTATGCATTCAGTGACTGCACGGGGCTGGTAGAAGTCGGTTCGGAAGACATAGAGGAGATCGGCAGATCGGCTTTCGTGAACTGCACGAACCTGGAGAAGATCTCAATCCCGAACGTGAGCAGCATAGAAAAATCGGCGTTCGAAGGTTGCACGTCGTTGACGGAAATCGGAATGTCCGGTGCGACGAAGATCGGAACATACGCCTTCAGAGGATGCTCCGCACTGACCGAGATCGAGATTCCGAAGTCTGTGACCGAGGTGCAGACTTTCGCCTTCAAGGATTGCACGGAACTTTCCAGCGTGACGTTCGAATCCGGCTCGAGTTTGAACAATATAGGCGGAGGGGCGCATCAGTGGGATATAGGAAGGGTCTTCGATGGGACCAAGATCACGAGCATCACCCTTCCCGCTTCGCTTACGAGAATTGATAAGAGCACATTCGACGGGCTCTCCCAACTCACCTCCGTGGCATTCAGCAACGAGGCTGCCAGCGACAAGCTCGAGATAGAGAGCTCTGCATTCGCCGGGACGGGAATATCCTCGATTTCCTTCCCGCAATCCGAAGTGGTGATCAAGAACTATGTTTTCAAAGGATGCACATCGCTGGAGGACGTGAACATACCGAACGCCTCGGGGATCTGGGGATATGCCTTCCAGGGATGCACCGGGATAGAGAACATCGTCTTCGGCGACAACCTCGCAACGCTTGATGGCGATGCGTTCAAGACCTATGGAACGTCCGAGGAGGCAGTGACTTTCTACGGCAAGATCGACGACGACGGTCAATACGCTGAGAAGCTCGACGTCACGCCTGACAATATGAAGGGATTCACGTTCGTTGGAACGAACAAGGAACTGGTCAGAGTGTGCACGCTGAAGCTCCATTATCCTGGTGTAGAGGAGCCGACAGTGAAGCAGTACAAGAGCGGTGCCGCGATTGTTGAACCTGAGAAGCCCTCTCCGGCCGAGAAGTTCCAGTATTGGGCTGAAAACGGGGCTAAGTTCAGCTTCACGGATGCCAAGATGCCCGGTAGGAACGTCGACCTGTACCCGATCTTCAAGGTCGTTGTGTCTTACAAGGATGACAGTGGAACGACATACTGTTCCGAAGAGAAGCTGACGGGGGAGGAGACCACCCTTCCCGATGAGAGCGGGGAAGTGAAGAAGAGCGGCCACGTACTTGTCGGATGGAAGATAGACGGCGACGAGAGGACCTCCGGGATCGGAGAGTTCTACACCGTGGACTCCATCGACGACATTGACATCGTGGCCGTATGGTACAAGGGGACCGATGTTGCAGTCTTCATCTCCGATGGGGACAAGATCGACGGGGACACCTACGTGCCGCTCGTGGACGGGAAGGCGAAGCTGAACTCGCGGATGACCACGTCAGAATGGCATTACGAATTCTATGGCTGGTGCCGCACGGACGGAAGCGGCAACGAGGTCTATTACGCCCAAGGGATGACCCTCGAGGCCTCGGGGACCGTGCGCCTGACTCCTTACTTCATAGTCTATCATGATGATTACACCCACATCTACTATGATTACGGCAGAGGCAGCGGAGACGTTCACAACCAGTTTGCAGAGCCTGGGAAGAAGATCATGCTCCCGACATCGGATGATGCGAGATATGAGGGATACAGGCTTGCAGGATGGAAGGTCGGTGACGAACTCATCACTGCGCCTTATGAGGTCCCTATGAGTTACTCATGGCCCGGAGTGACCATCACCGCAGTCTGGGAAGCTGTGAGCACCGTGACGTTCGAGGACACCGACGGAACCGTCCTGAAGGAGCTCACAATCCCCACCGGAGAGACCATCGAGCTCTGCGACGGAGAAGGCCTCCCTGAACATGGCACCGCCCTCGTAGGGTGGAGGGCAGGAGGCTCGGAGACGGTCTACAGGCCGGGATCGAACTACCGTGTTGATTCCAACATCGTGTTCACGGCCGTGAGGGCCGAGACCGCTGATGCCCTGATCTATGTGACCGACGGCGGGATCCTGAACGGAGACGCATACACGCCTATCATTGGAGGGACAGCAGTCCTGAACGCCACCGTCGAGAAGGACGGCTACGTGTTCCTCGGATGGCTGATGGAAGATGCCGATGGGAACGTCGTGGCCTACGCCAACGGCATGAGCATCGAAGCCTCCGGAACCGTCCGCCTGAAGGCATATCTGGTGTCCGATGACGCTGAAGTGTACGAAGTCAGGTACGATCTCGGCGACGGGAGGGGAAGCGTCACCAGCCAGAAGGCAGAGGAGGGGAAGCTCATCGCCCTTCCCACGTCCAGGGATGTGCACTGTGAAGGTTACACGCTCGCTGGATGGGAGGTCTCCGCTGCGACCTCTGGCATGATGATATCCCTCGGTGCCGAGCCGACCTCGCTCGGCGCGGAGACCATCACAGGCCCGTACTACACGGTCACGTCGGAGGACGTCACGATCTCCGCCGTGTGGGAATCCGATGCGCCTTCGCCGACCCCCGAACCGCCTTGGTGGGACGATGACTATGATGATGAGCCGGTCGTCATCCCCGATGGCAACACGGACAACAGCACGTCTGAAGAAACGGACAAGGTTGTTGCGGTGGCCGTCGCGGCTTCGATCGCCGCGTCTCTCATCATGATCTTGGCCTTCACCGATCTCAGACGCAAGTGAGCGCCTGACCGGACGAGAAACGAGGGCTGCATCGGAATCCGGTGCGGCCCTCTCCTTTATCAATGCCTCGGCACTGGCCGAGGCGGAATCCTTCCATTCGACTACAGACTGCATTCCGCAGAGAAAAGTGCACAACATCAAACAGGATGAACATGAGGGCGGTCGCATCCTTCTGTCCTGTCCGGGCCTCGGCGACAGCCGAGGTCCGGGGAAAGGCCCGCGAACCGCCCCCATACCAGGCCGGGGCGCAGCCCCGGCCTGGGAATGCCATGAAACAAACCCAGTTTCCTTTATAAACAGGGACCACCTCGTTGCAAACGATAGGATGCCTGCCCTTTCGATAGACAAACTCAACGACCTGCAGAAGATGATCCTCTATGTGGTCAAATCGGCAGATGATGTCCCCATCAACGAGACGCATCTCCAGAAGATGATGTTCCAGGTCATGAAGGCCACTAAGCACGATCCCAAGGCAGCTGGTTTCCGTCCGCATCATTTCGGCCCCTACAGCGACCCCATCAATGAAGGCAAAGAGTCCCTCAAGGATCTCGGGTTCCTTTCTGTCGACAAAGGGATGATATCCATCGAGCCGGACGCCATCGACGAGGTCTCAACCCTTCGCCTACCAGAGATCACCGCCTTCAGAGTGAAGATGATATCGGAATACCTGTCAAAGCTGGACAACGACGAGCTCCTCCTTCTGACCTACCATGATGATATTAAGAACGACGGCGGTCGCTATCTTGAGAACTCGGACATCAAGGACGAGGTCCTTAACAAACGCGTGACTACGGCCGTTAAGATGTACACCTCGGGGAAAGCAACGCTGGAAAGGGCATCGGAGCTTGCCGGCATGGATATCCGCAGCTTCGAAGACCTTCTGTTGAAAAGCGGGAGGCTCAGGTATTGACCGTCAAGATCATCGATACCGATGCTTCGATCAACCTGTTCGAGAGGATGAGGTCCTTCGATTGCACTCCATTCTTCTCCAGATACGAGGTTGTTGTCACCGACAAGGTTCTTGAAGAGATCCATACCGGGAATTCATTCCGGGATCAGGAGTTCAACGTCCACGAACTGACCTCAGAAGAACAGGAACTCTTCGACGATTCCATGACCTATATGCACAGGCTGGGCTCTGGAGAACGCTCTGCGATGATCCATGCCCTATTCCTGAGCAACGGGGAAGCCGACAAGATAGTGGTCATCAGCAACGACAAGGAAGCCCAACACATCTTCCAACGTGACGTTCCAAAGGACCCTGACCTCAAATCCAGGTTCCCGAACATGGAACGCATCATGTGGGTCAGAACCATCGACGTTGTGAAGAAGATATGGGAAGAAGGATTGATGGACCCCAAAGAAGCTCATGGCGTCTATCACGAACTGAAAGCCATCCTGGGGCCCAAACTGAACTTCATATTAGAAGAACCCAAAGTCTAACGTTGTCTGCATAGTCCGATCGATGTATTCCTTCGCACCAGGGCGGCTTTTGACGTAGTCATAAGATGTGCGGTTCTGCTGTATCTCTTTGACGATGGCCTTCGTTTCCTCGTTCTGCATCCTGCAGTTGCGAACCTTGAGCGCTTCCTTCTCTTTCGGAGTCGATGCACTCTTCTCGATGTACGTGTACTCCGAAGGAACGAACTCCTTCGTCAACGGCTCTGGCCTTTCGGCGGATGGACTGCCGCCGCCTATGTGAAGATTCCCGATTACATCGACACCGTATGAGAAAGCCATGAGATCGTCAGCCGGAAAGATCGACCCGACTTTGTGGGTTCTGCGCATATTGGTGGAGAAGAGTATAGAATGCTCGTAATCGCCTGCATCGTTCAGCTTCTTCTGAATCGATCTGACGATGTGCTCCCGTCCGCTCGGAAGGCAGGTCCCGTAATCCAGGACGTACGAGGTTATCCCCTCGCCCATATAGTATCCGACCAGCGCATCTACAACGGATTCAGGGAGGTTGATGGGGAGGTTGCCCATGATCAGCTTTCCGTTGAGCTTCCGGGCCTCTTCGACGAACAATCTGGTATGATTCAAGAGGTTTTCCTGGAGGTTCCCTCCGTCCTTGACCGCCATTACGCCCTTCCATCTCGGAACTACCACGATGTCCGTGTTCGTGTGTATCCTGGATTCCATCTTCCCCAGCAGTTCATCATGTTCGCGTCCGAACCCTATGTCCGTATACTCTGGGATGAAGATGTTGACAGCGTCAGGATTGGTCAACGCAGATAGCTTGTTCAGCTTCGCTCTGGTGTTGAGGGAGGCATCATAGATGTCGTCTGCCGAGATCCGAACAGAGACCTCATTGAACTCTCCTGCAGAACCACGCCTGTCTATGGTCTTCGAGGGGGTGACGATCCTCTTTCCAGGCAGGGAGATCTCCATCACTCTGGTTTCGAACCGGTCGTCTTTGTCAATCTGCCTGATTTCACAGTTCATGGTCTGCCTCTGCCATAGATGAGTCGAGTGAATTCTATAACAACCTTCTGTTACATTATAGCTCTATAATACTTAAATCAAGAGTTCCGGAAGGGTGAATGCTTGTAAAAGTGCGTCGTTTGATGAGATGAGGGGGTGGAACCCCCTCTTGAAAGACTCAGAAAAGGTTGAACACCTTCTCGGAGTACCCGAGCATGTCGTCCAGCGGCAGTCCCGCTATGAGCACGGCCTGGTCGTACATGATCTCCGCCATGGCCTTCGCCCTGTCCTTGTCCGACGAGTACACCTCCTTGAACCTGGCGTAGGCCGGAGAGTCTATGTTCACTTCCAGGACCCTCTTGGCCTTCACCTTCCCGTTCTCCGACCCCGGGATCGACGAGAAGTACTTCTCCATCTCCAGCGAGACATCGCTTCCGGTGCTCAGGCACACGAAGTGCGTCTTCAGGTTCCTGGACGCCTTCACCTCGGACACCTCTTCTCCCAGGGAGTCCTTGATGAAGTCCAGCACCTCCTTCTCCGCTTCCCTGCGCTCGTCGTTCTCCTTCTTCTCGTCCTCCGTTTCAAGGTCAAGGTCGTTCCCGGCCACGTCGCAGAACTCCATGCCGTCGTACTCCCTCAGCGTCCTGATGGCGAACTCGTCCACATCCTCCCCCAGGCACAGGATGTCGTACCCCTTCGCTCTGACCAGCTCCGTCTGCGGCACCTGCTTCGCCCTTGCGATGCTCTCCGCCGCCGCGTAGTAGATCTTCTTCTGCCCTTCCGGCATCGCATCCCTGTACTCCTTCAGGGTGACCTTCTCCCCCTTCTCGAAAGATTCGAACAGGACCAGGTCCTTCAGCATCTCGGCCTTCGCCCCGAAGTCCTCCACGATGCCGTACTTCAGCTGGGGCCCGAAGCTCTCGAAGAACCTGAGATAGGTCTCCCTGTCCTCCTCCAGCAGCCTGGCCAGCTCGTTCTTGACCTTCTTCTCGATGTTCCCTCTGATCACCGACAGCTGCCTGTCATGCTGCAGCATCTCCCTGGAGATGTTCAGCGACAGGTCCGGGGAGTCCACGATACCCCTGACGAACCTGAAGCAGTCGGGGAGAACGTCCTTGCAGCGGTCCATGATCATCACTCCGGAGGAGTACAGCTCCAGCCCGGGCTCGAACTCCCTGCTGTAGAAGTTGTACGGCGCCACCTTGGGGATGAAAAGCATTGCACGATAGTTCACAGCCCCCTCGGCGTTGACCCTTATCACGGACACCGGGTCCTCCCAGTCGCGGAACTTCTCCTTGTAGAACTTCCTGCAGTCCTCGTCGGTCACCTCCGACTTGTCCCTCTGCCAGATAGGCACCATCGAGTTGACCACCTGGTCCTCGATGGTCGTGACCCACTCCTTCTTAGGATTGCCATCATCGTCCTTCTCGCCGGTGTCCACGTAGTCCTCCTTCTCGATGTCCATGTGGATCGGCCAGCGGACGTAGTCGGAGTACTTCTTGACGAGGTTCCTCAGGGTGTGGATGTCCAGGTACTCGGAGTACTCCTCGTTCTCGTCGTCCTCCCTGATGTGCATGATCACGTCCGTGCCCCAGGACTCCTTCTCGCACTCTTTAACGGTGTACCCGTCGGCGCCCTCGCTCGACCACTCCCATGCCTGGTCCTGGCCGTAGGCCCTGGACCTGACTGTGACCTTGTCAGCAACGAGGAACGCGGAGTAGAACCCCACTCCGAACTGCCCGATGATATCCACGTCCGAATTCTCCTCCAATCCCTTCTTGAAGTCCAGGGACCCGCTGTGCGCTATCACCCCGAGGTTGCTGTCCATGTCCTCCTTGGTCATCCCGATGCCGTTGTCGGAGACGGTGACGGTGCGCGCCGCCTGGTCCGCGGACACGGTTATCCTGAAGTCCCCGCGGGACACCGTCACGGACTGGTCGCTGAGGGACCTGTACAGGAGCTTGTCTATGGCGTCCGATGCGTTGGAGATGATCTCCCTCAGGAAGATCTCCCTGTGGGTGTAGATCGAGTTGATCATCAGGTTGAGCAACTGCTTGGACTCCGTCTTGAACTGCTTCTTCGACATCTTTCCACCTTCGATTGTTGTTTCAACGCCCTCTCCGTGGAGGGCTTCCGAGGGTTTCTAGTGTTAGTTCTTCTATAAATACGTGACCCGATTTCGCCCCGGGACGGCTGCAGTGTCGCTTTATATACTTGAGAAAAAGTCCTAAGGGCCGCAGTTGCAGGAGATGGCGGGCCCGCCGTCCTTCAAAGGGAAAGGAGGAAGAGAAGATGTGTACGATAGAAGAAAGCAAGAAGCTCGACGCAACGTATCGCAAATACTACAGAGGCAGGTTCGTCGAGGAAGAGGACATATGGGCAGTGAAGCATCTAGCAGCGACCCTGTACCTCAGGCTGCTCGTCAAAGATGGCATGCCGTATGCGATCGGCGACAACAAGAAGGTCAGGCGATTCCATGGCATACAGCCTCGTGGCCATTGGCTGGGTTCCGAACATGGACGACTGCATCACATCGGAGGAGAACATCTCGGTGAAGCTGAAAGCCTCCCAGAAGAGGATGGGCTTCCAATTCATCCCGAACGGCAGGCGGATCATCGTCAAGAACGGAAAGGGAGAACGTCCGTTTGTCGTCATCCAGTTGATGGATGATACCGGGCTATGCCACATATTCGTCGACAACGGTTCCGAGCCTGACGGATCGACAGAATGGGATGACTCGAACAATCCTGCCGACATGGCCCTTATGACTGCCTGGATGACATTCAGGGGCCTCATCGACAATACTGCCGATCCCGAATACGCGCAACCGGATGATGGAAGCTACAGCACAGGAATTGCCGAAGCCGCCGTATGCTCGGCGATGAACACCCCCATCCTCATTTCAGAACTGACGATTCCTGATGGATGGGCCGATGCCATCGTCAAGAGATTCACAGACAACTACAATGCTACCTTAGACTTGATCAGGAAGTATCCTAAGAAGTACAGGTATTGGTCGAATCCGAATCACTTCTGGAACAGACGCAAGGTCATCGACAGGTCCACAGACCTGTTCACGAAAGCATCCACGGACTGCAACTGCTGCCGCAGTTTCGTCAACATCTATTCCGATAAGATCTCTGCGCCTCGTACCGGTACATAGCTGGACAGCAGAGACAGCATGCTGGAGACCGTATCTGGTTATGTCAACGGGCATATGGGCTCCACAAACCTGGAATGGCTCTTGGCATCTATCATCATCGCCTTTGCAATCGGCGTGTCTTCAATAGCATCTGGAGTGATCGTGTGATGATTATTGATAGTTGTACGGGAGCAAACATTATATCAGCTCAGAACGACAATGATGTTAACAGGAGGAGAACGGGGTGAGTACTGGCGGAAATCTTGATCTGGCCGATGTGTACAGCAAGTACTGGAGAGGCAGGCCCATCGACAACGAGGACTATGAAGCAGTGAAGATGCTTTGGATGAAAGGCTTCCTCAAGATGTACACCAAGGACGGTCGTGTCTATGCGATCGACAAGAAGAAGAAAGTCAAGGCCGCCGACCTCGTTCTGAAATGAAATCAATCAGCTCGTGTATGCCTCCGAACATGTCCGATTACATGTGCCCCCACCTCATCATCGACCTCTCATCGTGCATCGGCTGCTCCGCCTGCGCATCGGTGTGCATCCGCGGGAACCTGGCCATGGACATGGGCCATCCCGTGGAGACCGGCGGAGGGATGGGATGTTTCGACTGCGGCCATTGCCTCGCGGTTTGCCCCGAAGGGGCCATCCGCCTGGCCCGCTGGCCGGACTTCCGGCCCGATGAATACGACCATGAGGATGCTCCGGTCCAAGCCGACGCCATGCTGGAGTTGCTTCGCCGCAGGCGGAGCGTCAGGTGGTTCACCGGCGAGAAGATCTCCCAGGAGGAGCTCTCGGTGCTCTTCGAGGCCGCCGCCAGCGCCCCGTCGGCGGAGAACACGCAGGACGTGCATCTTGCGGTGATCGACCGCGAGATGAGGCCGTTCATGCGCCATATCTCCGATATCATGGCTCCCCGCGAAGGGGAGCTGCCGCGCTTCGCGCAGCTCAGGGAGTATCTGGATAACCCGTTCCCCATGGGGAACAACCCCCTCCTCTGGGAAGGCTCCCAGATCGTCCTTGCGTTCTCCGACCATCCGGAGGACTCCCTCATCGCCCTCTGCCGCCTGGAGCTCATGGCATATGCCATGGGCCTCGGAGGCTTCTACTCCCATTGGATCCAGATGGCCGACGGCCAGGACCACGGGAGGTTCATGGAGTTCTTCCCCGGAATCCCGTCCGGGTACAGCCTGGGCGGCGCCTTCGTGATAGGGCATCCGAGGGTCGGGTACAGGAGGACCGTGCCCCGCGATCCGCCCAAGGTGGACATGAGATGAGGTTGTTACGGCCAAGAAAATGCAGCTAAACGGGCTCATTATGTAACTACAAATGGGTTAACGGCGATTACTCATAAACAACCCCTTCCGTCCCGTCTCCCGCTCGCTTGAAGATCGTCCCGTATTCAGAGAACAACCTGGCTCCCCTCTCCGGCGAACGGATCCCGCGGACAGCGGGCCCGTCGCTGCCGTCAGGCAGCCGATGGGGCCGCGATCCGCCCCCTTTATAACCGGTCGGCTTTCCGACCGCCATGGAACAACGGAAGGGATTCCCCGACGGGGTGTTCGACTTCAAGGCTCTAGTGACTGGAGGCTACTTCTTCGTCGACAAGACCGGGCTGATCTGCGACCTCTGCGGAGTGAAGAACATGGTCCTGCTCATCGCGCGTCCGAGGCGCTTCGGGAAGAGCCTGAACCTGTCGATGCTCGATTACTTCTTCAACATCGACCACGC
>CAVCVB010000022.1:16858-21400 GCA_963605395.1 Firmicutes bacterium CAG:194
ACGACATGGACCGGCTCCTGGAGCAGACCTTCAAGTTCAACACGGACTGCGAGTTCGCCGTGGCCACGGGGATACTGCCCGCAACGGGGCTCGGCACCAGATGCGGCTTCAACAACGCCAGCGTATGCAGCGTCCTGGAAACGGAGTTCGACGACCGCTTCGGGTTCACGGAGACTGAAGTCCTCAGGCTCCTGGAGCAGACCGGGAGCCCCTCCGAGAAGGTCTCGGAGATCATGGAATGGCACGGCAGATACCGCTTCGGGAACGCAGACGTGTGCAATCCCTACGCTGTGATGAGGTACATCGAGAGCAGTTGCCGCCCCGGCCGATACTGGATAGATACCGGATGCGGCTTGTCCGGAGAGCTGGTCTCCGGCATGGGCCCGGAGGCCCTGTACGCCCTGAAGCGCATGCACGAGGACAAGGGCTGCACGGTCAGGGCCCCGCTGGACACCCGCGTGTCGTGGCCGCAGGTCCTCGCCCCTTTGGCGGAGCCGTCCGCGGTCTGCTCCTTTCTGGCCCTGACGGGATATCTCAGAGCGACCGGCACTGGAGAGCAGGCCGACGGATCGCCGCTATGCGATTTCGGGATGGTCGGGGCGGAGACGTCCATCGCGTTCGAAGAGCTGGCCGAAAGGGCGGAGTGGATCGAGAAGGCCGCAGCCGACGCCATGGAATGCATCTTCGACAGGGGCGACAGGCTGAGCCTGCGGTTCGAATCGATGCTCGGCTGCTTCCGCATGGACCGCATCCTGTCCGGTCTGAACCAATTGTCGAGGCATAGAAGGTGCCGCGACCTGGTCATAGCTTGCCTCTCGTCACCGGAAGTGATAGCCGAGGCAGGGATCCCCGGATGCCATGGCCTGACAGGCATCCTCTTCTAGGGATCGGAGGACCATCCGCCTGTGATCATCGAGGTGAGGGCCGCCACGGATCCGAAGACGGACCTGCGCTCGCTGGCGGACACGGCATCGGCGGAAGCCGATGCAAACAGTCCGGATCTCACAGGCGCCGTCTGCATCGGCATCGCGGTATGCGGGGAAGCGGTCGAAGCCGTCTTCTCCGATGGAGCGTCCTCGAAACAATGATAATCGGGACAGCATATGGGCACTTCGGAGCATCATAGAATGACCGAAGCCGTCCCGAAGAGAACCCTGATCACCCTGATGAACGCCCTCTCCTCCGGAGTGGTCCCGAGGCGCGGGCTGGAGTACATAGCGGTGGGCAGGAAGAAGGAGACGGAGACCTTCGTCAGCGACCTGGAGGACACCGCCGCGGGCGGAGGGGCGTTCAGGTTCCTGTCCGGAAGGTTCGGCAACGGGAAGAGCTTCATGACGCAGATGATCCGCAACTACGCCATGGACAAGGGCTTCGTGGTCATGGACGCCGATCTCGCGATCAACAGGAGGCTCACCGGCTCCAAGAAGGAAGGCCTCAACACATACAGGGAGCTGGTCAAGAACATGGCCGTCAGGACCCGTCCCGACGGCGGCTCCATGGAGCCCATACTGCAGAACTGGATCCAGGACATCGCCGAGGACATAGCGTCCAAGGACGGCTCCGACCCGGACAACGTTCCTTACGAAGCGATCGCCAAGAGGATGAGGTCGGACACATCGTCCATGTCCTGCCTCCAGAACTACCAGGACTTCATCAAAGGCCTCACCGAGTACTGCAAGGGCTACCGCAACGCCGAAGACGACATCTTCGCCCTGAGATGGCTCAAAGGAGAATGCGAGCTGAAGACCGAGGCCAGGAAGAACATCGGGATCAACGCCATGGTGGACGATTCCAACTGGTACGACTTCATCAAGCTCTGGGCCGAGCTGTCCGTGAAGCTCGGCTACAAGGGGCTCGTCGTGTTCCTCGACGAGGCCGTCGTCCTTTACAAGCTGCAGAACAAGGCCTCCCGCTCCAACAACTATGAACGCTTATTGACGATGTTCAACGACATCATGCAGGGCAAGTCCGCCTACCTTTCCATGTACGTCTGCGGGACCCCCGAGTTCATCGAGGACGCCAACAGAGGGCTGTACAGCTACGAGGCGCTGAGGTCCAGGCTGGTCTCCGGAAGGTTCGAGAACGGATACGACAACTACCTGGGGCCTGTGATAAACCTGAGGCCCCTGACCAACGAGGAGATCTATGTTTTGCTCAAAACGATAAGGGACCTCCACGCCCAGAGGTACTCTTACGATTCCCCGGTCACCGACGAGATGCTGGAGAGGTACCTCAAAGCAGTGTTGGCGAGCGTGATATCCACTTCCATGATCACCCCCAGGGAGATCACCAGGGACCTGATAGGGCTGCTGGACACCATGCACCAGAATCCCGACACGGTGTTCGACGACATGATCTCCGGAAGGAAGGTCGCCGCCGACATCAACCCCGATGACGACATCATCGAGGACCTGGAGATATGACCGACCACTTCTCCGAGCTGCCGTGGTTCCTCAGAGAATACGTGTACGGCAGCGGATGGCCGTCGTTCAGGGAGATACAGACGAAGGCCTTCGACGTCTTCGCCGCAGGCGACGACCATATACTCATCTCCGCGGGGACGAGCAGCGGGAAGACCGAGGCCGCGATGTTCCCTGTGATATCGTCATTGTACCGCAATCCCCCCGAGGGCATAGGCGCGATGTACATCGGGCCGTTGAAAGCATTGATCGACGACCAGTTCCAGAGGATCGAGCCGATGATCCGCGAGTCCGGGATCAGGATAACCGGATGGCACGGCGACGCTTCGCGGACGGCGAAGCTCGCCCTGCTGGAGTTCCCTTCCGGGATATTGCAGATAACGCCGGAGTCGCTGCAGAACCTCATCGCCAACGACCCGGAGAAGATAGAGCCCCTGTTCCACGAGCTGAGGTTCATAGTCATCGACGAGGTCCACGCGTTCATGGCCTCCGAGAGGGGAGCGCAGCTCCTGTGCTGCCTCCAGAGGTTGGAGCTGCTGGCGAAGTGCGACCCCAGGAGGATCGGATTGTCCGCTACCATATCGGACCCGGAAGCCGCCGGAAGATGGCTGTCCGCCGACACCGGCAGGAGGACCAGGATCATCCGCGATCCGAGGACTTCTGACAGAGATGTGAGGATAACCCTGCACAGGATACCTGCGGCGGAGAACGACAGGACCGAGAGGAAGAGGGCGATCACGAGGTACTACAAGGACCTCTACAAAGAGGTCCGCGACAGGAACTGCATAGTGTTCGTGAACAGCAGGTCCGACGCCGAGACCACCGGAAGGTCGCTGAAGAAGATGGCCAGCCTGGAAGGAAGAGAAGATACGATACACGTCCACCACGGCAGCATCTCCAAGGAGTACAGGAGCGCCGCCGAGGAGAAATTGAAGAGCAGTTCATCCAAAGACACCGTCGTCGCCACCGTGACGTTGGAGCTGGGAATAGATGTCGGAGGGCTGGACACCGTGGTCCAGATAGAGCCTCCCTACACCTGCTCCAGCCTGGTCCAGAGGATGGGGAGGTCCGGAAGGCGCGGAGGCGCCCAGACCATGACGGTCATGTGCCTCGAAGACCCCGCGAGGTGGTGGACCGATGTGGAAGGCATCAACATGGAGCTGGTCAAGGCCATAGCCATGACCGAGCTCGCCGTGGGGGAATCGTGGACGGAGACGCCCTCGGTGGAACACCTGCCCTACGGATTGCTCTACCATCAGACCATGGAGCACATGAAGTCCGGGATCGGGGCAAGGTTCAGCGCCCTGTCGTCGGAGGTGCTGTCGATGTATCCTTTCAAAGATATCTCCAAGGAGGACTACAAGGACCTCCTGGTCAGGATGGTCGCGCTGGGCCAGCTGGAGAGGATGCCCGACGGGACTCTTCTGATCGGAGGGAAGGGAGAGAAGGAGGTCTTCGGAAGGGACTTCTGCTCCGTGTTCTCGGTGAAGAAGGAGATCGACGTCCGCTGCGACGGGAAAGTGGTGGGATCCATCCAGGAGATGCCGGAGGTGGGAGAGCCCATCCAGCTGGCAGGGCATGTGTGGGAGGTCACCGACGTGAAAGCGAAGGAGATGACCGTCGATGTGGTCCAATCCGACGGGACTGCATGCAACCCATGGAGGTCCGGGACCCCGCCGATCGACACCCGCATCATGAGGAAGATGCTGGAAGTGCTCACTTCCGACTTATCATATCCATATCTGGACGAGACGGCCTCTGAGAGGCTGGAGGAGTGCAGGAAGGTAGCCCAGGGGAAGAGGCTCACTTCCCTCTTCTCGGAGAACGAGGACGGGTCGCTCAGGATGCGCCCGTGGTTGGGAACAGTGCATTTCGAGACCCTCAGGAGGATCGTCCGCGACATGGACGGGGTGCAATCCGTCTATGCGTTCCAGCCCTACTTCATGGACATCCGCGGAGACGTGACCGATTCGGACATCCTGGATGCAGTAGATGCTTACCTTGCGGACCCGTGCCCGGAATCCCTGGTGAGGGACGAGGACAAGCTCAGGTTCGGGAAGTACGACAAGTACGTGCCGGACCATCTCCTGATGAAGGCGTTCGCCAGGGACAGGCTGGACTC
>CAVCVB010000023.1:0-20797 GCA_963605395.1 Firmicutes bacterium CAG:194
CCCTCTCCAACGCGAAGAAGGCCCTGCACCTCGCACAGGAAGAGGAGTGATCCTCTCCTGTCCCGTCGGATCCGTCCGGCGGGGGAAACACCTTCCATTCTTCTAGAACCGTTCCCGGATCAGTCGAAGATCCTGCCTCTTCTCACCATCTCGTCGTTCCTGTTGTTGACGTAGTTGATGAGGCTCATCCCCGTCAGCTCCACCGACGAGGGCCCGGACCTGACGAAGTACATCTCCGTCTTCCCGTCCTTGAGGAACACGGGCTTGGGGGACACCAGGCATCTGACGCGGACCACGGACCTGTCGTCGAAGTCCACCATGTCGAACGATATGTAGGGCAGGAACCCGTTGCCGATCTGAGACGAGATCAGGTTCGTGAGATGGAGGTTGAGCTTGTCCTTGTTCTCGAAGCTCTCCAGGTCCACTCCGCAGACGGACCCGTTGTCGGACACTCCGATGAGCAGCGTGCCTCCGTCGGTGTTCATGAAGGCCACCAGCGTCTTGAGGACCGCTTTCTCCATCCTCTTGTCGGTCTCCCCGGTCTCCAGGTTGGTCCTCAGCGTGGACTTGAACTCCAGCGTCTCGGACTCCCCCTTCTCTATCAGGCGGAGGGTCTGGTCCTTCTCGCGGTCCTGGATCCCCAGGTACTCCGCGTTCTCCTCCAGGAAGCTGACCAGGGTGTACCTCAGCAGGTGGTGCCTGCTGTCGGTGACGTAGATGATGCACACCACAGCCGTCCCGATGAGGATCATGGCGGCGTCCAGCATCATGTTGTCCAGAGTCATGCCGGCGGCGCCCTTCCAGAAGCTGGACAGCCCGAACTGGACCATGCACATGAGGGAGTACAGCGAGAGGGGCAGGGACATGACGAACAGGAGGACGACCTTGTCGTTCACGTCCTCGGATCCCGGGACGGACTTCAGCATGAGGAACACCATGATCAGGCCCAGCAGGCCGAAGTTGATGCCCGTGAGGACCATGGACACGATCTCGATGATGAGCGAGGCCGACAGCAGCCTGCCTATGAGGGAGAGGTAGAACGTCCCGATCATCATGACGATCAGGAGCGGCGGGATGTGGACGTACTCCCTGTCCGTGAAGACGGCCATCCCCATGATTATCGCGATCGGGATGGTCAGGATCAGGTTCTCGGCGTCGCCGGACAGCAGGCTCAGCACCGCGAGCACGACCGTCAGCGCGAACATGATGTCGTAGATGATCATCACGTGCCTCTTCAGCTTCATGCGGGGCTCGGAGATGAGGATGTCCTGCCACTGTTCGTCCATGGCGCGGGCCAGTGCGTGATTAATATTATATTATTGTGCAGAGGCCTCCGCCGTCGGAATGCTTTAAATATCCTTGGCCGATTCGACGCTCAACGGAGTAATACTCGTGCCTGGTGAAGAGAAGAAGAACAAGGTCGTTGTGAACCGCCCGCAGAGCTCTGGGCAGTACAACGACAAAGGTGCAAGGAAGAACAAGCAGCAGAGGACGAAGGAGTCTACCAGAAGGCAGGCTATGCTGAACACCCACAGGATCAACCCGTTCAAGTACGACATGAACGAGGTCCTGGAGGCATCGGCGATGGATCCGTCCAAGGCGTCGTCGTTCCTGGCATCGGTCATCGCCAAGGCATCCCGCGTCTCCACCAAGGACGCCAAGGAGTTCGTCAAGACCTTCCTCGAAGCGGGGGACCTGACGAAAGATGAGTACGACAAGATCTGCAAGCTGCTGGACAGGTACAGCAGGTGGCGCTGAGGCGCGCGTATGAGATCCGTCGAACTCAAAGACGGCCGTGTTTTCGTCCTCCGTCTCGAAGAGGGAGAGGTCCTCCACGAGGCGGTGGAATCGTTCTGCGTTCGCGAGAAGATACGCAACGCGACAGTGACGGCGGTGGGAGGCGTGGGCCCCGGGTCCAGGTACGTCTCCGGTCCGCGTTACCCTATCGAGGGCATGATAGAGCCCATAATCTGCACGGTGGACGCTCCCTGCGAGCTCACCGGCACGGGGACGGTGTTCCCCGACGAGTCCGGCGCTCCCGTACTGCACATGCACGGGTCCGTCGGAAGGGAGGGCATCTCCCACACCGGCTGCTTCCGTGCCGGGATGGTCGTCTGGCTGACGATGGAGGTGGTCATCCGCGAGATGACCGGCACCGGCCCCGTCAGGAGGAGGTCCGACCCGAGGATAGACGCCAAGCTCCTGGAGATAGATTGAAGATGGCATCAGAGGAGATCCTCCACAAGACCCTCCGCAACGCGGACGGCAAGCCTTTCGCAAAGTACAAGGGACTGACCAACAGCTTCGTCATGGACGACTTCGAGCTCCTGATAGACGAGGTCCAGAACGACCGCGCCGGGCACAGCAGGATGAGGGTCAGGGTCCCCATGAGGGTCGCCGGGTTCCCGGAGGACACATATTCCACCGCATCCCGCAAGATGGCGCTGGAGGACCTGATCGCAAGGCGCTTCTGGGAGTCCGCCCGCACCCATGCCCGCTCCCCCATACCCAAGACCGACGGCGGAGAGGTGTACATCCCCCGTCCCGGGCAGGAGGTCATCGAGAGGGGCAGCGTCAACGTCACGGAGCATTTCGTGGAGGCCAGCTTCACCGCGGACCTGCCATCCGCTGCAGGCAAGGTCAACGCCCAGGCGACGGAGGAGCTCATCTTCGGGAGGATCCACAGGATCCTCTGCGAGTCCATGCTGTACCGCGCGTACAAGCAGTCCAAGCTGTACAACCACATCCAGACGGTGGAGAACGCCGATGCAATCCGCAGCTCGCTGAAAGAGAAGGGATTGGCCGCGTTCGTCGCCATCGGGGCGATCCTTCCCAGGAGGGACGACGACCTGGCGCCGTCGACGGACGCCAGGCCCTTCGAGTGCTCCTCCGACCTGAAGGTCACAATGGATGTGCCCAACGGGGAGCCGATCGAGGGAATGGGGATCCCGGAAGGGTTCACCCTCATCGCAGGCCCCAGCAGATCGGGCAAGTCCGTGCTGCTGGACGCCGTGTTCGCCGGAGTCTACGACCATATCCCCGGCGATGGAAGGGAGTACGTCGTGTCCCTGCCGGATTCCGCTTACATAATGGGGGAGGGCGGCCGTCCCGCCGACTCCGTGGACATCTCCATGTTCGTCCGCGAGACCCCCGAGTTCGAGGACACCTCCAAGGCCCTGAGCCCCGTCGTGTCCTCTCCCATGTCCGAGCTCGTCGCGATATCCGAGGCTGTCGAGATGGGGAGCAGGCTCCTGCTCATCGACGAGGAGTACTCCAACCCCTGCATCATCAGGCGCGGGTTCCTCGCCGTGGACGATATAATCACGTCCGTGTCCGAGATGGGCCGTTCCATGGCCGCTTCCGGAGTGTCCGTCCTCATGGTGTCCGGAGACGCTACCGCCGCTTCGCTCGCCGACAGGGTCATCCTGTTCAGCGGCTACCGCGCCGAGTCCGTTGAGGTCTCAAAAACGGAATCGGACGCCAGATACTCCATGCCCGAGCCCAGGTACCCCGTGTCCAAGAACATGGTCTTCGAGAAGGGAAGGAAAGAGGTCAGCGCCTCCGCTCAGGGCATAAGGACGGTGGAGATCGGGGAGTACAAGGTCAACGTACCTGTGGCCGCGTTCTTCGACATGGCCCAGACACGCGCCGTGGCCGATGCGATAGTCGTCGCAAAGGACCTGATGGACGGTTCGAGGTCCATGAAGCAGGTCTGCGAAGAGGCGATAGATTCTGTTATGGGATACGATCCCGAGAACGGCGGGTCCATGCACAGGGCCCGGCCGAGGCCGATCGACCTGGCCGCGGTCCTGAACAGGCACCCTCAGATGCTGTGCATCCAGAAAAGGTGAAGGATCATCTGCGGTTGTTGCCGTAGCTGTCCTGCCACTTGTTGAACACCTTGTCCGCGTAGGCGGACATGTGGACCTGGTCCTCCTTGCTGTCGGGGACGACGAACCCTCTGAGAGGGAACTCGGAGTCGCAGTAGGGGCACCTGACGTTGGGGCAGTTCTGGTTGGCCTGGGGGCATGCCTTGCAGGCGACCGCCCTGGACTGGAAGAGGCTGAATTCCCTCCCGCAGTTGGGGCAGAGGAACCTCCTGGCGGCGATCTTCAGGTCCTTGTGGATGCCTGCGGCCTTCTCCTCGGGGGTCAGCCACATGGGCGCCCTCGGCGAGATGGGCGTGTTGTATGAGGGCCTGTCCCCGTCGTATGACATCTTCAGATCCCCTTCGAAGCCTTGACGACGGCCCTGAGCTTGCTGTCGTCCTTGCACTGCTCGATCAGGGTCCCGGTGACGATGATGTCCGCTCCGGCCTTCCTGGCGGCTTCGGCGGCCTCGGGGGTCCTGATGCCTCCGCCCACGATGAGCGGGATGGAGATGGCCTTCTTCACGGCGGCGATCATCGCGGGGGGCACGGGCCTGTCGGCGCCGGAGCCTGCCTCGAGGTACACCAGGGGCATGCCGAAGAACTGGCAGGCCAGGGCGTAGGAGACCGCTTTCTCGATCTCGTCGTGCTTGATGGTGTCGGCCTTGCTGACCTCTCCGACCTTCATGCCGGGCTCGACGACGATGTATCCCATGGGGATGGTCTCGATGCCGAGCATCTTGACGTAGGGGGCGGCCTTGACCTGGGCGCGGTTGACCCAAGTCAGGTCGGTGCTGTTCATGACGGTCATGAAGAGCAGGGCGTCCACGTCCCTGGTCACGGCGCTGCCGCTTCCGGGGAAGAGGATGATCGGGAGACCGGTCGCGGCCCTGATGGCCTTGGAGGTCTCGGACAGGTTCTCGTTGGTCACACCGGTGGAGCCTCCGACGAATACGACGTCGGTCCCCGCCTCCTTCATCTGCTTGGCGATCTCGCCCGCGGCTTCGGGGGACTGCTTGTCAGGATCTATGAGGGCCACATGGATGGGGCCGTTGGAGATCATGTCCAGGATGTTCTCGATTACTGTCATCGCAATCACTCAGGTCCTGCGCCGAAGGCCTGCATGGCAGGCCTGGCACAGGTGTAATGGACGTGCTATGGTAGCAGGGTATAAAAATGTCGTCCACAGCCTACGACGGACCGCTGCAACGGCATCGTCGCGTCGTATTCTGCCGGGTGTGACGATTAAACCTCGGTTATGCCGAATTCTGATGACGAGTCCCTCGTCCTGTCCCGCATGTCAGGTGGGCAATTCGACCCTTGGTTCCTCGTTCTTTCTTGATTATTCTGATTGTATACGTTTCGTTCTCGTCATCTTTCTTGAAGTAGAGTGTACCAGACTTGTAATCTTGGATTATATTGAACGATACGAACTCCAGAAGGAGGACTGTACCACAGATAATGACCGATGTCGTCTTATCCGATTCAAGACGACTGCAGATCGCATAGCATACGACTGCGGATATGGCCACCACGGAAATAGCAAGTACGACTATCATCAGAGATTTCTTCACATCAATCCTGCTACAATCGGTCCAGGGCATACAACCAACTCCTAAGCAATATCGCGTATTTCTCCAATTTATAGACGCCTCCGTTAAAAAGACTTCTGAAATATCCATGACAGCCGAACTATGCAGTAGCATTCGTCAACAATAAAAGCAACATGCGCAATCCTATCGCGTGGGCTTCTATCTGATGGTGGATTCCGACGAGGGCGTTCCCGTCGCCGACTGGGAGGACATAGGCAAGGCCCTGGCGGACATCACATCGAAGAAGAACGAGTTCGTGGTGCTGGCCAAAGGCGCGGAAGGCGACGAGTTCATCCAGGCCGCTCTGTGGAACCCCGGGATGGTGCTCCGTCCCAGCTACATCATGGAGATCAGCACCCGCGGGCGCTTCTACCGCACCAAGACCAAGGACTTCAACAACATCTACTCGGCGTTCCGCGCGTACTATGACGGATGGGACCCGATAGTGAAGTCCTGGGACGACGTGACCGACGAGCTCTCAGACCGAGTTCCTGAACACGTGGTAATGCCTTGAAAGGGATCCGTGGACCCTCTGCAGGTACATCGACTCCAATGTCATCGTGTCGAAGGACAGCGGATGCGGGAGCACGACCCCTGCCCTCGCACCGGGCTTCAGGCACTGGGGTATGGCCTTCCCCGCGCGGGCGTAGATGTCCTCGATGTTCTCCCCGCCTGTCTTCGTGGACCTCCCGTAGGGAGGGTCGGTGCAAACGGCGTCGATCTCGTGGAACCTCTCCCCGATCTCGCCGATGTCTATCGTCTCGAAGTCGGTCAGCTCCAGGCCGTAGAAGTCCATGTTCTCCTGGCAACCGATGACCATCTCCTCGTCGAAGTCGGAAGCTATCGCTTTCATCCCCATCTCGGCGGCCTCGATCACGATGCCCCCGGTCCCGCAGAACGGGTCCAGGACTGTGGAGCCCTTCTTGGCCCCGGTCAGGTTGATCAGCGCCCTGGCGTACTTGGGGTGCAACGATATCGGCGAGAAGAACGGCCTCTCCCCGACCTTCCTCTTCTCCAGCAGGTCGGTGTCAGTGACCCTCTGCTCGATGTACAGGTGGATGCCGTCGCACATCTGCATCCTTATCATGATGTCGGGCTCGCGGAGGTTCACGTCGTTGTGCTTGGACAGGATGCCTCCCATCCTCCTGATGAGCGACTGGGAGTCCAGGTCCCTCATCATGCCCTCGAACCTCTTCCCCCTGATGGCGAACGTGCCCTCCGGGAGGACGACGGACTCCAAGGCGGATATGTCGTCCGGGGTGTACTCTCCCAGGTACCTTCCCATGCTGTGCGTCAGGGCTATCCTGTCCGCCACGGCGTCCATGTATCTCTCGTCGAAGGATGCGATCATATATCCCGGGCCGGTCCTGACGACCTCGAAGGAATCGGTCTCGGCCTCGAGGCATCTCTTGGCCTCGGCCAGGGGCATGTCCTTGGACTCGCCCGAGAGTTCGAAGAAGAACTGCTGCATGGAAGATTGGGGGCTCACGCCCCCTGAATCCCTCAGTCCTTTATCCCATCTTCGGTGACCATGAAGACAGCTTCGCCTTCGGGCAGGTTGGGGGAGTCGATCAGCCTGGCGATCCTCTTCCCGGCCTTCCCCTTCCTCAGGTATATGCGGAACGTCGCGGTGTGTCCCACGATATGCCCTCCGATGGGCCTGGTGGGGTCTCCGAAGAACGCGTCGGGCTTGGCGGCGACCTGGTTGGTCACTGCGATGACGGCGTTGTTCACGGTGGCGAAGTTCAGGAGGTCGTGCATGTGGCGGTTGAGGATCTGCTGCCTCTCGGCCAGCGCTCCCCTTCCGACGTACTCGGCCCTGAAGTGCGATGTGAGGGAATCCACGATCAGGAGCCTGACCTTGTAGGTCTGGGCAAGCTCCATGGCCTTGTCCACCAGGAGGACCTGGTGCTGGGAGTTGAAGGCCCTGGCGACATGGATCCTCTTGAGGACCTCGTCCGGGTCCGCGCCCAGGTAGGTGGCCATCTGGATGATCCTCTCCGGCCTGAACGTGTTCTCGGTGTCGATGATGATGACGTCGGAGTCAAGCCCTCCCCTCTCCTCGGGAAGGGTGGCGTTGACGGCCAGCTGGAAGCAGACCTGCGTCTTGCAGCTCCCGAACTCCCCGAAGAACTCCACTATGGACTGGCTCTCGAGCCCGCCGGCCAGCAGCTCGTCGAAGGCCTGCGACCCGGTGGTCAGCTTGGTGACTGCCTTCCTCCTCTCCAGGATGTCCTCTCCGGTCTCGAAGCCGCCGATGTCCGCGCAGAGCTTGGCGCCTTCGATGATGTCCATCGCCTTCTTCTCGCCGATCTCGCATGTCTCGGCAAGCTCCTTGGGCGATGCGACCGCGATCGCCATCAGCTCGTTGTATCCTGCTTCGCGGAGCTTCTCCGCGATGGCCGGGCCGACGCCCGGGATGTCCTCAAGGGTTTTCGTCACCATTTGGATTCCTCTGTGTTCTTCATTCGGCTGCGGGTATATAACCGGAACCAGGGGGTCAGTGAAAACCCCCCGGACGGCTCTCCGCCGCCTATGGTAAGGACATGGGCGATGCAGGATATTAACCCTGCGTTGTAATGTTTGTAATGTTTGACTGGACTGTAATGTGGGTGGTATCGCAATCCGTTCATCGGACCAAGGGTTCTGAACAGTTGCCAGAGGCGACAGGCAACGATAATACCTCCAAATGACATGCTTCGCACAATGGAGGGGTGAGATGAGTCAAGATACACGTAGATACACGCCCGATGAGATCATGATGCTCGGAATGGATTGCCTGGTGAAGAAGTTCGGCTTGGTCAACGCCGAACTGTTCATCAGTTCGGTCAGATCCTGCTGCCCGGACTACACCCTCTGGAGAAGGCAGATCTTCGACGATATGTCTGATGAAGAGTTCGAGGATCTTCTGAGAGATGCAGTCGTCGCCAGCCCTTTCGAATGACGGGAACAGGCAGGACCGCAACATGTTCCCGCATCCGCATCGGGAGCGACAGTCGCGACGACGGGCCTCAGACTGTTGTCGGCCTCGTCGGGCACGGAAAAGGATGGCGCCCCATCTTCCGACAGGGCGCCTGTTATGGAGTTTCACTGGTAGGAGCCGCGCTCCATCCTCTCGAGGGCGATCTTGATCCTCTCGACAGGCTCGGTCACGGTCATCCTGATGTACCCGTCGGCGCTCTCGCCGAACCCGGACCCGGGGGTGACGATCACTCCGATGTCCACCATCTTCTGGGTGAACTCGGCGGAGGGCATCCCGCAGTCGAACCAGACATAGAACGTCCCCTTGGGCATGTCCACCTTGTACCCGAGCTTCCTCAGGCCCTCGACGAGGACCTTCCTCCTCTCGGCGTAGATGGCCATGTTGTCGGAGACCTCCTTGGGCAGGCTGCCGTCGTCCCCGTAGAGCTCCAGGGCCTTGATCGCTGCCTTCTGGATGAATATCGGTGCTCCGGAGTCGATCTGCCCTTTGCACTTCGCCAGTCCGGCGACCAGGTCGGGGTGCCCCACGGCGTATCCGAGCCTGAACCCGGTCATGTTGAACGTCTTGGAGAACGATCCGAACTCGATGCAGTCCGGCCCTGCCTGGAGCGCGGAAGGCGCCCTGTAGCCGTCGTAGCACATCTCGGAGTACGCGGCGTCGAAGCAGAAGATGGTGTTGTTCTCCTTGCACCAGTCGTAGACCTTCTTCAGGTAGTCCAGGTCGCAGGTGGCCCCGGTGGGGTTGTTGGGGTAGTTCAGGTACAGCATCCTGGCGTTCTTGGGGCACTCGTCAAGGTCCAGCAGCCAGTTGTTCTCGGCCCTGAGGGGGATCTTGACGCATTTCGCCTCGTTGAACAGGGTGGCCGCTCCGGAGTACACGGGGTATCCGGGGGAGGGGGCGATGATCGTCTCTCCCTCGTTGACGAAGGCCTGGGCGATGTTGAATATTCCCTCTTTCGATCCGATGGTGATGCACACCTGCGTCTCGGGGTCGATGTCCAGCCCGTACCTCTTCTTGTACCATGCCGCCACGGCGTACCTCAGGTCCTTCTCGCCCTTGGACGAGGAGTACTTCTGGTTGCTGTTCACTTTCGCTTCCTTGCACATCTCCTCGACGATGCAGTCGGGGGTGGGGAGGTCGGGGTCTCCGATCCCGAAGTCGATCATGTCCCATCCGGCGGCCCTCTTCTCGGCGGAGAGCTTCTCCAGCCTGACGAACAGGTAAGGGGGGATCTTCTGAAGTCTTTCTGCTTGCTCGAAACTTGTCATGAGTGTCACTCCGTCTCGCCCTGGAAGACCAGCTTGGCAGGCCCTTCCATGAGCACGTATCTCAGGTCCTTGTCGACGGTGATCCTGAGCCATCCGCCGGGAAGGTGGACGTCAATGGGTTTGTCGAACGGCACCAGCCCGTTGAGGGCCGCCGCCGTCGTGGTGGCGCATGCGCCGGTGCCGCAGGCCAGGGTCCAGGCTGCTCCGCGCTCGTAGACGCGGATAAGGATCCTCCCGTCCTCGACCCTGCAGAACTCCACGTTGGTCTTGCGGGGGAAGAAGGGGTGCTTCTCCAGCACCGGTCCCAGCCTGTCGATGGTGGCGTCGTCCATCTCCGTGAACGTTATGAAATGGGGGTTGCCCATGGACACCGCGTTCGCTTTGAACTTCACGCCGTCGGCCTCGAAGGGCTGGTCGATGAACCTGCCGTCGTGGTCGATCGGCACCGTCCTTCCGTCCAGGATGGGGGCTCCCATGTTGATCGTGACGGTGAACACCTCTCCGTCGAGCACGGTCACGGTGGCCTCCAGGTCTCCGGCCAGGGTGTGGATGCTGAACTTCTCCTTGTCCACGACCTTGTGGTCGTATGCGTATTTCGCCACGCACCTGATGCCGTTGCCGCACATCTCCGCCTCCGTTCCGTCGGCGTTGATGATCCTCATGGTGATGTCGGTCCCCTCTCCGGGGAGAACGTACAGCACGCCGTCGGCTCCGATGCCGAAGTGGCGGTCGCAGGCGCGGGCGCACCACTGGGGGTCGGGCTCCATGGTCCCGTCCGTTCCGTCCAGGAGGATGAAGTCGTTGCCTATGCCCTGATATTTCCAGAACCTCATCGCTGCAGCCTCTCCGGGATGATCTGGTGCCTCCACATCTCCTCGACGGTCTCGCGCTCCCTTATGAGGTCGGCCTTCCCGTCGTTGACCAGCACTTCGGCGCACAGGGGCCTGGAGTTGTAGTTGCTGGACATGGAGAACCCGTAGGCTCCGGCGTTGTAGACGGCGACGATGTCCCCCTCCACGGGGGCGGGCAGCACCCTGTCATGCGCCAGGTAATCGCCGGACTCGCATATCGGGCCGACGACGTCGTACTTCTCGGTGCAGGCCTTGCCGAACTTGTTGGCAACCGCCACATAGTGGTAGGAGTCGTACATGGCGGGGCGGATGAGGGTGTTGAACCCTGCGTCGCATCCCACGTACTTCTTCGTCCCGGCGTCCTTCACGTCGTTGACCTTGGTCAGCAGGACGGTGCTGTCGCAGACGATGTACCTTCCGGGCTCCAGGATGAGCGTCTGGATGTCCGTCTCCTCCTGTATCATGTCGGTGAGGTTCATGGCCAGCTCGTTGACGTCCATCTCGTCCTCCTGGGGCTTGTACGGAACGCCTATGCCTCCGCCCATGTCGATGAACTCCAGGTCGATGCCGATGCCCTTGATCTCGTTGACCAGCTCGATGAGGACCTCCATCATGTCCATGAAAGGCTCCACGACCTGTCCGCCGGAGCCGATGTGGGCGTGGATCCCCTTGACGTTGAATCCCAGGTCCTTCGCTCTCGCATAGGTGGTGATCACTTCGTCCAGAGGGATCCCGAACTTGGCTCCCTTGGAGCCGGTGATGACCTTGGCGCTGTGGCCGGAGCCCACGCCGGGGGTGATCCTGAACGATACATCAGTGCACGGGGCGATCTCCGCCAGCCTCTCCATCTCAGAGATGGAATCCAGGTTGATCATCACTCCCAGGTCGGAGACGGCTTTCAGCTCCTCGTTGCTCACGTTGACTCCGGTGTACATGATCCTGTCGGGGGTGTACCCGGCTTTCAGGCAGGTCATGACCTCGCCGATGGACACGGCGTCGATGCCGGAGCCTTCCTGCTCCAATACCTTCAGTATGGCGAGGCTGGTGTTGGCCTTGCAGGCGTAGTGGATCTTGGTGTCCATGTACTTGGAGAACGCGCCGTAGATGTTCCTGTAGTTCTCCCTGAGCCTCTTCTCGTCCGTGACGTACACGGGGGTGCCGAACTCCTCGGCTATCTCCACGGCGGACTTGCCGCCGATCATCATGACCCCGTCCTTCCCTTCGAACTCCCTCATCATTGGGCATCACCTATGTACTTGTCATGGAGGATCTTGACCACGTCTATCACCTTGTTCATGGGCACGACGAAGTTCAGGGACACATCTGATGCTCCCTCGGAGATCATCTCCACGTTGGCCTCCGCCTCCTTCACTGCGGAGAAGATGTCTCCGGACACTCCGCACTTGTCGAGCAGGTTGTCGCCGACGGCGCAGATGAGGGCGACGTTGTTCTTCACGTCGATCCTCTCGATGTCGCCTCCGCTGAGGCCGTTGAGCTGCTTCAGGGTGATCTTCACGTCGTTGTTGTGCACCAGGAACGCCACGGTGGACAGCGAGGTGGATATGGAGTAGATGATCACGTTGATCTCGGCGATCTTCTCGATGATCCTGGCGACCATGGCGGGCCTGTAGGCGATCTCCGCGGAGCTGATCGTGATGATGGACAGGTCCGTCTTCGCTGCGACGGACCTGAGCAGCTCGTTCTTGGACTTCCTCAGGTGGTGGATCAGCGTTCCGGGCTCCTCCGGCCTGAAGGAGTTCTTGACCCTCAGGGGGATGTGCTTGAGCCTGACGGGCTCGATGGTCCTGGGGTGCAGGACCTTGGCTCCGAAGTATGCGAGCTCCGCAGCCTCTCCGAAGTTCATCTCGTCGATCTTCACGGCTCCGGGGATGATCCTGGGGTCGGCGGACATGAACCCGTCCACGTCGGTCCAGATCTCCAGGGTGTCGGAGTCGATGGCGTTCGCCACCACGGCGGCGGAGTAGTCGGAGCCTCCCCTTCCGAAGGTCAGGGGCCTGCCCTGGCTGTCGATCCCGTAGAACCCGGTGATGATCGGGATGATGCCCATGGACATCAGGGGCTTGACCTTCATAGTCATGCCGGACGCGGTCTTCAGCAGATCGGCGGAGCCTGACATGGGCTGCCCGACGGCTATGATCCCGGCGTCCTCGGACGTCAGGGCCACGGACTTGTACCCCATGGACTTCAAGACGAACGAGAGGATGAGCGAGGAGAACCTCTCTCCCTGCGACACCACGGCGTCGCCGTAGAACGGGCTGTCCCTGTCGGCGCTGATGGCCTTCTTCAGGCCCTCCATCCTCTTGTCGAACTCGATGCGGAACTCCGCCAGCATGTCGCCCTCGAGCAGCTGCTCGGCGGTGGCCATATGCTTCGCGGAGAACTGCTCGATGACAGTTCCCGTGTCCATCTGCGGATTGTCGACGACGCTCACCAGGTAGTTGGTGATGCCCGACATCGCAGACACGACGACTACCTTCTCGCCGTCCTTGTTCGCGATGATGTTCGCTACCCTGTTCAGAGCCTCGGGGGAGCCCACGCTGGTCCCGCCGAACTTCATTACTGTGATCATTGCCTGAGCACCTCGTTGGAATCGTTTGCGAAAGTTGATGTCATTCTATCCCCAGCTCGTCGAGGACAGGGTCCAGAGCCGCCCTTCCCTTGTCGGACAGGGGCGTCAGCGGGAGCCTGGGGCGCCCGTCGCCGTATCCCATCCTCCCCATGGCGTACTTTATGGGTATGGGGTTCGACTCGCAGAACAGCGCGCCGAAGAGGGGCATGAGCTTGTAGTGGATCGTCTTGGCCACGTCCATGTTGCCGGACAGGGCGCTGTTGACCATCTCGGACATGAGGCCGGGGCAGCAGTTGGACGCCACGGATATGACTCCGTCGGCTCCCACGGACATGAGGGACAGCGTCATCCCGTCGTCCCCGCTGAGCACGGAGAAGCCCTTGGGGCGCCTGGCCAGGATCCCCTGGATCTGGGCCACGTTGCCGCTGGCCTCCTTGATGCCCCCGATGCCGTCCAGCTCCGCCAGGCGGAGGGTGGTCTCGAGAGCGACGTTGGACCCCGTCCTCCCCGGGACGTTGTACACGATGACCGGTATGTCCACCGCCTCGGAGATCGCCTTGTAATGCTGGTAGATCCCCTCCTGGGTGGGCTTCACGTAGTAGGGCGATATCGAGAGCAGCGCGTCCGCTCCAAGGTCCTGGGCGTCCTTGCTCAGCACCATGGCCTCGGATGTGCAGTTGCTCCCGGCTCCGGCTAGGACCTTGGCCTTCTTCGCCTCGTCGATGACGATCTCGATCACCCTGAGGTGCTCCTTGTGGCTCAGCATGGCCGACTCCCCGGTGGAGCCGCAGGGGATCAGCATGTCGACCCCGTTGTCCTCCTGGAACCTCACGAGCCTCCTGAGGGCCTCTTCATCCACTTCCCCGTCCTTCCTGAACGGCGTAATCAGTGCTGTTCCTGTTCCTGTAAACATATCTCAGGCCTCCCCGAAGTGCTCCTTGAGTATCAGGCGGGTCCTCGTGCTGAGGATGTTGTCGTAGCGCCTGACCCTCTCGATGATGTCGTTTAGGTGCTGGGACGATTCCACGTCCACTATAGCGATTATGTCCTGGTCGCCGGTGACCTCGAAGACCTCGGTCACTCCGGCGTATCCCGCAAGCTCCTTGGCGATGTCCTGCGTGTCGGTGTTCACGTCGATGCGTATCTCCACCAGCGCCTTCACGTTCCTGGAGCTCGTCTTGATGGTGAACCCGCGGATGATCCCTTCCTCGGTCATCCTGTGGACCCTGCTGCGCACCGTCCCCTCGGACACGCCCAGCTGGTTGGCGATCTCGACGAACGGGCGTCTGGAGTCCTTTTTCATAATCTCGATGATCCTCTTGTCAAGGTCGTCCATTTTTATACCTCCGGCACCTCTCGGGCTTATATTCCCGAGCATTCTGATTTAATTATATAAAATATAGGAATCCGCAGAAAAAGAACGGATTCCATAGGGTTTTTCGGGAAGAAGCTGGGAAAAGGTTTCAGGTTCCTGCGGAATCCGCAGGAACGTCAAGATCAGGCGTCCGAGCTGTTCCTGGCGCCCCTCGGAGGGCGCTCCCCGCCGTTGTAGACGTTGACGACCTCCACCTCGACCCTCTCGTATGTGGTCTCGATGCCGTTGTCGCAGAAGAGCTTGTAGATGATCTCCCTGAGCTGGCCGGCATAGTGGCTGCTGTTGTCGAAGTCGTCGACGAAGCAGGCGAGCCTGTACTCGATACCGGCGTTGTTGAACGCCGTCAGCCTGGTGCCGGGCTTGGCGACGGAGCCGTCCTTGATCACGTGCGGGTGCATGTTGGCCGCCTGGATGAGGAGCTCCTTGGCCTTGGTCTGGTCTGCGTCATAGGCCACTTCCATGAACACGAAGATCCTGGTGAGCTGGTCCTCCTTGGTGTAGTTGACCAGCGTCGCGGAGGACACCACGTTGTTGGGCATGGTGATGATCTGGTCCTTGTCCCAGTTCTCGAACTCGGTGTACATCAGGTTGACCTTGTGCACCTTGTATGTGTTCCCGTTGATGTTGACGAAGTCGTCCTTCTTGAAGGGCCTGACAGCGAGGAGCACTATGCCGCTGAAGAACTGGCTGATGATCTGCTGCGCTCCGAATGTGATCCCCAGGGTGATGACCCCTGCGCTGACCAGCAGCCCCGCCAGGTCCACGCCGTATGCCGCCAGTATAATCGTGGCCGCGACGACGCAGATGATCAGCTTCCCGATGAGCTTGAACAGCGGGACCAGCGAAGAGTCCACGCCGTCGACCTCCATGGTCTCGTCCAGGCCCCTGAACAGGGTGCTGATGATGAACCCGTAGATCTGCCAGGCGATGAACGCCCCGATCGTCACGTACAATACGAGCGACAGGTTGGCCACGAAGCTGATGATCTCCGCGTTGAGGCCCATGATGTTCAGGCATTCGTTCAGCGCTTTGACCAGCATCAGCAGGGAGATGGTCTTGGTGAGCTTGCGGGTGATGTCCTTTCCGGCGTCCTTGCTCTTGTTCAGCCTGACGACCCTGATGATCACGGGGATGATGACCTCGCACATCACGATGGTGGCCAGGATCCAGAGGATCAGCGTGGCGATGCAGGTGAACCACACGCTGTTGAACGGCGAGGGGAGGGTGTTGGGGAAGATCCCGAAGAACTTGTTGTAGGAGTTGTCGCTGCTGTAGATGGACTCGATGGTTATGTTGTACGGCACGGAGATGGTGAACGTCTCCCCGGAGCCGATGACCGTGAAGTTCAGCTTCAGGCTGCCGGACAGGGGCTCGTTATCGGAGAGCCTGTCCGTGTGGACGGTGACCGTGACGACGGCCACGTTGTTCCCGCCCTTGGGCTCGATCATGGATGCGAACGAGCCTCCGACGGTGACCACGCCGGCTATGGTGGCATGGCCGCTGGACACGGACGGCACGGTGATGTCCAGGGAATCGGACGAGGTGTTGGTCACGTAGAGGACCGTGGTCTTGGTGGCCCCTCCGTCTATGCTCATGCTGATGGAGTCGCTACCGCCCCTGACCGTGACGACGACCCCGTGGTCGGAGACCGCGTCCCCTTCGTCCGCCAGGGACAGGGGGACTGCCACGACAGCGAGCATCGCGATGACCGCGAGCACTGCGGCTTTGGTGTTCATGGGGATTCCACATCGTTGGTCGGTATATAATCGGATGGCAGGAGCCTTCATCAAATAGCGTGCTATAGGATAGTTGGCATCGTGTTTTATAAGCAGGACGGGGGATTCGAACGGCATGGACATCCTGAGCGCTGTTTGGGCCGCGGTTCCGCTGATCGTACTGGTGCTTGCGGCCGTCTCCGACGTCCGCACCCGCGAGGTGAAGGACGGCTATTGGCATGCGATCATAGCCTGGGGGCTGGTCTTCGGGACTATCGTCCGCTGGGACGGATCGGACCATGCCGCTCTGCTGGTGTCCTTGCTGGACCTGGTGCTGGTGGCCGTGTGGGTGCTGTCTCCCAGGATAACGGGGCTGTGGGGGCTTCCCATGGCAATCGCGGTGCTGGCCCTGTCGGGGATTGCATTGCATCTGGACACGGAGACGGGATTGCCGGGGGCCATGGCATTCGTGCTGGTGCTCCTGTTCTACGTGATGTATCAGGTGAACCTGATCCCGGGCGGGGCGGACGCCAAGTGCCTGATGGCCCTCGCGCTGGCGTTCCCCGTGTATCCGGATATATTCAGCATATGGGCTGCGGGCATCCCAGCGTCCGTGATACTGAGCCCCGCGTTCTCCGTACTGGTTATAGCCCTGGTCATCACGGTCCTGGGGGTGATCCCCGTGGCCTGCCGCAACATCCGCGACGGGAACAGGTCCAGGTCGATGCTCCTGTCCTACCGTGCGCCGATATCCGAGGCCCGTGCATCGTTCGTGTGGCTGCTGGAGCGCGCGGAGGACGGGGACGTCGTGAGATGCCGCCCTCTTGTGGATGAGAAGGAGAAGGAGCTGGACTCGCTGGAGGCGTCCGGGAGGAAGGATGTCCTGGTGACCCCGATGGTCCCGTTCATACTGCCTCTGGCGATAGCGTCCGCGATAGTGCTCCTGTTCGGGAGCCCGCTGCTCGCCCTCGCCTGACGATGTTCATCCTGTGCCCGCAGGAACCGCACCTGTCTCCGTCAAGGCAGACGATGTCCACAAGATACCCCAGGCGCTTGATCACAGGCGTGCCGCACTCGGGGCAGAAGGTGTCGTCGGCGTCCTCGGTCATGGTGTTCCCGACGTACACGTAGTTCAGGCCGCACTCCATGCCGATCTCCCTGCATCTCAGGACCGTCTCCAACGGAGTCCACTGGACGTCGGTCATCTGGTTGTCGGGATGGAACCTCGTGAAATGCACCGGGACATCCTCGCCCAGCTCGTCGTGGACCCATTCGCAGAACCTCTTCACCTCATCCTCCGAGTCGTTGAAGCCCGGTATCACGAGATAGGTGAGCTCCAGATGGACCTTCTGCTCCGCCACGATCTTCGCAGAGGCCAGCACATCGTCCAGATGGGCGCCGCAGACCTTCATGTAGAACTCGTCGGTGAACCCTTTGATGTCTATGTTCATGGCGTCCGCCACGGAGCACAGCTCCAGCAGGGGCTCCCCGGAGACGAGGCCGTTGGTCACCAGTATCAGGTTCAGGTCGGGGTCGGCGGCCATGACGTCGCGGATGTACTCGAACCAGATCATCGGCTCGTTGTAGGTGAACGCGATGGTGTCCTGGTGCTCCGCACGGCACATGGACACCAGCTCCTCGGGGGACTTGTACGTGGTGCGCTTCTTTCCGGACGGGAGCATGGATATGGCGTAGTTCTGGCAGTGGCGGCAGGACATGTTGCATCCGATGCTGCCGACGGAGAAGCACCTCGATCCCGGGCGCCAATGGTAGAGGGGCTTCTTCTCCACCGGGTCCAGGCACAGGGAGGACACCTTCCCGTAGGAGTATGCGACGAGCATGTCCTCGTCGCCCCTGCGGGAGCCGCACCTGCCGTACTGGCCGGGGGCGATCCTGCATCCGTGGGGGCACAGGCCGCAGACGTAGGCGTCGCCGTCGCGCCTGTAATATGCGGCTTCGACGCGGTCGGTATTCGCCATAGGGTATCACGGTCCTGGATCCGTTGTCCGTGAGCTCCGCTCTTCCGGAGTCGTTCACCATGCCGATGATCGAGAACTCGACTTCGGCGTCGTAGAGCCTGTCCAGCCTGTCCTTGTCGGCTGTGAAGAGCAGTTCGTATTCTCCTCCCCAGCCCAGGAGGAGGTCTGAGATCGGTTTTCCCGAAAGGGCGGACATCTCGTCCACCCATGCGCCTTTCGGGATGAAGTCGAGCTCGATGTCCATCCCGACATTGGAGGCTTCGCATAATGTGTTCAGTGCCGTGCCGAGGCCGTCGGAGAGGTCCATGCACGATGTCACCGCTCCGGAGCCGGCCATGGCGGCGCCTTCGGCGACGCGGGGGATGGGGACGTAAAGGGATTCTTTCGCTTCGGGGGCGTCGACGCCGTGCTCCAATGCGATGAACGCCGCTGCAGGGGCACCGAGAGGGCCCGTGACCGCGACCACGTCTCCCGGCCTGGCGCCGGAGCGGAGCATGGGGGGCCTTCCGTCCATCGTTCCCAGGGCGGTCCCGCAGACGATCCCGGGCCCGGGCTTGGTGTCGCCGCCGGCGATGCCGGTGCCGCAGAACTCGCAGCACTGGTCGATGCCGCTCATGATGTCGTAGGCTGCTTGAGCATCCAGGTCCATGGGGAGGGCCAGGGAGGCTATGAAGCCGGTGGGCCTGGCGCCCATGGCGGCCAGGTCGCTGAAGCTGACGGCCGCGGCATACCATCCGAACTGCTCGTAGGTCATCCCCGCGGGGAAGTGCCTGTCGAACGTGACGATGTCCGATGTGACGACAGTCCCGTCGGTGAGGACGGCGGCGTCGTCGCCGGGGCCCACCTTGCCTTCGGCGTGGATGAACCCGCGGAAGTCCTCGATCAGCTTCCTCTCCCCGATATCCCCTAGCTTGAGCATCGGGCGGGCCATCGGAAGGGGCGCTTATAAGATGTCGCTTATGTGAAGTCCGGTTCCAGCGAGATCTCGCTGGACGCGTACCCTTCCATGGCGGAGAGGATCGAGCGCAGCGTCTCCTCCAAATCCTCGTCGCGGTCGGACCCCGGGTTCAGAGGTATCGCTCCCACGGAAGGTATCACCAGGGACTGCCTGCGGGGCCAGTCCTCGTCCTTCAGGGGCTTGGGGTACATCACTCCGGAGGATCCCGGGTACAGGACATAGGACCCGAAGCTGTGCAGGAGAGCGTCGCGATAGGTATGCATCTTGCAGATGTCGAACTCCCAGCAGTCCGTGCCCGTCCACTCGTCCTCGTCGTCTATGTCGCACTGCTCCTTCGGCTTGGCCTTGTACTTCGCATCCAGGTTGATCATGAACACGCGGTCTGGTTTCGATTCCATCCTTGCTATGATGGTGAAATCTGGGTACAGATTGACAGAATATGATCTGTACTTCTCGTTTTGCTGGCTGAACCCCTTATTGTACAACAGGGAGACCTCTGCCGTCGTGCCCTCTACGGGGATTCTGAACTGGACCTTCTTGCCTTTTCTGATGGTCATGGTCCAACGGCCCTCTTCCATGTCCAGGGGGAACGGTGGCCTGTCTTCGGACATGGAGCACAGGCACCTGTACAGGCGGATGTAGCACCAGTACTCGTAGACCCGGTAGACGCGGCTGCTCTGGCCTTTCAGCAGGCCCTCCATGTCGTCCTGCTTGAACAGGACTCCCAGTCCGATGACCTGGTAGATTCCGAACAGGTCCGAGTATCCTGCCCTGGACTGCAGCACGGTGGACTCGAAAGGTATCCTGTTCAGCTCCCCCACGTCCTCTAGCCAGGGGTCGTCGGCCATCCTGTCGATTTCCGATCCCATCTCCCTCAGCCTGTTCTCCACATAGGCGCTCACCTTGCTCCCGAGACAGGATATCAGGCGGTGGACCATCCTCTGCATCGTCAGCAGCAGGTCCTTGACCACGCGGTTCTCCGGCGTGTCGTAGTCGTCCCTGTGGTTCCTCTCAGTCGCGTGCAACGGGGCGAAGCGGCCAGCGATGGGGCCGCCGTCCATGAGGAACATGTTGTCCGCCGATATGAGGTCCGGCAGGTCGGAAGGGTCGATGCTGCAGGCCATGCCCGCGGGGACCTTCTCGGAGTAGGACGTCATCTCGCAGTGCCTGTTCGTGCATGCCTGGGCGTAGGCGCCGCACAGGTCCATCTTCTCGAAGACATAGTCGAGGAGCATGAAGTCCTCGTAGAGGCTGTCGTTATGGGAGTCTCCCAGCCCGTACTCGCCGTGCAGAGGCGAGCTGACCTCCAGCAGGAGGGACGTGGAGAACTCGGAGATGTCCCTGAGCATGAGCGGGTAGTCCCTCAGGTAGTCGATCTTCTTCGAGCGGACCTCGAAGGGGACGGACAGCTTCTTCCCTCCGATGGTGACGTCGAAGACCCCTTTGCCGACGTAGCTCTTGAAGCACAGGGTGTACAGGGCGTCTTCTCCGGAGGTCCTGAAGTGGAGCTTGCTCAGGGCTACTTCCCTGCTGTTCTCTGTCAGGTAGCCGAACGCGGAATCGACGTCCCCGGTCAGCTTGATTTCGTAGTTCGTCTCCTCCAGCAGGAGGACCGGCG
>CAVCVB010000024.1:0-20264 GCA_963605395.1 Firmicutes bacterium CAG:194
CATGGTGGGATGCGAACAGGAACGGGTCCTCCGTGTCCCAGTGCATGTCTATGGAGGTCACCCTGACGGGGGTCTTCGGTTTCCTGGAGAAAAGGGCCATGCTCACGGATAGGGGGACTTGGTATTATTGGATTGTCCGGCTCGTTTCGGTCCGGCGGCAACAATGGGGATTAAGAGAAGCTCCGTTCTACGGGTGCCCATGGCAGAGGGAACGCGCCTCAACAAGTTCATAGCGGAGTCCGGAGTGGCATCGCGCCGCGCGGCCGACAGGCTGGTGGAGGAAGGGCGCGTGACCATCAACGGCAGGACCGCGGTCCTGGGGGACAAGGTCTTCGAAGGGGACGAGGTGATGGTGGACGGCAAGCCCGCAACAAAGCGCCCCACCGACATCATCCTGGCGTTCAACAAGCCCCGCGGCATCACCTGCACCGCGGACTCGGGGACCGGTGACAACATAATAGATTTCATCGGCTACCCCGAGCGCATCTTCACCGTCGGAAGGCTGGACAGGGACTCCGAAGGATTGATACTCCTGACCAACAACGGAGAGCTCGCCAACCAGATAATGAGGTCCCGCGGGGAGCACGAGAAGGAGTACGTCGTCACGGTGGACAGGAAGATCACCGACGATTTCATCGATGGTATGTCCAATGGAGTGCCCATACTCGGCCGCGTGACGAAGAAATGCCCTGTGAGGCAGACCGGGCCCAAGGAGTTCAGGATAATCCTGCGCCAGGGCCTCAACCGCCAGATCAGGCGCATGTGCGGCCATTTCGGATACACGGTGACGAAGCTGGTCAGGGTCAGGGTCATGAACATCGAGCTGGGGGACCTCCCCGTCGGCAAGTACAGGGACCTGACCGGAGAGGAGCGTGCGACGCTCATGAAGGATCTGGGATTGTGACCGAGTTCAGGACGATCGAGGCGGGCGACATCCCGCAGGCATTGGAGATCTCGTACACGGAGCTGGGCTCCGACTATCTGGACGAGCACGATTTCCTGGAGACCATAGGGTCCGAGGACAGGTTCTGCATTGTCGCTGTCGAGGACGGAGAGGTGGCGGGGTTCGCCATCTGCAGGGTGTTCGGCCCGGAATCGGAGCCCGAAGTCCTAGGGCTTCCCGATTGCCCCGAGAGGGATGTCGTGCTGTCATCGCATCTCACTGGGATACTGGACTCCGTGTCCGTGTCCCCGAGGCACAAGGGCAAGGGCATCGGCACCGAGATGTGCAGGGAGTGCGTCGAGGAGATGAAATCCCGCGGATGCGGCATCGTGTGCGCCATGGCCTGGAAGAGCTTCTCCGGAAGGACCAACATCGCCGGGATACTGAAGGGGATGGGCCTGAAGGAGACGATTTCGATCCAAGGCTATTGGAACAGGATGGTGGACTCTCCCGAAGGCCACCACTGCCCCGAATGCGGTGCCCCGTGCAGATGCTACGGCGTGTTCTGGTACCGCGGACTGTGATCCCGGCCCGGGACAGAAGCCATTATATCGTATTTCCGTGTGACAGGCCGCAGAAGGGGCGGGAACCGTGTCGAGGCTGTTGCAGATATCGAGGATCGTCAGCACGTGCATGGCGCCGATAGTGATCATCGTAGCTCTGATCGCGCTGTTCTTCCCCGATACGGTCTCCTTCATCAAGACCAGCTACATCAACTACCTTCTCGCGATAGTCATGTTCGGTATGGGGCTCACCCTCAAGCCGAACGACCTGAAGATCGTGTTCAGCCGCCCGAGGGATGTCTTGATCGGGGTGGCCGCGCAGTTCGCGATCATGCCGTTCCTGGGGTACATCCTCACTGTGATATTCTCCCTGCCCGCCGAGCTCGCCATCGGAGTCATCCTAGTCGGGACATGTCCAGGAGGGACCTCCTCCAATGTCATAACATACCTTTCCAAGGGGGACACCGCCCTCTCGGTCGGGATAACGTCCACGACCACCCTCATGGCCCCTGTCGTGACGCCGCTCCTGACGTACCTCTATGCGGGGCAGAACATCGACGTCGACATGCTGAGCATGTTCCTGTCGATCCTGGAGGTCGTCGCGGTCCCGATAGCATTGGGATTCGTCATAAACAGGTTCTTCGGAGAGTTCACGGCGAAGGCGGTGGAGGTCCTGCCGCTGGTGTCCGTCGCTGCCATAACGGCGATCGTCGCCGCGGTGGTCTCCGCCAACTCCGCCCGCCTGGCCGACGCAGGGCTCCTCATCCTCGTCGTGGTGATCCTCCACAACCTGTGCGGGTACGCGTTGGGCTATGCAGTGGCCAAGCTCGCAGGGATGGACACGCCCAGATGCCGTGCGGTGTGCATCGAGGTGGGGATGCAGAACTCGGGACTGGCAACATCATTGGCAGCGGTCCACTTCGCAGCTTATCCCCTCGCCACAGTCCCCGGCGCGGTGTTCAGCGTTTGGCATAACGTGTCCGGAGCCATACTGGCGAACATCTTCTCTAGAAGGACGGAGAAGATGGAGAAGTCCGCCGATTGAGATAGGCGATGAGATCTTAGAATTTCAAATCGGGCAGAGGCTCTTGCATCTCGTCGATGAACGCCGCTGCGAATAGCGGATAATGCTCTATGCCGTCCTTGTCCACGGAGATGTTAGACTTCTCCAGCATGATTCTCCTCTGGAACCTGGCATCTCCTATAGTCTTGGATAGTGATGGCGCTTCCCTGTCTTTACCGGATTTCACTTCTATGACTGCCGTCTCGAGTCCGAGACTCAAGACGAAATCTAACTCCATCCTTCCGGGGTTCTTCCTGTTAATATAGAATCCGAGTTCGAATCCTGCCTTGGACAGGCATTCGGCAACTACGTTTTCTACGACGGCACCTTGGTTGGCTTTACTATCATCAGAATATATTGCGTAGGATGTCGCATGGCCCAAGAGGTTCACGAGCATGCCTGTATCAGACATGTAGACCTTGAAGTTCGACAGATCCTTCATCATCGACAGCGGTTGAGCAACCTCACGCAGTCTGTAGCAGCAGTTGGCAATTCCAGCTCCTTCTACCCAGAGAAGGGCATCTGAATAGAACCGGGCTCCTGTCCGAGATTCTAGACTACCAGGGTCGATGCGTGACCACATAAATTTCTTGTTAGTATCGGATAGTTGCGCCGGGATGGAATCGAAGCACTTTCTGATTTTCATGTTGACCGATTTGGGACTGTATTTTGACACATCATCGTGGAATGACGCAATAATCAATTTTTGAATCGTCGCAACGTCTTCTAGATTTCCTGTTTCTGCATACGCGGCCACTGCGGCGGGCATGCCTCCGACGATCATGAACTCCTTGAACCGGTTCTGGAAGACATCTAGTGCGACTTCCGACAAGGGCTCCTGCTTACGGATATTGGACCTGAGGGTCTTTGTTTGTTCTTCTGAATACCCTAGAGCCCAGAGGAACTCTTCGAAGTCTAGGCCATACATACGCATGTGCTCTTCATACCCTACAGGTATGAGCGCTGGAAGCCCTTTTTCCCCATCTTCTCTCAATGAGACGTCCAGCAAAGATCCCGATGCGATAACATCATACCTTCCATCGGCAGTGAAGTTTTTCAGGGATGCCCTCGCGCGAGGGCAACTTTGTATCTCGTCGAGGATGATCAGCGTTTTTCCAGGAGGGGCGCTTGCGTTGGCATATAGCTTTATTTCTTGCACCAGTCTGTTTGTCTCAAGGCTACCGTCGAATATCTTCCTGACACTTTCATTGTCGCTGAGGTCTAGATATATGCTGTTTTCGTATGTCTTTGCAAATTCGCAGATTATGAATGTTTTCCCGACCTGACGCTGTCCTTTTACGAGCAGGCATTTGTGGCCCGGTTTTTCTTTCCATTTCAGGAGTTCATCCATTGCCTTGCGACGGAGCATGATAACTTATATCACACGCAAGTATATTTATTTTACAGATTTTTCAGATAAAAAATCTGCAAAAATGCAGTTGTTTCAGAACAGCGGATCTGGGAAAAGCATCGGGAAGGGAAGTGCCCCGCGGACCGTCCGCGGGGGATATGATCAGGCCTCGGCGACCTTCAGGATCCAGTCGCCCAGGTCCTTGTAGACCTCTTCCTTCCCAATCTCGTTGAGAATCTCGTGCCTCATGCCGGGATAGAGCTTGATCTCCGGCTTCAGACCGACCTTCTCCAGGTTCCTCTTCGCCTTCTCCACGCCCTTGCCGAAGTCACCGACGGGGTCCTCCTTCCCGGAGACGAACATCATCGGCAGGTCTTTGGGGGTGTTCTCCAGCCCCTGGCGCTTGACCAGGCCGTAGATGAGTCCGAACATGTCGTTGTAGGCCCCGACCGTGAACGTGAACCCGCAGAGAGGGTCCTCGTCGTATGCCTTCAGCGCATCCGGGTTGGACGACAGCCACTTGTTGGGGAGGTCCGGCTCGGAGAACTTGCCGTCGTATCCGTTCATCACCATGTTGTGGAGGTTCTCGCTGATGTAGTGGGGCCCTTTCTTCTTCACGAGCTTGGCCGCCGCAGACTTCCCGAACCATACCTTGATCGAGGCCTGGTTGCCGGTGCCCATGATGATGGCTCCGTCCACATCGTTGCCGTGGACCGTCAGGAACCTCCTGGTCACGAACGAGCCCATGCTGTGCCCCATGATCAGATGGGGGATCCCGGGCAGGTCGGACGCCATCTTCTGATTGACCCTGTGCGCATCCTCCACCAGCTTCCCGGCTCCGTCCTCCTCGGCGAAGAACCCTTTCTCCTCGGAGGTACCTCCGTGGCCGATGTGGTCGTGGCCGTAGACGGCGATGCCCCTGGAGTTCAGGTACTGCGCGAAGTCCGAGTACCTCAGGATGTGCTCCGTCATGCCGTGCACGATCTGCAACGATGCCACCGGAGGCTGCTCCGGCATCCATATGTAGCCGTTGATGTCGTCCTTCCCGTTGGATGAGGGGATCTTGAAGTTCTCAGGGTCCATGGACGATGATTCCGTCCGGTGCATATTATAGATGACGGTGGGTCCTCCATGCTCGGGCGAAGGCACCGTGCCAGGATGGCCGGCCGATTCCGGATCCGAACGATGCCCGGTAGCAATCCTGAGCCCCTTCGGGCCGACCGTGTGTTATTTTTCGCCGAGAAAGTATTAATGGGTAACCGCCATCACGTCCCCCATGCGCAGGATAGCCGTCTACGGAAAGGGCGGGATAGGGAAATCCACTACCGTCGGCAACGTCTCGGCGGCATTGGCCGCCAAGGGCCTCAAGGTCATACAGATAGGATGCGACCCCAAGGCCGACTCCACCCGTGCCGTGGCCGGAAAGAAGGTCCCCACCGTCCTCGAGACGATGAGGTCCAACCCGGACCCGGAGCTGGAGGACGTGGTCTTCGAAGGCCCTCACGGCGTCTACTGCGTGGAATGCGGAGGCCCGCGCCCCGGAGTGGGATGCGCCGGCAGGGGGATCATAGCAGCCTTCGAGCTCCTCGAGGAGCTGGACATGATCTCCGTGTACAAGCCGGATGTCATCCTCTACGACGTCCTCGGGGATGTCGTGTGCGGCGGGTTCGCCATGCCCATAAGGAACGGCTACGCCCGCGACGTCTTCGTGGTGACCTCCGGAGAGATGATGTCGCTGTACGCGGCGAGCAACATCTCCTATGCAGTCAACGACCTCACCGGCGACGGCTACGCCCGTCTGGGAGGTCTGATCCAGAACTCCCGCGGCGTGAAGGACGAGGATTCCCTCGTCGACAGGGCCGCCGAGGAGATGGGCACCTCAGTGGTCCACAGGCTTCCCAGGGACCCTGTCGTGCAGGCATGCGAGGACAGGGGATGCACCGTGGTCGACGGGGAACCGGGCTCGGCCATGGCGGAATCCTACAGGATCCTCGCGGGGAAGCTCTACGACATGTCCGAGGACACCTCGGGCGGAATGCGCCTAGGAGGCGAATGAGAAATGACGATCGGCATCATGCTGGCAGGCCACGGCTCTACGATGGCCTTCAACAAAGGGGTCCTCGACATGCAGGCTGAGAACCTCAGGTCCAAAGGATTCGACAATGTGTATGTGGGCTTCAACGAGTTCTCCATCCCGTCCATACGCGAGACGGCGGAGGAGATGGCCGAGGACGGATGCGACGAGATCGTCATCCTCCCGTTCTTCATCGCCTCCGGGATCCATGTGACCAGGGACATACCGGTCAAGCATTTCGCACTCCCCCAGAACTCCACAGAAGGCACGGTGGACCTCTGCGGCAAGGGGATCAAGATCCACATCGACCAGCCCTTCGGGGAGGACCCCAACCTCACCGACATCCTCGTGGAGAGGATCGAGGAGCTCAGGACCCCCGGCAAGGACACCGCTGTCATCGTCATGGGCCACGGCTCCAGGCTCGATTACAACTCCGATGTCGTCACTCTCAACGCCGACCGCCTCCGCGCCAAGGGCTACAAGAGGGTGTACGTCGGGTACAACGAGTTCAACGACCCCAAGATCGAGGACGTCATCCCCAAGATGATCGACGACGGCGCGGAGGAGATCATAGCCCTCCCGCTGTTCATATCCCTGGGGAAGCACCTGACCATGGACGTCCCCGGCAAGCTGGGGATCGAGGACTTCTCCGACGGCGGCATCATACACCGCGACGGGAAGGATGTGGAGCTGAAGTACGCCGTCCCGCTGGGCGGCGACCCCAGGCTCTGCGAGGTCCTGGTAGAGAAGCTCAGGAAGTACGAGTGATACCATGCGCGTTCTCATCCTCGACATGGTCCACGGCGGAGACCTCCTTGCCAGGAGGCACCTGGCCGAAGGCGACGACGTCACCTGCGTCGACGTATACGGCATCTGCTCCCAGGAGAGGAAGGACGAGCTCCGCTCGATGGAGATAAGGGTGGCGGACAAGGTGCCCGAAGGGAAATACGATCTGACCGTGATGCCCACCCACTGCCCCAGGACGTTCCTGGGGGACGCGGACCCCGGGAAGATAATATCGTTCAGCCAGGACGTCTGCCGCTTCATCGAAGACAGAAGGTTCAGGATAGAGGTCACGGGGGTCAAGGGGAAGACCAGCTCCTGCTACCTCATCGCGAAGATGCTCTCCGACGCCGGGAAGAAGGTGCTGCTGCACACGTCCCGCGGAGAGGGCCCCTACACATCCGAAGGCCACATGATCGAGAGGAAGGTGAGCATCGCCCCTCCGTACATAATGACCTTGGCAGCAGGAGATTACGACGCCGTCGTGTGCGAGGTGTCCCTCGGAGGATCCGGGAAGGCGGACATCGCCTGCATCACCAACCTGGTGGAGGACTACGGCATCGCCAAGAAGTCGCTGAAGGCGTCCGACGCCAAGAAGGACATCCTGACCGACGACGGGATCAACATCGTCGCCGAGGACGAGAAGGAGTTCTGGTCGTCCTTCGGGAAGGACGTCACCACATACAAGAAGAGGGTCACAAGGGCATCCGAGCCCAAGCTCGGAGAGGGACTGAAGGTGTCCGTCGATTACGACGGCGTCGGAGACGCCGTCCTGGACGGCTCCTACGTCTCCACCGAGTACCTGGAGGCCATGGACCTCGCTCTGGAGGTCTGCCACAGGATGGGCATCCCGAGGGGATCCGTCATCAGGTCGCTGGAGACCTTCAAGGGCGTCCCCGGAAGGGGAGAGATCCTCAAGGAAGAGGGGCGCACGGTCATCCGCGAGCGCAACCCCGGCATATCCCATCTGTCGATCGGCAGGACCCTGAAGTGCCTCGAGGACATGGGCGCCCTGGATTCCGCCATGATAATACTGGACCCCGTCAGCAAGAAGGTCTGCGACAAGATGGACATCGACGAGATCCGCAAAGTGGTCGGTTCCTACGGCGTCCCCATGGCCGTCACCAAGGGCGACGGCGTCCGTCCCGATGTGCCCGCAGACGTGAAGCTCCTGATAGAGCTCATCAAAGAGGGATACCAGTGAGGACGATCATCCACCCCCGCCCCAACCCCATCGTCGCAGCGATGTACACGCTCCGCGACATGGACGTGGACGTGATCGTGGAGCACGGCCCTTCCGGCTGCTGCTTCATGGCATCCAGGCCCCTGGAGGAGGCGGATGTGAGGATCGTGACGTCGGGGATGAGGGACAACGACCTCATCTTCGGCGGAGAGGAGCCTCTGCTGAACACCCTGAAGCAGGTGGAGGAGAAGTTCCACCCGGAGACAGTCGCCGTTGTCGGCACCTGCGCCAGCATGATCATCGGCGAGGACCTCGGGAAGACCATCCGCCGTGCGGGGATATCCGCCAACGTGTTCCCCGTGGACTGCCACGGATGCATGGGAGACAACACCCGCGGAGCCATCAAAGCTCTCGAAGCGGGGAGGGACGCCGGGATCATCGGCCCCGAGGAGTGCGAGCGCCAGATCTCGTTGATGAAGGCCGCCACGAAGCTGGAGAAGAACGTGGGGATGGCATCCAAGGATTATATCCAACCGGCCGTCAGCCCCACCAAGATGCACGTGTGCAAGAGGATCGCAGACGTCCTCTCCTCCGGAGGGAAGGTCGCCGTCGTCATGGATGCCAAGAAGGAGCTGGCCTACCGCTTCGCCGACATGTTCGAGGCCGTGGACAGGGCGAGGAAGGCCCTGGGCGGGGAGACGCTGTTCGTCGCCAACCTGGACGGCTCCAGAGGGCTTCCGAGGATCAGGAACTACTGCAGGGAGATCCTGGACGACCTGGGCTCCAAAGGCGTCAAGATCGACAGGATCGTCGGCGCATTGGACGAGTACTCCCTGGTCGGACAGGACATGAAGGACGCCGTCGACGCGTTCGCTCCCGATCTTACAATCATACTTGGCATCTGCCATGCCTATCCGGGGATGTCCGAGGACGACATCCTCATAACCGACCAGCCCAGGCAGCTGGCCAACTACCTCAACCAGGGCTTCAAATGGGCGGTCGGAGAGATATCGTCCCATACGATGGTCATGGGGGCCCACGAGATCGTGCCCCTGGAGACGGCCGAGACCCTCAGGGAGATGCTGGAATGAAAGGGTTCATCCTGTCGGGAACCGGCAGCGGAGTGGGGAAGACGTCTGTCGCGACGGGGCTCATGTCCCGTCTGTCGAAGACGATGGAGGTCCAGGCGTTCAAGGCCGGGCCGGACTTCATCGACACCATGTACCACACCGCGGCCACCGGCAGGAAGTCCAGGAACCTGGACTCGTTCCTGATGGACGACGATGTCATCCGCAACCTGGTGGGATACGCTTCCAGGGACGCGGACATGTGCGTCATAGAAGGCGTCCGCGGACTGTACGAGGGGTTCACCGGAGACGGGGACAAAGGGTCAACCGCATACCTGGCGAAGCTGCTGGGGCTGCCGGTGGTGCTGGTGGTGGACGCAAGGTCCCTGACCCGCAGCGCCGCCGCCATAGTGAGGGGGTTCGCCTCCTTCGATCCCGGAGTCAACATCGCAGGCGTCATTCTGAACAACGTATCGGGCCCGCAGCACTCCGGCAAGCTCAGAGTGGCGATGGAGACCTACTGCCCCGATGTGAAGCTGCTCGGGATGATACCGAAGAGCCCCGGCAGCGTGCTGGAGCAGAGGTACCTGGGCCTGAAGACCCTGAAGACCTTCCAGGAGAGGGAGGTCACACCGCTGCAGGACCTTGTGGGAGAGGTCGATCTGGACGGCCTCATGGAGATAGCCGAGACGTCGCAGGCGGAGCTTCCGACGTCATCGCCTTACACCGAGAGGGACTGCGGCCTGAAGGCCGCCGTGCCCATGGACGAGGCATATTGCTTCTACTACGAGGAGAACATCGAGTGCCTCAGGGCCTCCGGGCTCGACGTGGAGCTGTTCAGGCCCACCGACGGGGACTCACTGCCGGACGCCGACCTCTACTACCTCGGAGGAGGCTATCCGGAGCTCCATGCGGAGAAGATAGCATCCAACACTGATTTCTTAGAAGGATTGAAGACCGCCGCATCCGACGGCAAGATGGTCATCGGCGAATGCGGAGGCCTCATGACCATGTGCAGGTCCCTGCAGGACAAGGACGGCAACGTGCACAGGATGTCGGGCATCTTCGATGCCGAGGCCAGGATGACGGGCAAGCGCCACGGCCCGACATACGTGATCGCAGACGCGACATCGGACAACCCTGCATTCGCAGGCACCGTCAGGGGCCACGAGTACCATTACTCCGATGTGTTCCCCGACTCCGAGCCCGTATACGGGTTCGACGTGAAGAGGGGGCTGGGGATCGCCGGCAAGAAGGACGGGATGGTCGTCGGAGACTGCATCGGGTCCTACATGCACCAGCACGCCCTGTCCGAGAAGGACTGGATCGGCAAGGCCGTGGAGAGGCTGAACAGCTCGTCATGACGCTCGATTTCTACGATTCCGACCCCGAAGGGTACTGCGAGAAGACCTTCGGCGCGGACATGTCCGCCATCAGGGAGAGGTTCGCACGCCATCTGGACGACGGCGCGGAGGTCCTGGACCTGGGATGCGGATCCGGAAGGGACTCGCTGGCGTTCACGGAGCAGGGGTTCCGCGTGACCGCTGTGGACGGCTCCGAGGGCATGTGCAGGGCCGCCAGGAAGAGGACCGGGCTGGATGTCAGGCACCTGCTGTTCTCCGAACTGGACTACATGGATCGCTTCGACGGCGTCTGGGCCTGCGCTTCGCTGCTCCATGCGAGGTCCGACGAGCTCCCGGCCATGATGTCCCTGGTCCGTCGTGCCCTCAAGGACGGCGGCATCCTGTTCTGCTGCTTCAAGCTCGGATCCTTCGAGGGCGTCCGCGACGGCAGATGGTACACGGACATGACGGAATCATCCCTCACAGAGCTCCTCGAAGCGTCCGGGTTCGAGCCCCTGGAGGTCTGGACATCCGAGGGCGACGGGACGTCATGGGCGAATTCCGTGTCCCGCCGTTCCCGATGCAGCGAACGTCCGTCCTCAACTCTTATCTTCTATGAACGAATCGTCCGTTCATGGCATTCGACGGAAGGGCAGGCATAGTCGACATCGACGAGGACGAGCGCACGGTCATATTCGACACGTACAGGCTCAAGAAGATCACGGGCACCCGCGTGGCGCCCATCCTGGGGATGAGCGAGTTCGCCACCCCGTTCAAGGTCGCATGCGAGCTGGCCGGCCTCTATCCCGGAGACAAGGCCAACAGGTACATCGACGCCGGCAACATCCTGGAGCCCGTTCTCAGGGAGTATCTCGGGACCCATTGCAACGCCATGCTGAAGGACCCCCTCTCCATCCCCGAAGGCTCCAAGGCCGCCGTGGAGGAGCCCGTCCCCAAAGAGCAGTGCGGGTACGACCACTTCCACAACGAGAAGGTCTTCGGCGGCATGGTCGACGGCTACATCCAGATCGACGGCAAGAGGAACTCCATCCTGGAGATCAAGACCGCTTCCGACAGGGAGAAGTGGAGGGACGAGGACGGAGGGTACACCAACGTCCCCATGTCCTACATGCTCCAGGCCTCCCTCTACGCGCAGCTGTCCAACCTTGACAGGATCGTATTCCTGGTCGGGTTCCTTGAGGACGCCGACTACGACAGGCCCAAGCAGTGGGTGCCCAACGAGGAGAACACGTTCATCGTGGTGAAGGACCGCCTGGACATGACCGGGTACATGCAGCAGTGCGTCGATTGGTACAACGAGTACATGAAGGGCGGATACACCCCCGAGTGGTCCGACTCCGAGGACGACCAGAACGTCCTGAAGTACCTCAAGTCCTACAAGCCCGGCGCCCAGAAGAACAAGAAGAGGCGCTGATCACAGCGCGAAGTACACTACCGAGAGCACAGCGACCATGAGGACGTTCGCCCCCAGGAACAGGGCGGTGAACCTCCTCATGCTCACTCCCTCGCACTTGGCGCAGATCCCGAACGTTATCACGCTCGCCATGGATGCGATCGGAGTCCCGAACCCTCCCACGTTTATCCCCGCCAGCAGTCCGGCCCAGTCGTCCGTGAAGGACGACAGCAGGGTCGCCGCGGGCACGTTGCTGACGATCTGACACAGCCCTACTGCAGGCAGGAACGGGTCGCCGTCCATGATATCCATCAGGGCATCGTCTATCGATTCCACGGAGGTTATCGTCCCGATGAGGACGAACAGGAACACGAATGTCAGCAGCAGGCTGTAGTTCACGTCCTTGAGAGACCTCGGAGCGGTGACGAGCACTGCGACCAGGGATGCCGCGAGCATCGCCCACCAGGGCACCAGCCTGACGACGCACAGGATGCAGACCATGAACGCGACCGCCAGCACGGCGATCTTAGCCTTGTCGAGGGCGACCGGCTCCCTCTCGGCCATCTCCACGGGCCCCTTCGGCACGAGGAGGCACAGCGCGAGTATCAGGACCGTGCCCACGATCAGATAAGGGAGCATGACGGACACCACGTCCCACATGCCCATGCCGTAATGGGAGTAGACCATCAGGTTGTGGGGGCTCCCGAACGGGAGGACCATGCACCCGGTGTTGGCCGCCAGCGTCTGCAGCACCGCCACGGGGACGATCAGGTCCCTGCGGCCCACGCTTCCCAGGACGAGTATCGCGAACGGGACGAATGTTATCAGCGCCACATCGTTGGTTATGAACATGGACCCGGCCAGCGGGAGGACCACCAGCAGGATGCAGAGCCTCCTGGTGTCCATCTTCCCTTTGACGACGCTCTTGGCGATCTCGTCGAACGCCCCGCACATCGACATGGCGGACACCACGCACATGAAGCAGAACAGGATGCAGAGCATGCCCCAGTCGATCTCGTCGCAGACATCAGCCGACGGGCGGACCACGATCAAGCAGACGGCGCACAGGGCGGCGGAGGCCAAGAGCATGGGCTCCTTCTTCGCGAGCTCCGAGATCCTGCCGACAACATCCGCCATCTAGAATTCTCCTGCAAGGCCATGAAGGGCGCGTCGGATAGAAGTTACTGCCGACAGGAGCTCTCACAATGCTGCAACCTTCTGCATTCTCCGCAGGATCTTCCATCCCGATGGGCATTCGTGCCCGTCCGCATCCTCCGAGAACATCGGGCCGCCCATGGATAACGATATTAACGTTGAGAAGATTGCAGTTATCGGTGTTAACATGTCCGTCAAAGACGATGTCATCAAAGCCATGAAAGAAGCCGGCAAGCCCATGAGCGCCGGAGAGGTCGAGAAGGCCACCGGTATCGACAGGAAGGAGATCGACAAGGCCTTCAAGGAGCTCAAGGCCGAGGGAGCGATCGTCTCCCCGGTCAGGTGCAAGTGGGAGCCCGCGCAGTGATCCCGGGCCTTCGGGGATGCGATGCCCTCGCATCCCCGAGGCCGACCGCGGGGCCGGGCCGTTCACTTCTTCCCGGCCCTGCGGATCAAAGACATTATCACCGAGGTCATCGGGACCCTTCCGGACCTGGCAGACCTCTCGAGAAGCATCTTCAGGGCGTCCTCGTCCAGCATTCCTGTGGAGAAGAGGTCCTCCAGAGCCTTCCTGTCGCCTGCGGACACGGCCTGCTCCGCACGGGGCAGGACGAGCCCGGACAGCTTCCTCACGTACCAATCATGGGCCTTGTCCGTGAGCATCACAGGGTCCGAGAGCCTCGCCATGGCGGCTTCCACGGGGATCGACAGCATCGATGCCATGGCCGCCTCGTCGAACTCCGGGAAGGACATGGGCATCTTGGACGGGAACGGGAAGGAGAACCTCCTGTCGCCGTCCCTGCAGACCACCGTGCAGTCGGACGGGGCCGTGAGGCGGAACCTGCTGAACTCCCTGATGTCGCCGTCGTACTCCATCGAGGACAGCCCGGTGGCCATGTCCAGGGCCATGGGGTCCACGTGCCTCACGGACGCCGGTATCCTCACGGTCCTGCCCTGGGAGGAATGGCATCCCTCCAGGAAGGCGGGCCCGATCGCCACGACGGGGATTCCCTCTATGCTGGAGGGGACGTCGACCATGCTCTCCGTGCTGGACAGCTTCATCACCATCAGCCCTCCTTGGCACAGCGCGGTCTTGACGGACATCATATGGCGCCGCCTCCCAGCATCTCCTCGATCCGGCGGTCCTTCCCGTCGGAGAAGAGCTCGTCGTTCATCCTGTACAGCGGGCCGTCGGGCTCCGATGCCATCACCACGCTGTAGCTCCCGAGCAGCGCCGACAGCAGGGACGAGGTCTCCTGGCCGTTGGCGAAGGCCGATACCATGAACGACATGGCGTTCTCCATCCTGGAGCCGAAGCGGGCACGGGCCTGCTCCAGCTCGCCTTCTATCGTCAAATCGTCCGCATCGGGGGACGACAGCCTGACCAATGCGTGCCCGGCGGACGTCCTGCGCAGAGGATCGGAATCGGATATGGCCGCCAGGGACTTCTTCGGGTCCTTCTCCTTCATCGCATCGAGCAGCATCTCCAGCCCCAGAACCTTCTCGGCATCTGACGCAAGGGCGCCGGCCATCATCGATATGATCGACAGCTTCTCCTCCGCATCCGCATGCACTATGGCATCCGTATCGGCGGACCTCCCGTCCAGGATGGACTCTATGTCGTGGTCCTTGGAGTACTTCACGTAGAAACCGTGGTACCGGAAGAACTCCTCCGCCACCGACGGCTCCCTTATGTACTGCGATATCAGGGTCCTGTCGGCCTCCAGGCCCATGGAACCGTACGAGTCCATCATCAGAGACAGGTCCTCCCATCCGCGGGGCGTGACGAACACCGGCCCGGAGGGGGTCCTCTCGATCCTCAGCAGGTTCTGGGGCTTGACCTGCAGGTAGTAGACTATCGATCCCTGCAGCCCGGCTCCGCGTGCGTAGTTCAGCCACACGTCCGTGTCCGGCTCAACCTCGATGACCCTGAGCCTGTCCAGGGTGGCGATGTCCATCTCCCTGGCGGAGGCGTTGTACTCCGGAGGGTTCCCTGCGGCCACGAGCACCCAACCGTCCGGGATCCTGTGGGGGCCGAACTTCTTGTTCTGCAGCAGGTCCAGCATGGCGGGCGCCAGGGTCTCCGACACGCAGTTGACCTCGTCGATGAACAGGATGCCGTTCCTGTGCCCCTGCTGCTCTATCGCATCGTACACCGAGGAGACGATCTCGCTCATGGTGTACCTGGTGATCTCGGCCTCCTCCCCGCCGTAGACGGCCTTCTCGATCATCGGCAGCCCGATGGCCGATTGGCGCGTATGGTGCGTCATCGTGTATGACACGAACCCCACTCCCATCTCCGCTGCGATCTGAGACATGATGGCGGTCTTCCCCAGCCCCGGGGCGCCCAGCACCAGTATGGGCCTCTGGCTCCGGAGCGGGACCGACGGCCTGCCGGCCGGGTCCCTGGACATGTACGCTCTGACCGCAGACGCGATCGAATCCTTGGCTTCCTGTATGTTCATGCTATCTCCTCCGGCCCCAGGTCCTCCGGGGTCAGCTCTATCTTCATCGCCCATGGCGGTATGGGATGCTCCGCGGAGCCGTCGTCGCAGAACACGAACGCGACGTCGTACCGGGGGCGCTTCTCCGGGAAGGTCCCCAGCCCGTCCGTGAAGTACATCATCCCCTTGAGGTGCTTCAGATGCCCTTCGTCGATCAGGGAGTCCACGTATCCGAAGGCGGGGCGGAAGTCCGTGCCTCCGCCGCCCTTCAGCTCGAAGCCCTCAGAGAGCGAGGCCACGTCCGCGGCGCTGGTTATCAGCGTGTCGGAGCGGACCATGGTGTCGCATTGTATCACATGTATCCTGGCCCTCCCGTCGGGAAGGCACTGGCGCACGGCATCCAGCGATTCCTCCAGGAACCTGGTCATCGGCCCCTTCATAACCGAGCCGGACGTGTCCAGCGCGATGACGAACTCGTCCACCGACCTGCTGTCCGTCATCTCCGAGGAGTCCATCAGCGGGATGTTCCCGTAGCGCCGGAGCCCCATCGTGTAGTAGATGGGGTCGAAGGTGTCCGGGTCCTCCCTGGGAAGGGAGCTCCTTGAGACGAACCTGCGGAGGAACTCCCTGTAGTCGTGCCGCCTGCGGTTCCTTATCCTCAGCAGCCTCATGAGGGTGTCCGTCCTGCCGGCCAGGGTCCTGGAGAAGCCTTCGATCTCGGTCATGGCCTGCTCCGACGCCTCCTTCCACCGTTCGTCGTCGCCGGTCCTGGAGGAATGGCGGTCCCGGTTGAACTCCCTGGAGTACATGGGCAGCTTCCATCCGGACTCTTGGGAGATGATTTCTGCTATCTTGTCTATGGACGGGGACCCGGCGACGGACGCCAGGCGCTCGAAGGCGTACATCCTGTCGGCCTTGCCCGGAACGGACAGGTGCGGCGTGCCGAGCGAGTCCAGGATGTACTCCACGGCCATGTCCTCGGCCAGGCCCCTGGGCGAGCCCTCTGCGTTGGGGGAGGAATGGCCGAGGATGCAGTGCAGGGCGCAGTGGGCAACGGCCCTGGAGACCAGGTTGGGGTCCTCCCTGTAGAGGGACTCCAGCGTCTCCGACGGGAACCTGACGGACTCCCCGTCGCAGTCGGGCAGCCCCGATCCCGGGACCGCCTCCAGCTTCAGGGAGAGGATAGCCTTGGTGAGGAACCTGGCGTCCATGCAGACCGCGCCGGCGGCCGATCCGAGTATCTCCCTGCGGGCATCCGTCGGTAGTTCCCCCTGCGGTAGTGCCTGGTCTCCTTCATGCGGGAGAATATCGCTTCGATTATCTCCGAGTCGTCGTAGGAGAGCTCTCCGAGCTTGTAGTTGAACTTGGCCGGCGCGATCTTGAAAAGGCGGTCGGTGCGGACATGGGACGTCCTGTCGAGCATGACCTCGTAGGGGTCCATGAGCCTGATGTCCGTCCCCGGGTGATGGGGATGGGAGGTGACCATGTACACGGTCCAGTCCGAGCCGGTCTTCTCCAGGACGATGACGGGGCGGTTCTTGGCGCCGGACCCGTCGTCGAAGTACACGTTGGCGTTCCAGACCTCCATGGGCCTGGGGGAGCCTTTGGATGTATCATCCCGGAGCTTCATAGTTGAGGAATGCGTCGGCAGGTATTCAACCAATCGGTCGGGGGCCCGGTTCCGAGGAGCCCAAGATTTTATATCTGGGTTCCGGCTAGGGGGGATTACCGGATTATAATGGGCAAGTAGATCAGCCCGGTAGATCGCTGCCTTCGCAAGGCAGAAGTCGCGAGTTCGAATCTCGCCTTGTCCACCACTATCATCTCATCTCGTCGACAGGTGGGCCTTCATGTCCCGATGCCCGTCACTGGACGATCGTCTCGGTCTTCACGGACACGTCCGTCCCCTTGAACGCTATGCCGTACAGGATGACGGTCCCCCTGAGCATATGTGTGTACGATTTGTCGTGGATCTGCTTCAGTCCGGACTCGGACAGCTTGTCGATATCCGGATCCCCGTCCTTCCAGCGCTTGAGCTCCATGAGGACATGGGGCAGGCCGGCCGTCCTGCTCTTGAGCAGGACATCGCAGTAGCCTTTGCCGGAATGGAGCTCGTTGAAGATCTCATACGGGCCTTCCAGGTGCATGAGGAGGGCGATGCACATGATCTCGTAAGAATGCTCATGGGACATGATCTTCGGATCCATCGACATGGCGAAGCTCTCCAGAGCGCGGGCCACGCCTTGGACGTCGCCGGACGATATCGATGCGCTCAGGTCTGCGATCCTGCCACCTGCATAGCCGAGGCGCGTGACGAACTTGTCCTTGAAGACTTCCTTCATCTCGAGGTTGGGGATGGAGATCTCGTACTTGTTCGCCGCATCTGCCGGTAAGGCACTGAGGTAGCCGGACATCACCATCACCGACAGAAGGGCAGACGGGCCCGAACCGGTTCCGATGTCCGCGTAGACGACAGTATCGCTCAGCGTCTCCACAGTTCTCTCTCCTTTCAGCATCTTCTCGAAGACAGGGAACGTGTCCGGACCGAGAGAGTCCATCATCTTGTCTATGATGTCGTTGCTGCTGGTGCCGGCCCAGTAGGTCGTCGGGTAGAATCTCTTGAAGATGTAGTTCAGGACGCTCCACGGGTTGTAGACCTCTGCTCCGCCGAAACAGTATCCGTCGTACCACAACTTGGCCTCTCCGAACTTGTCTGGATGGCCGTATGCAGTGCACAGCTCGCGAACCTCGGATTCGGTGAACCCGAACATCTCGTTGAACACGGGGTTGAGCACGCTGTCTACTATCAGGTTGTTGAGCCCGGAGAATATGCTCTCCTTGCCTATGCGCATGACTCCTGTGAGCACAGCCAGCCTGAGGTTCTCGTTTCCCTTCAGGGCCCCGCCGAGGAAGTCCTTCAGGAAATCCAGGATCCTCCTGCGATGCGAATCCTCCCCGGGGCCGTTGGATGTGTCTCTGGCGTTGTTGACTGCATTGTCGTATTCGTCGATGATCAGGATCACGTCTTTGCCGGTCTTGTCATGGAGTTGCTTCAGCAGCTTGGACAGGGACATGGTGAACCTGGCGATTCCCTCCTCGGTGTCAAGGGACGGGAACAGCAGTTCCGGGTGCTTGTCCAGTTCGGCCGCGTTCTCCGGCTTCAGGGCATCGATGTAGAGCTGGACGACCTTCTCCCTGAGCAGGTAGATGAAGCGCTCGTAGGTCCCGTTGCCCAGGCCTTTCATGTCCAGATTGATCACAGGGTTCGTGTTCTTATCGGGATCGTCGGGACGGATCCTCGAGATCTCCAGGTCGTCGAACCAATGGTTGCCGGGATACTTGTCGCTCAGGTAGGCGTCTATCATGGACAGGTTGAGGGATTTCCCGAAGCGCCTGGGGCGCGTAAAGAGGAATACAGATCTTTTTTTCTTGAGGATGTGGTCTATGAGAGCTGATTTATCGACGAAATAGAAGTCATCGTCGCGGAGTATTTTGAAATCCTGGACGCCTATCGGGATTTCTTTCATGCCACGGACATAGGCAATCGTTGTTAAAGTTATTATGGGCATGTATAATTAGGTTCGAAAGCTGGATTTTTATATCACGATGCAGGTGAAGGAGACACAGCCTGAGGACCTTGCCCAAGGGGCAGGCGGAGGGTTTGTGGCGTTCGATGATACGCCAGTTGCCGGTGCCCGTGAATTAACCGGCAAGCTGGAATATGATCAATACACCACGCCAGCCAGTGTATCACCGATACACCAGCTGGAACAGCTCAACGATAAGTTGAGCGATTCCAACAACCAGGGCCGTGGCCTTCCAGACACTTAGGCCCTGGTTCTCCTTTTCGGTGATTATTCTCACCTCCTAGAAGTCTCAGGGCAGGAGCCTGTGCTCAGTGGGAAATCTCATGTGCAGGCTTCTGATCTGCTAGGTCTCCCGCTTTTTCGTTACCAGGCGCCAGATTCGGACACTTTGCGATCTTTTGCAGGTTGCCGAGATCATGTGGAGAACGGATGCTGCAGGCTTCATGCCATCCTCACAGGCAATTCATCAGGAAACAACGGAGGCAACGTTCTTATGCCTCCGACAGATGTCATCTCAGGTTCTATGGACTAAGATGGGATTGCGATGATCACTGGCGAGCTGAAGACAAGGATAGACGGGCTTTGGGGCATATTCTGGACAGGAGGACTCACCAATCCTCTGGACGTGATCGAGCAGATAACCTATCTGATGTTCATCCGCGACCTGGACGACCTCGACAACCTCCGTTCCAAGGACAGCATCATGCTCGGGATACCTTTCACCAGCATCTTCAGCGGAGAGTACCGTGTCGGCAACGCCATCGTCGACGGCAGCCAGTTCAAATGGTCCTCATTTAGGGACCTTCCCGCCGACAGGATGTTCGACATAGTCCAGAACGGCGTGTTCCCGTTCATCAAGCAGATGCACGGGAGCAAGGACAGCGCGTACTCCAAGTACATGGGGGACGCTATATTCAAGATCCCCACCCCGCAGAAGTTCGCGCAGATCGTCGATGCCATGGACAGGCTCTACGAGTCGATCGCCCAGCTGAAGGACAAGGACGTCCGCGGAGACATCTATGAATATCTCTTGTCGAAGCTGTCCACTGCGGGCACCAACGGGCAGTTCAGGACCCCCAGGCACATCATCAGGATGATGGTGGAGCTGATGGACCCCAAGGCGGACGAGGTCATCTGCGACCCGGCATGCGGGACGGCAGGGTTCCTCGTCGCTGCAGGGGATTACCTGAGGGAGAAGAGGCTCCAGGAGATATTCTACGACCAGGCTAAGAAGGAGCACTTCAACAAGGACATGTTCACCGGCTATGACATGGACAGGACGATGCTCCGCATCGGGGCCATGAACATGATGGTCCATGGGATCGAGGATCCCCGCATAGAGTACAAGGACAGC
>CAVCVB010000025.1:0-20074 GCA_963605395.1 Firmicutes bacterium CAG:194
TTCATCAGGGGGCGGCTGTCGATAAACGAGGGGATGCTCTTCGAGAACATGGTGGCTCAGGAGCTTGCCATGAGGCATACTGCTCTCCGTTTCGTCGAATTCTACGACAAGACTGATGACAAGCACATCCACGAGGTGGACTTCATCCTTCCTCGCGGAGGGAAGATTGTTGCTATCGAGGTGAAGTCTGGAGTGTCTTCCAGGCACAGATCGCTCGACTTGTTCATGGAACGGTACAAGAAGAGGATCGACAGCGCATACGTGATCCACACCGGGGACCTGAAGGCCGACGGCGATGTCATGTACATCCCCATCTACATGACGATGTTCCTGTGAGGGGAATTGCATCGGATGCCCCTGACCGAGGCGTCCGATGCGTTTGCGCACCCCAGTGGGATGCGGAAAGAAGGTCGGCAGCTCATCTCCTGCGGAGCATGGATGCTCCGAGGGGCTTCTTCTTCTCGGCGGCCGTGCCGTCGAAGGATGCTGCCGTGGCGGCGAACTTCTTCGCCAGCTCGGTAGAGCGCGGGTCCATGCTGCCCAAAGCGAACTTGGGGTGGTACACGATGTTCAGCAGCCCCGACTCGGGGTTCCTGGACACGGTGCACTTCACGTCGTAGATCTCGGAGATGATGTCCTCGGTGAGGACCTCCTCCGGGGTGCCTTCGTAGCGGATCTTACCGTCCTTCAGGATGTAGACCCTGTCGCAGAACTGGGCCGCCAGGTTCAGGTCGTGGAGGGCGCAGAGCGCGGTGCACCCTATGCTCTTCACGATGTCCAGGACCTCCAGCTGGTACTTGATGTCCAGATGGTTGGTCGGCTCGTCCAGCACAAGGCAGGGCGTCTGCTGGGCCAGGGCGCGGGCGAGGATTATCCTCTGCTGCTCCCCTCCCGACAGGGAGGCGAACTTGCGCCCTTTCGTGTGGCTCATGTTGACCAGCTCGAGGGCCTCGTCCACTATCTTCGCGTCCTCGGGATTGTCCATCTCCATGACGGCCTTGTGCGGGGTCCGGCCCATGACCACCACGTCCTCCACGAGGAAATCGAAGCTGAAGTGGTTATGCTGGGCGACGACCGCCAGGCGCTTGGCGTTCTCTTTGAGGGAGAGGTCCTCGGTGGACGTGCCGCCGAGGAGGATCTCCCCCGAGTCCGGCTTGAGGGTGCGGTAGACCGTCTTCAGAAGGGTGGACTTGCCGCTCCCGTTGGGCCCGATGAGCCCGACGAACTCCCCTTCGTGGACGCATATGTCCGCGCAGTCGACGATCTTCTTCTTGGAGATCGTCACTCCGACATGCTCGATGTCGATATCTATCATCGTCATCGCTCAGTCGCCCCGAACCCGTAGGATTTCTTGATCATGATGTACGCGAACACCGGCGTCCCCACGATCGCCGTGATGATCCCTATCGGGATCTCGGAGTTGGTCAGGGAGCGCGCCACTATGTCGGCCAGTATCATGAAGATCCCTCCCCAGAGGCAGGCCACCGGAAGGAGCTTCCAGTGGTTCGTCCCCACGAAGGCGCGGGCCACGTGCGGTATGATCAGGCCCACGAAGCCGATTATCCCGCAGTTGCACACGATGACCGCCACCAGGATGGCGGTGATCACGATGTAGACCATCCTGAGGTGTGACAGGTTGACCCCCAGCGTGGTGGCCGTCTCGTCCCCCATCATCATGGCGTTGAGGTTCCTCATCTGCGTCATGAAGAACACGATGCAGAGCGCCAGGACGATCCCGGGGACGATGAGCCCCTCGAAGCCCTCCTGGGACAGGCTCCCCATCAGCCAGAACGTCAGGCTCTTGATCCCGCTGTCGCTGGGCGCAAGGTAGACGATCAGGTTGGAGAAAGCCCCGCACACGGACGAGATTATCACTCCGGACAGCACGAGCTTGGTGGTGGTCATCTTCCCGCCCATGGCGGCGAGGGCGAACACAGCGAAAGCCGCGGCAAGGGAGCCGATGAATGCCATCCCGGTGACGCCCATGGTGGCGAAAACGCCTCCTAGGGACGCGGTCCCGATGAGGAACGCGAACGTCGCCCCGAGGGAAGCGCCCGAGGATATCCCGAGTATGTACGGGTCCGCCAGCGGGTTCTGGACCATGGCCTGCATGACCACTCCGCACAGGGCGAGCCCGACTCCCACGATCAGCCCCATGAACGCCCTGGGAGCGTAGAGCTCCCAGACGATCGTGACCTGGTACGATGGGATGCCGGACAGGTCCCCTATGCCGAACATCTTGTAGCACAGGATCCTGAGGACGTCGCCGAACGGTATGGACACCGCTCCGATGAAGGAGGATGCGACGAGGCAGAGCATCAGCACCACCAGGAGCAGCGCTATCAGCCCTGCCGTCGACAGGTTCCCCAGGGCTTTCATGGACCCACCCTCGGAGACGCTCCCTCATGAGGTTCGCAAGGCGCGCAGGACATCGGATCATGCACCGTTCTTCTTCTTGGACATCACGAAGTACGCGGCGATGGCGATCACCACGATGACGACGATGATGGCGCCGATGACGGTCATGCTGCCGCTGCTGTCCTTGGACGGCTCGTCGGATCCGCCGCTGCCGCTGGCATCGTTCATGAGGTCGGCGATCTTCTGCATGACCAGGGGCGCCTGGACGCCTCCGTAGGTCTGGGAGAGCCCGAGGGCGATGACCTTCTTGTTCTTCACCGCGGGGACGTCCTTCAGAGCGCTGTCGTTGTACAGGTCGTTCAGGGCCTTCTCGGGGGTGTTGTCTCCGAAGGCGATGAGGATCATGGCCTCGGTGTCGATGGCTGCGACGAGGGAGGCCTTGTCTATGGACTTGCCGTCGGCGAAGCTGTTGACTCCCTTGCATGTGATGAGCATGTCTCCGATGAAGGAGTCGTCCCCGTACACGGCATAGGTGGTCTTGTCGCCGCTGTACTCGAGGATGGCGGTCTTGACGCCGGCTCCCTTGACGGATTCGGCGGCTGCGTTGAAGTCGTCGATGAACTTGCTGGTCTTGTCCTGGATCTGGAAGATCTCTCCCAGGAGGTTGTAGTCGTTCACGAGGCCCTGGGCGTTCCTCTCGTTGGACTGGGTCTTCATGGATAGGAAGTGGCATCCCTGGTTGTTCCAGTAGTCGAGGGTCCCGACGGCCCACTTGCTGCTGCCGACGCTGCTGGCGTACCCGAAGATGAGGTCGGGCTCGAGGCTGGTGGCGACGGCCTGGGACATCAGTCCGGTGAGGATGTACTCGCTGCCGATCCTCTCCTGGAGCTTCTTGTACTCGTCAGCGACGCCTTCCCAGACCTCGTCCTCGAGGTAGAAGACTCCGACGACACGGTCTCCGAGGCCGAAGTAGAGGAGGATCTCAAGGCACTGCACGTTGCCTGCGATGATGCGCTCGGGCATCTCGGTGATGGTCTGCGTAACCATCCCGTCGCCGGTCTTGGTCTCATAGGTCACACCGGAAGCCGGGTAAGCGTCTTCCGCTGCATCGAGGTTCGATCCGAATCCGATGCACGCCGAGAGCAGCATTACGAACACTGCTGCTATAGCAATTTTTGAGTTGGATGATACAACCATATCCGCAAAAATGTAGTGATATATTTAAAAGAATCTTAAAATTAGCACATATTACTGATTAGTAACACCACTATTGGCGGATAATCACTACAATAACAAGGCGGTGTTATCCGTTTCATCTCATCCATCTTGTCCGATCCGGGTTTTTCCGGCGTACAACGAAACTTAGCCTTGCATTTATATATGGAACCATTCACGGACCGCTAATCTATGAAAACGTCTGATTATCAGATTATTTGAAAAAAGCACTGTTTGTAAAGGATATCCGCATGAATATGCCCTGTTTCGACCCAATATACAATATAATTCGGCCGTAAAAATGAGAACTCGATTTTACATTAAATGTCATTTTACACATTGGGCATATAGTCTTAAATAACTAGACCTATATCACTTCCCCATGGAGAACATTCCCTCTTCCACCAACATGGCGATCAAGCGGAAGCTGTCCGTCTCCGATGTCGCCGACGCTTTGGGGATATCCCGTCCGACCCTCTACCGCATGATGGAGGACTACGAGAACGGGGACTACTCGAACCTCAGCGGCGAGGCGATACGCCTGTTCGACGTCGTCACCCGCGACGATGTCGGCCCGGAGGAGGCCCAGGCCTACCTCTTGGACATGAGGCGCAGGAACAGGAGCGGAGAGCGCAGCAGCCGTCCCAAGGAGGCCGGCAGCCCCGACCTCGACCGCTCCGTCGAGTCGGTCAGGCAGACGGCCGCGAGGTTGAACGGCATGGCTGCGGCATCCAGGGGCCCGTCATGGACCGAAGGGGAGGTCAGGACATGCTCGTTCGGACAGAACGGGCGCTCGATGGTGCTGTTCGACGGTCCGGAAGGGTCCTACAAGCTCGAGCTGTGGATCCGCATCGGCGGGGAGATGTTCATGCTGTCCGAATACCGGGCAGAGGAAGGGAAGAGGTTCTTCACGGTCTCGGATGTGATCCCGAGGCCCGATTACGTTTACGAGGTCCTGTGCACCACAGGCCACGGCATCGCGCGCTCCGGCAAGCAGGAGCTCAGGTTCAGGTGATTGAGATGGGAAGACTGAGGTTCATGCAGGTCTCGGACCTGCACATCGGGAAGAAGCTTAGGGAGAGGCCGCTGGACGAGGACCAGGCGCACATACTGCACCAGATCGTCTTGGCCGCGAAGGAGAACGATGTGGACGGCCTGATCGTGGCAGGGGACGTGTTCGACGACGGGTCCGTTCCCACCGCCGAGTCCATGAAGATATTCGACAGGTTCCTCAACGAGCTGGCCGACAACGAGGTGGAGACCTACATAATCAGCGGGAACCACGACTCCATGAGCCGCCTGGCCTTCGCCAAGTCGTTCATGGCCCCCAGGGGGATCCACATAGTCTCCTCGCCCGAAGAGGGCATCGTGACCTACTCCAAGCATTCCGACGGCCTGACTGTCGATATCTGCATGCTGCCCTTCGTCAAGCCCGCGCATGTCCGCAGGATGTACCCCGACGAGGAGATCAGGGACTACAACGATGCCGTGAGGGCCATGATCGCGCATGCGGAGCTGGAGCCCGGCAAGAGGTTCAGGATCCTCGTCACGCACCAGTTCGTCACCGCCTCCGGCATCCCTCCGGAGCGCAGAGACTCGGAGAAGGTTATCGTGGGGAACACCGAGAACGTGGACGCGTCGCTCTTCGACATGTTCGACTACGTGGCGCTCGGCCACATCCACAAGGCGCAGGACGTGGGGTCCGAGAGGATCCACTACTGCGGGACCCCTCTGAAGTACTCGAAATCGGAATGGCGCGACCAGAAGGGCGCCACTATCATCGACATCGGCCCCGACGGGTTCACCAAGCACAGGGTGCCCCTGGTCCCGCTGAGGGACGTCAGGGTGGTGGAAGGCCCCCTGCAGGGGATAATCGACGCGGCCAAGGGCGATCCCGGGAACGGGGACTACATCTACGTGAAGCTGACCGACTCCCCCATGAACGCCATGGCCAGGCTCAGGGAGGTGTTCCCCATGGTCGTCAGCCTTGAGACGCCGGAGTCCGGAGCCGAGGACCTGGATGTGGACCTGGACATGGAAGGCGAGATCGACGAGGTGGGCCTGTTCTGCGAGTTCTACCGCAAGTGCACCGACAAGGAGCTTACCGAGGACCAGAAGAAGCTCGTCGGCGAGATGCTGCTGGAGGAGTCGGAATGAAGCCCCATGTGCTCACGATGAGCGCCTTCGGCCCCTATGCCGGGGAGACGAGGATAGACTTCGACCGCTTCGGAGGGAAGGGGCTCTTCCTCATCACAGGGGACACCGGCGCCGGGAAGACGTCGATCTTCGACGGGATCACCTACGCGCTGTACGGCAACATGAGCGGGGACCGCAAGCCCAAGGACGTCCGCAGCCATTTCGCGGCTCCCGGGACCAGGACCTTCGTAAGGCTGGAGTTCACCCATGACGGGAAGGACTACGTCATCGAGAGGTCCCCCGAGTACGAGCGCCCCAAGCAGAGAGGGGAGGGATTCACGAAGGTTCCCGCCCAGGTGGAGATGCGCTGCCTCCAGGGCGGAATGCCCCTGGTGAAGGAGAAGGAGGTGGGGACGGAGGTGATCCGCATCCTCGGCGTGTCCTACGACCAGTGGAAGCAGGTGGCCATGCTCGCGCAGGGCGAGTTCAGGAAGCTCCTGACAGCCAAATCCGAGGACAGGAGCGACACCATGCGCATGATATTCTCCACCGAGAACGTCAAGAGGTTCCAAGAGGAGCTGAAGCAGAAGGCCAACGGCCTGAAGCAGGAGCGGAACCAGACGGAGAACGACGTCGTCGAGGCTATGGACAGCGTGTCGTTCCCCGAGGACAGCCCTTACCGCGACGACCTGGAGAGGTACAGGAGCATATCGTTCGTCGACGAGCTCCTCATGACCGTGTCGAAGCAGACGGCCCTGGACGATGGGAGAATCGCGTCGCTGAGGGACGAGAAATCGGCCAAGGGGAAGGAGAGGGACTCCCTGAACATGGAGGTCGCCGACGCCAGGAACGTGAACCAGATGTTCGACAGGCTGGACGCCGCCATCGCGGAGAAAGGCTCTCTGGACGCGCAGTCCGAGGCCGTAGAATTCAAGCGCGCCATGGTGGCGGAGGTCCGCGCGGTGGTCAGGGAGGTCAAGCCCCTGTCGAGGCTCACGGAGGAGGCCGAGTCCTCTCTCGCGGCGGACAGGGCCAGGAAGGAAGAGCTGGACCGCCGGGCCGTGAAGCTGCAGGAGATCTGCCGCGACACGGAGCTCCAGGATCGGGCGGCCTCTGCGGAGGCGGAGAAGGCCGAAGCGATGTCATCGAGGATCGACAGGCTGGAGTCCCTCAGGCCCGCATACGGGCTTGTCGAAGAGCTGTCCCGCAAGGCCGCGGACACGAAGGCAATGGCGGACAGGTGCAGGCTCAAGCTTGAAGAGCAGATCGACCGCCAGTCGATGCTGAAGGCCAGGCTCGCTGATACGGAGAGAATAATCGCAGAAGGACAGTCGTCCCACGAGAAGCTGGTACGGGCCGAGACCGATCTGGAGAGGTGCGAGGATTCCAGACGCAGGCTGGAGCGCGTGCGCTCCATGATCAAAGATGCCAAGGCCGTGCGCAAGAGCCTCGATCCGATGAAGGAGATGCATGCGTCTCTGCTGTCGAAGCTGAGCGTTTCCCGTGCAAGGTTCTCCGAGGAAGAGTCCAAGTTCTACATGTCGCAGGCGGGACTGCTGGCATCCCAGCTCCGGCCCGGCTGCCCGTGCCCGGTATGCGGGTCCACGGAGCATCCCTGCATGGCCGTTCCCGTGGAAGGCGTGCTGACCAAGGACCAGCTCGACAGGCTGAGGGAGGAATGCGAGGGCATCGCTTCCCGTGCTGAGAAGCTGTCCATCGACATCTCGTCGCTGTCCTCCGGTCTGGAGTCCCTGGAGTCGTCCATCGTCGAAGAGGCTTCCGCCGCCTTCGGCGAGATGTCCGATGTCCGTGAATGCGAGGGTGCCGTCATGAAGGGCATCGCCGAGGCCAAGGCCAAGGAGGACCTCCTGAAGGAGGCCGTCGACGAAGAGGCCCGCCGCATAGAAATGCTGGAGGATTCCATGGAGCTGAAGGACAAGCTGAACGCGGACCTTGAGGCGGCCGCTGCCGGCATCTCGGAGCTCACGGCGAAGCAGTCCAAGCTGGCCAACGACCTGTCCGGGGTCGAGTCCGAGCTGTCCGTGAGGAAGGCCGAGCTGGAGTTCGGAGACCTGGCCTCCCTCGAAAGGGAGATCGCATCACTGAAGTCGGAGAGGCAGGCCATCCGCGAAAGGGTGGATGCCATCCATAAGAAGCTGCAGTCTGCCAGAGAGGAGCTCGCCGGGGCCACAGCGGCGAGCGAGCAGCTGTCCGAGAAGATCCTGGCCGCATCTGCAAGGGCCGAGGAGCTCCATGCCGAGATGGAGTCCAAGCTCTCCGCCATGGACATGTCGCAGGAGAAGTGCAGGTCGCTCCTGTCCATGGAGACGGGCATAGCCGACCTGGAAGGGGCTGTGGCCTCCTACGATGCCCGCGTGGCCGCATGCGAGAGGTCCCTGGCCGACTGCAGGAGCGGCACCGAAGGGAAGGAGAGGAAGGACATCTCCCTCATCGAGGAGGGCATAATCGACCTGGACGAGGAGCTGAACGAGATCGATTCCAAGCTCCTGCAGGCCATCCGCCAGAAGGAGTCCAACAGCGACGCCGCCTCTGAGATCAGGGGGCTCATGGACAAGCTGAAGAGCATCGATGCCAAGGGCGGAGAGCTCATATCGCTGTCCGACGTGGCCAACGGGTCCAATCCGATGAGGCAGAGCTTCGAGGCCTTCATGCAGGCGGCGTACTTCGAGAAGGTCCTGCGCTATGCGAACATGAGGATGTCCCGCATGACCGAGGGCAGGTACGAGATGAGGATCAGGCAGGTCGTCACCGATAAGCGCTCCCAAGGGGGCCTGGACATCAACGTGGTGGACAGGTACACCGGAAGGGAGAGGCCCTCGGCGACGCTGTCGGGAGGGGAATCGTTCCTCGCGGCCCTGTCATTGGCCCTCGGGCTGTCCGACGCAGTCCAGAGGATCAACGGCGGGATCAGGATAGACACCCTGTTCGTGGACGAAGGGTTCGGTTCCCTGGACCCGGAGGCCCTCAGGCAGGCAATCGACGTCCTCGTTCAGCTGAGCGACGGCGACAGCCTCATCGGGATAATATCCCACGTGGAGGCGCTGAAGTCCGAGATCGACAAGAAGATCCTGGTCAAGCGCGCGGAGGACTCCTCCGGGAGCTCGGTGCAGATGGAGTTCTGACGCCGTCCATGCCGAGGCCGGGCGGGCCGTTCCGTCGGTCGTCCGACCTTGGCTCTAGGAAAAGTGGCATCCAGATAATCACTTTATCTTGATTTCAATAAAATTTTTATTGAAAACAGAATAAAATGAAGATATAAATACCGCAATTACGTTGATAGATATGATTGAGATGATCAGAAGAGTAGCCCTGTGTAATTTCAAATCATTCGATGATATCACTCTGGATCTAACCTACAGTGGCAACAAGGGGATGAATCACGCATTCATATACGGTGAAAACGGCTCAGGGAAGACGAATCTCATAGATTCGCTGATGTTCTTAGGAAGATCCACTATGACTCCTTTTCGCGAGGAGAATCATGCTGCCGAAGAAGGGGCCATGAAGAAGTTGCTCGAGGCCTTAGGAGCGAACGATCTGAACATCAAGATAAAGGAAGAACCTAGGAGCATCAGCGAACTTGCTGGCGAGTATCGTATGATAGGTTCCGAGGGCAATATGGTCCTGAAGTTTGATCTGGACATCAATGGGCATGAAGCCTCATACACTTTGGAGTTCGATGAACAGAACAGATTGCAGACTGAGAGCCTCGATTACCTCATATCAAAGAACAAGGGGAACCTATTCCGGATATCGTGCAAGGAGATCAGACTGCAGAAAGACATAATCTCGAGGAATTATCGCAAGGAGATTACTGAACTCATAGGTCGGTATTGGGGCAAGCACACGTTCATAGGCATTCTGATGCGTGAGTCTGTTGCGAAGAACGAGAGCTTCTTCAGTTCTGAAGTATCGCCGAATGTACGTTCTTTCCTCGAATACATCAGATCTCTGGTAGTGATAAAGAAGAACCAGAGGTTTATGCCCCTGTGCAGGGAGATGCAGCTGCCTTCAGGCATCATAGCATCTTCAGACGTACAGGATCTTGACAGGATAGAATCCATTCTGTCTAAGTTCTTCAGCAGGCTCTACTCCGATATCAAGTCCGTTCATTTTATGCGGGAAGGCATAAGTGATGGGAGGTTCAGGTACGAGCTTTATTTCGATAAGAAGATAGCCGGCAAGATAAGGTCCATCCCTGCAGAAGTCGAATCGTCGGGGACCAAGCATCTGATGGTCATCCTTCCCTATTTGCTCATGTGTGCAGACGGAAAGACTGTAGTCATCGATGAAATAGATACGGGAATCCACGATCTGCTTGTTTCGCAGCTGATAGACCAATGCATCCCTGACATCACTGGTCAGCTTATCGCGACTACTCACAACACTTCGCTGATGACAAACAAGGATGCGCCCAACATATTCATCTTATCAATCGACCGGAACGGATTCAAGAGAATAGCCAGTATCCAGTCGACTGAGCCGCCGAACATTAAAACGAATGTGCAAAAGAGATACCTTGAAGGGTACTATTCCGGAATCCCTCTTACTGCAGACATCGGTCTGAAGGACATACTGGAGTCGTCGAAGATAAAGGAGCAGGAATGACCAATTTCATCGTCATATGCCACGGCAAATCAGAGATCATTTTAACCAGATGGCTTCAGAATGAGACGCACATACCCTTGAACGTCGATTCCAGGAATGATGGGAAGAACTCGGTCATGATCAACTCGCTCTTGGAATTCATGGATGAGAATGGATACAATGACAGTTCTAAGCTGAAGAAGAGGTATCCGAACATCGAATACAGGAATAGGAAGGGATTCAAGGACCTGAGGATCTTCATCATAATGGACGTTGATACGGACGAATCTTTGGTGTACGGCTATACTACAAAGCTCATGTTCAAGGATTGTCCGCTGAAAGATTGCATCGTGCCAATTCTGAACAGGAAAGAGATGGATAGCGTGTTCAGGAGCATGGGGTTTAAGATCGATCCTAGCAACAAGCCTGAGTCATACAGGGGTGTGCTGAATTCCACGGATGTGGACACCTTGCTGGAATTGCTGAAGGGGTGCGATGACACCAACATGGATGAGATGATCGAAGAGATCCTGTCTCACGATCCAAATCATCAGGGCTCCAGGAACGGTGCCCGTTGATCTGACGTTCAAAACTGAGGATGTTGTCGTATTGAAAGGAAATTGGGGCTTGCGCCCCGGTTTTCTTCACTGCGGCACGAACTTGAAGCCGTAGTGGATGATGCCTGCGTTCCCGTCGGCATCGAGCTTGCGGAGGACCGCTCTGACCTTGAGCCCGATCTTGATGTCCTCGAGGTTCACGTCGACCAGCTGGCCGGTGACCATGACGCCGTCGTCGGTCTTCACCAGGACGACCGCGTAGGGCTTGATCAGGTTGTTGGCGGCGGGTGCATCGTAGATGACGGAGAAGGAATAGACCTCTCCGGTCCTCGCGATGGTGTACTCCTCGATCTTGCCGATACCGGCACGGCGGCACTTCGGGCAGAAGTCGCGCCTGGGGAAGTACTTGGTCCCGCAGTTCCCGCACTTGGTCCCCTTGAGGTTGTACCTTCCGGGGATCTCCCTCCACTCTCTCGCTACAGAGGACATCAGATCGCCTCCAGGATGCTGACGGTGACCGCAGAGCCGGTTCCTCCGGTGTTCTGCGCCAGTCCGTACTTGGCGTTCTCGACCTGCCTCTTGTCGGCAGATCCCCTCAGCTGCTCCACGAGCTCCACGATCTGGGCCACACCGGTGGCTCCGATGGGGTGACCGCGGGCCTTGAGGCCTCCGGACGTGTTGATAGTGACCTTTCCTCCGCCGAGCTGGCATTCGCCGGCCATGACTGCTTTCCCGGCCTCTCCCTTCTTGAAGAAGCCCAGGTCCTGCAGGGCCATGATCCCGGACACGGTGAAGGTGTCGTGGACCTCCGCGACCTGGATGTCCGCAGCGGTGATGCCCGCCTGCTCGTATGCGGCGTTGGCAGCCGCAACTGTTGCTCCGTAGGTCGTGATGTCGGGCCTCTGGAACAGGGCGAGGGTGTCGCTGGCCTGGGTGACGGCGCTGACCTTGACGTAGGAGTCGGTGTACTTCTTGGCGTCCTCCAGGGGGCACAGCACCAGAGATGCGGCTCCGTCGGAGATGGGGGCGCAGTCGAACATGCCGAGGGGCGATGCGACGGGCCCGGACCTGAGCACGGTGTCAAGCGTGATGGCCTTCCTGAACTGCGCGTTGGGGTTCAGGGCTCCGTGGTAGTGGCTGTTGACGGCGAAGGAGGCGATCTCCTCCCTTGTGGCGATGCCGTCGTGGATCATGCGCTGGGCGATCATCCCGTGGAGTCCCGCGAAGGTGACTCCCATCCCGGCCTCCCACTCCGCATCCGCGGTGGCGTCCAGGACAGAGTTGATGGAGACATCGTCCATGTCGGTCATCTTCTCGGCTCCTCCGACCAGCACCGTGTCGTGCATCCCGGAAGCGACGGCCATGACAGCCTGCCTGAAGGCGACTCCTCCGGAAGCTCCTCCGGCCTCGACCCTCACTGCGGGCAGGTGGTTGGTGGCCATTCCGGAATAGTCCGCGATGAGGGCGTCGATGTGCTTCTGGTTGATGAAGCGCCCTGCGGACATGTTGCCTATGAATATCCCGTCGATCTCGTTCCCTGCGAGCCCGGCGTCTCCCATGGCCTTTATACCGGCCTCGATGCCGATCTCCCTGAACGATTTGTTCCAGAGCTCGCCGAACTTGGTGACTCCGGCTCCTATGATTGCTACATCCCTCATCGTATCACTCCGGCATGACGATCTTCCCCTTGAACTTGGCATAGATGCCGTAGTCCAGGTAGATCGGGTTCTCCATGATCTTCTCGAGAACGGGGGCGTTCTCCCTCCTGTAGTTCTTGATCTCGTCGGTGACGGTGATGTCGAAGGCATCGCTTCCCGCACCGGACCCGTAGGACGTGACGAAGATCCTGTCTCCGGCCTCGGCGTGGTCCAGGACGTTGGCCAGTCCGAGGGGGACGGCTCCGCTGTAGGTGTTCCCTATGTTGGGGGTCAGCAGGCCGTACTCGATCTGCTCGGGGGTGAAGCCGAGCTGCGCGGCGACCCTGCTGGGGAACTTCCCGTTGGGCTGGTGGAACACCGCGTACTTGTAGTCCGAAGGCTGGGTGCCCATGGCCTCCATCATCATCTTGGCGGCCGATGTTATGTGCCTGAAGTAGGCGGGCTCGCCTGTGAACCTGCCGCCGTGCAGGGGGTAGGGCTGCCCCTCCCTCCTCCAGAAGTCGGGGGTGTCGGTGGTGAAGCTGAGCGTCTTGTTGATCTTGGCGATGATCTTCTCGGATCCGATCAGGTAGGCGGCGCCTCCTGCGGATGCGGAGTACTCGAGGGCGTCCCCGGGGGCTCCCTGGGAGGTGTCCGCTCCGATGGCGACTCCGTACTTGACCATCCCCGACCCGACCAGTCCCATGCAGGCCTGGATGCCTGCGGTGCCGGCCTTGCATGCGAACTCCATGTCCGCAGCGGTCATCGCGGGGGTCGCCTCGATGGCCTCGGCGACGATGGTGGAGGTGGGCTTCACCGCATAGGGGTGGGACTCGGAACCGACATAGATCGCCCCGATGTCCTTGGGGTCCACTTCGGGGACCCTTGCCATCATGTACCTGGCCGCTTCGGTGGCGATAGTGACGACATCCTCGTCCGGCGAGGGGACGGACTTCTGATAGATCATCAGGCCTTTCCCCATAGATTTCCCATCCACTCCCCAGATCCTGCCGATCTCCTCGGGCTTGATCCTGTACCTGGGGATGTAACCTCCGTAACTTACGATTCCAACATCCATCATATCCCCTCCTTGAGGGACTTCATCCTGGCGATCATCTCGTCCACGTCCAGCTCGGTGGTCACCAGAGGGATCCCCTCGAGGCTCGCCAGCTTGACAGCCAGCGGGTCCGTCTTCTCGGGCTTCAGGTAGACCACCATCCCGGGCGTGAGCGGATGGGCCCTGACGGCGATCATGGGCGAGCGGCCGAAGTGGACGTTCGTGAATATGAGCGCCCTCTCGGTGTTCGACCCGTAGATCTTGAGATAATCCTCCGAGCCCAGAGAGAGGATGGCCTTCACGGAGTCCACTATCGTGTATCCGAAAATGGACTTCGAGATGACCCTCTCCGGGTTCAGGTTCTTCCCGGAGACGGCCGATATGAACTCCTCCACACCGACCCCGCCGGGGAACTCGTCCATGGATATGATGCAATCCAGCTTGAACTTGGGATTGTACCTCGATATCACGGGCGAGCCTTTCTGCATGTCGAGCTCTATGAACGCGTCGACCATCTTCTTGACCACATTGACCCCGGGGGACTTGCGCCTGCCGGACTCGTAGTCGCTGACGACGGAGTGGGAAACGCCCATCGCGTCGGCCAGCTGATGCTGGGAGAGGCCGAACTCCTCCCTCCATTTCCTGATGGTCTTGCCGGGGTCGGGCGAGATGGCTATCTCGCCGGCGATCCGTTGCTTGAACTCGTCAACCATTGGACAAGGCAATCTTCCGTCGCTATATAAGAATGTCGAATGCCATCATCGGCAATCGACGGAATCGGTTCTCCGCGGGAGGATCAGTCCAGCTCCTTCCTGAGGACGTCCCTCACAGTCCTGAGCACCTTGAGCCTGCCGTACTTCTTGTCCTCGGACTCCACAACGATCCAGGGCGCGCCGGGCATGTTGGTGGACGCGATCATCGCATCGATGTAATCGGAGTACGTGTCCCACTTCTCCCTGTTGCGCCAGTCCTCGTCGGTTATCTTCCAGTTCTTGGAAGGGTCCTCCTGCCTGGACCTGAACCTCTCCAGCTGCTCCTCGGGGCTCACTTCCATCCAGAACTTGATCACTATGGCGCCGGACTCTATGAGCATGCCCTCGAACCCTCTGATCTCGGACGCGGACCTGCCGTACTCCTCCGGGGTGCAGAACCCCTCGATGGGCTCCACCATCATCCTGCCGTACCAGGACCTGTCGAATATGGAGATGTGGCCTGCCTCTGGCATCATGCAGGCGAACCTCCAGAGGTAGGAATGGACCTTCTCGTCCCCCACCGGGGCGGCGACCGGATGGACGGTGTACCCGCGGGGGTTCAGGGCCCTGGTCAGGCGCTTGATGCTCCCTCCCTTCCCGGCCGCGTCCCATCCCTCGAACACGATGACCATGGACCTTCCGCTCTCGGCCAGCCTGCTCTGGAGGGAGGACACCTCCGCGGACAGCTTCTCCAGCTCGGACGAGTATCCTTTCGCCTTCAACGTCAGGTCCGCGGACTCGCGGGGGTTGGGGTAGCGGGCGTCCACAGACCTCGTCTCGGGCTTCATCGGATGGTCGAGCCTGTGGGTGACCCTCTCCAGGAACGTGTTGCAGACCATGGCGCAGGTGTGCTCCAGGTCGCTGACCTCGATTATGTCCCATGGCGCCGACGGCGTGTTGGTGGCCGCTATCATGGGCATGACGACCTTGTCCCTCCACTTCTTGGGGTCGATATGGTCGTCCGTCAGGAACGTGCCGTCCGCCTTGCGGCCGGCGCCGATGCCCTTGGCGACGCTCTCGATGTGGTCGTCGTCCACGTTGAGGAAGATCTTGATGACTATCGTGCCGGTGCTGGCCAGGTACCTCTCGAAGCCCCTGGTGATGGCCTCGGACCTGTCGCTCCTCTCCCCTCTGGAGACCATCAGCGAGTACCATGACCTGTCGTAGATGGCGATCTGGCCGTCCGCGGGCTCGTGGGACATGTACCTCATCAGCACGTCCGGGGAGGACATGGCCTCGGGGATGAAGTGGCTGTATGTCAGGCCCCTGGGGTCCATCAGGTTCATGAACGTGTTGATCACGCGGCCCATGATCCTCCCGCTGCGGCCTTCGAAGACGACCATGACGCGCTTCTTCTCGTCCACGATCCTGCGCTGCAGGGATACCATCGACTCTGCCATCTCTTCGGGTACCGGTGATGCCATGAAGTACCGTATCGTCCGCATGTTATTATACCGATTCCGCCAGTCGAGGTCAGAATGCTCGGAAAGATAGTCGACATCGTGGCGGAATCGGGAAAGGCCGTCGGGTCTGCGGACGGGTTCTCGGTCCAGGAGAAGGGGTCCAGGGAGAACGTGGTCACTTCCATGGACATAGAGAACGAGAGGTTCCTCAGGGAGAGGCTCACCTCGCTGATCCCGGGCTCGTCGTTCATGGGCGAGGAAGGGGACGACAACCCCCTCTTAGACGAAGGGTACACATGGATCGTGGACCCGATAGACGGGACCATGAACTTCTCCAGGGGGATCCCGGAGGTCGGGATATCGGTCGCGCTGTTCAAAGACGGGGAGCCTTGGATCGGAGTGGTCCACAACCCTTTCACCGGCAGGATGTACTCCTCGGAGATCGGGAAGGGCGCCTGGATGAACGGCGTTCCCATCAGGGTATCTGACAGGCCGTTGGAGGACTGTATCCTGAGCACCGCTTGGTGCTGCTACGGCAAGGAGCTGGCGCCGCCGGTCTTCCGCGTGAGCGAGCGCCTGTACCCGGCGATCAACGACATCAGGAGGATCGGCACCGCCGCGGTGGAGCTTTCCATGCTCGCCCAGGGCGCCGTCGACCTGTACTTCGAGATAAGGCTGTCCCCTTGGGATCACGCCGCCGCGCTGACCTGCGTCAAGGCCGCCGGAGGATGCTTCACCGGGATAGACTCCGACATCCGCTTCGACGGGCCGTCCCCGGTGCTCGCAGCAAACAACCAGAAGAACCTGGACGCCCTGCACGACATCGTGGCGGACGAGTTCGGCGGGAAGACCCCTTATTGACCTGTCGCAGGTCATGATGTCCTGCGACCGTCGACCCTGGTAGGCAGGGACTATTTAAATCGCCGCTAGAGGATTCTCTGTCCATGACCGGAAAGGAAGGGTCCTGCGGATGCGGGAACAGGAAGTTCGGAGAGATGTGCGACGGCATGGGCGGTTTCGCTCCAGACACCCTCAAGGCCATAAACGAGCTCGATCCCGGGTTCATCGACACCCTGCACATGATGGACAGGGTCATGACCGAGGACGGGGCCCTGGGGAAGAAGGAGAAGAGGCTCATAGCGCTCGCCTGCGTGGCTGTCAGGATGTGCGACGACTGCGTGTACGCCCAGGCCAAGGTGGCGAAGAACTACGGCGCAACAAAGGAGGAGATCCTGGAGGCCATGAAGGTGGCCGTCCTCATCGGAGGGGTCCCCTGCTGGTCCGTCGCCAAGAAGGGCATCGCCAGGCTGTTCTCGGAATGGGACGATTGACCTCAGCCTTCGGAGCCGCGGTGCCCGGAGGTCTTGTCTATCAGGATCATGACCGCTGCCGCGGCCAGCGTGCCGATTATAGCTCCGGCCAGGACGTCCGTGGGCCAGTGGACGCACAGGTACATCCTCGATATCCCGACGAAGCAGGCGTAGATGACCAGAGGCACGCCTATCCTCCTGTCAATCAGGAGCACCGATACTGCCCCGGCGAAAGCGGATGCGGTGTGCCCGGACGGGAACGACCATGAGGCCGGAGCGGAGCCTATCACATCCAGGTCCAGGACATTGAAGGGCCTATCGCGGCAGATGATGGGCTTCAGGGCAACGTCCACGATGGCGTAGGCCAGGAGTACAGCGAAGACGATTTTCGCTCCGTCTTTCAGGTCCTTGGTCCACCAGGAGAGCACGATCCCGATGGCGAACCATATGATGCCCGATGTGGCGGACAGCGATAACGCCGCCATGACAGGGTCCAGGATGCTCCCGTGGAGGGATTCGAACCACAGGAGGACGTCTGCTTCGCTCATCTCACGGGAACGTACTTGACGCCATCTATTAGTTTTTCGTGATGGCGGCACTCGGCATCGTAGACACGGGTCATCCGGGCCTGAGCCTTCCTGACGGCACTTGATCAGGCCCGTCCCCTCGAACCCGAACCTGTCCATCCACTCCACGATGTCGTCCATTATGGGCTTCAGCGCCTGGCCTGCGGGCGTGAGGGAATATCCGACCCTCAACGGGACCTCGGGATACTGGGTGCGGATGACCAGCCCCGTGCTCTCCAGCTCCTTGAGCCTGGCGGACAGCATGGCCGATGTGATGCCGGGGATGGCGGCCTTGATCTCTCCGAACCTGAGCTCGCAGCCCTTCGAGAGCATGACGTAGAGTATCGGCGTCATCCATTTCACGGAGAGGAAGCTGAGCCTCCCTATCGTTTCCTTGAACCCGTCCCAATCCGAAAGGGGAGGTTCGTCCGAGTGAACCATGTTCGTTTGGATAAACTACTAAGTATAATTATCATACTACAGTGCCCACGACATGGCGGAAGGCAGCATAGAGATCGATGTGATGCATTGCGGAAGCGTGTGCGTGTCCCCGTACCTGCCGTTCGGCGGGGAAGGATGCGGCATCCTGAAGGCGTCGGGCCTCACCACCAGGAAAGAGGACAGGGTATGGCTGCCGGTATCCTCGTACCTCATCAGGCATCCCAAGGGGACGATCCTCTTCGACTGCGGATGGCACCGCGACATCAGCCCTGAAGGGAAGTACGACAGGCGCGCCCAGATACGCCACATGTCCAGGGTGCTCTACAAGGTCAACCAGGGAGTCCTTCCGGAAGGGGAGGCTGTGGACGAGCAGCTGGCCCGCAAGGGGATCTCCCCCGAGGACCTGGACTATGTCATCCTCTCCCACCTCGACGTGGACCACGCCAGCGGCCTGAAGCTCGTGAGGGATGCGAAGCGCATCCTCGTCTCCGAAGACGAGGCGGAATGCGCGAGGAAGCACAGGGTGCGGTACGCCTCGTCCATGTGGGAAGGCGTCGATCTGGAGCTGTTCTCATTCGATGAGACCGGGATCGGACCGTTCGGAAGGTCCAAGGACCTGTTCGGGGACGGCACCGTGCAGATGGTCAATATCCCGGGCCATTCGGACGGTCAGACAGCCTTGAAGATCGCGAACGGGGATAGGTTCGTGCTCCTGTTCGCCGACGGGGGGTATGCCACTAAGTCATGGAAGGAGATGATCCGTCCGGGGATCTCCATGGATCCCGAGAGGCAGATGGCATCGCTGAGATGGATCCGCGAGCAGAGCCTCGATCCGAACTGCGTCGAATCGCTGGCAAACCACGATGCTGATGTCGCGCCCCATACGGTCAGGCTGTGACGGGCGCACCGTTGCGGTTCCGTTCTTTGATCGTAAGCGGCAGGGCACAGCCCTGCGCCTCCGTTAGAATCATATATCCTTCCAGACGTGGAGCGGCATATGAAGTCCGCTCTGTTGGTCCTGCCCCTCATCGCAGGGGTCATGTGGGGTGCCGCAGGCATATTCGTGCGCACCCTGAGCGGATCCGGCATGAGCGACATCACGATCGTCTTCACGCGCGTGCTGTTCGGCGTCATCGTGATGGCCCTGATCATAGCCTCGTCCGGGAAGGACTTCAGGGTCTCCCGGAAGGACATCCCCCTGATGATAATCTGCGGGCTGTCCATGACGGCGGTCAACTTCACCTACACGATCGCAGCCAACAACGTCTCGCTGTCCCTTGCGGCCGTTCTGCTTTCATTGGCACCGGTCTTCATGCTGATAATGGCCCGTGTGGCCTTCGGGGAGAGGTTCACCTCCAAGAAGATGGTCGGGATGTGCGCCGCAGTCGTAGGGTGCCTGCTGGTCAGCGGGTTCCTGGAGGAGGACCAGACCGTGTCCACCGTCGGGGTGCTGGCAGGGGTCATGTCGGGGTTCTTCTACGCGTTCTACGGGATCGTCACGAAGAAGGCGTCTGCGGAAGGGTACACCGTCTACAAGGTGCTCTTCTACTGCATGCTGGTGTCCTGCATCGTCCTGTTCCCTGTATCCGACCTGGGGTCCGTGGTGTCCTTCGGGTCGGACAACTGGTGGGGATGGCCGTTCATGTTCGTCCATGCCATGGTTGCGACGGTGCTGCCCTTCCTGCTGTACAACATCGCCATCGCCCGCACGGAAGCCGGCGCTGTGGCGATACTCGCGGCATGCGGGGAGCCCATGTCCGCGGCGGTGTTCGGGCTCCTGGTGTTCGACGAGGTCCCGACCGCCCTGATGCTGGTGGGGATGGCGGTGGTCCTGGTGTCAATCGTGGTGATGTGCTCGCAGCACAAGCCCCATGCCAGGAAGCATGTGCAGTGAGCTCCGTTGGAAGAACGGCTCCATCCGTTCTGATGCGGGTCGGCATCATGCCGGCGCCTTGAGCCGACCCACTTTTGAGAGATCAGAGTTTCCAAGGATCCTGCTTCGGAACCGCAAGACTGGTTTCGTAGGAAGCAGGC
>CAVCVB010000026.1:0-19966 GCA_963605395.1 Firmicutes bacterium CAG:194
AAGAGTGGGCTCGTGGCTTAGCCAGGATATAGCGCTGGCCTTCTAAGCCAGACGCCCCGGGTTCGAATCCCGGCGGGCCCGCCAAGGATGCATGCCTCGCGGCATCATTCAGGGAAGGATCAACCATGAAGAGAAGCTCGCGCGCCTGGAAGAAACGCGGCAACCAGCGTTGGAAATGGCGCAAGAAGAAAATGAGAAGAAGAAAGAGAGCAGCAAAGATGCGCAAGAAGTGATTGCAACTCGCATTCACACTCACACCGGGGGTATAGGCTAACCTGGCAGACTGGCGGGCTCCAGTTATTGAGAGTGATTGAAAATGGGTTTGCTGACAGTTGATGATTAACTGGAGCGATGACTCATTGATTCCGCGGAAGGTAGCTCCTTCCGTAGTGGAAACCCGCTGACGGGGGTTCAAATCCCTCTGCCCCCACCTTGCGCTTCTTTCTGAGCTCTTGCTTGGGCACTTCGGTGCCCCAATCCTTTTACCATCTACCTTTCCTTTTTCCACATCCCTTTGTGTTATGATTGCATGATGCGCTCTGATCGTAGTCTATGCGCATCGGATGCGGCAGATTGCCGTTGCGATCGGAATATGAGAATGATGCGGCCCGAAGGCCGCTGTAATGTGTTTGGCTTCAGTTCTTGAAGCTGTGGATGGGCGCGGGGATCCTTCCGCCGCGGTTGACGAAGTCGGCGCATCCGTAGGGGTTCACGGGCATGATGCACGCGTCTCCGAGGAGCCCTCCGAAGTGGGCCCTGTCGCCGACCTTCTTGCCGATGACGGGGATGACCCTGACGGCGGTGGTCTTCTGGTTGACCATCCCGATGGCCATCTCGTCCGCGATGATCCCGGAGATCGTGGTCGCGGGCACGTCGCCGGGGATGGCGATCATGTCCAGGCCGACGGAGCAGACGCAGGTCATGGCCTCCAGCTTCTCGAGCGTGAGCGCTCCGAGTTCGGCGGCCTCCGCCATGGACTTGTCCTCTGTCACGGGGATGAACGCCCCGCTGAGCCCTCCGACATACGAGGATGCCATGACTCCTCCCTTCTTCACCTGGTCGTTCAGGATGGCGAGGGCGGCGGTGGTCCCGGGCGCTCCGGCGTATTCCATCCCCATCTCGTGGATGATGTCGGCGATGGAGTCTCCCACTGCAGGGGTGGGGGCCAGGGACAGGTCCACGATGCCGAAGGGCACGTTGAGCCTCTTGGACGCCTCTTTGGCGAACAGCTGCCCGACCCTTGTGACCTTGAACGCCGTCTTCTTGATCGTTTCGCACAGGACCTCGAAGCTCTCTCCGCGGACCTTGGACAGGGCGTTGTTCACGACCCCGGGCCCGCTGACTCCGACGTTGATGATGCAGTCGGCTTCGGTGACTCCGTGGAAAGCGCCTGCCATGAACGGGTTGTCGTCCGGCGGGTTGCAGAACACGACCAGCTTGGCGCATCCGATTGAATCGGCTTCCTTCGTGGCTTCCGCGGTCTTCACCACGATGTCCCCCATGAGCCTCACGGCGTCCATGTTGATCCCGGTCCTGGTGGAACCGAGGCTGATGGACGAGCAGACCCTCTCGGTCTCGGCGAGGGCCATGGGTATGGATTCGATGAGGTTCCTGTCCGCAGGGGTCATCCCCTTCTGGACCAGGGCGGAGTATCCTCCGATGAAGTTGACTCCGATCTTCTTGGCCGCTCTGTCCAGCGTCTTGGCGATGTGGACGAAGTCCCCGGGGGTCTTGCATGCGGCTCCTCCGACCAGGGCTATGGGGGTGACGGACACCCTCTTGTTGATCACGGGCACGCCGTACTCCAGGCCGATCTCGTCTCCCACGGACACAAGGTTCTCGGCGTATGTGGTGATCTTCCTGTAGATCTTGTCGCACATGGCGTCGAGGTCCGGGTCGATGCAGTCCAGGAGGCTTATCCCCATGGTGATCGTCCTGACGTCGAGGTTCTCGTGGGAGACCATCTCGTAGGTCTCGAACACCTCATTGAGCTCTACCATGGGAATCAGATCCTGTGCATCATTTCGAAGATCTCTTCGTGCTGGGCCTTGATGATGCATCCGACCTCCTTGCCCACGCCGTCGAGGCCCTTGACGAGGTCGTCGAACTTGCCCCCGAACCCGGAGACGTCGACGATGAGGATCATGTTGATGTATTCCTGCACGGTCGTCTGCTTTATGTCCAGGATGTTTATGTTGTTCTTCGCGAAGTAGTTGCAGACCGCGGCGATGATTCCGACGTGGTCCTTTCCCACCAGAGTGACTATTGTCCTGCTCATTCCTTCACCTTGTCATCTATTGAAACGTCATTTTGGAGCAAAGCGTACTCCAGGGAGTCCTTGAGCGCTATGAGGCTCGCCTCTATCACGTTCTCGGACACTCCCACAGTGGTCCAGCTGGTCTTCCCGTCGGTGGTCCTTATGAGGACCCTGACGCTCGCGGCGGTGGCCGATTTCTCGTCCAGCACACGGACCTTGTAATCCGTCAGCCTGACGTCGTTGAGGGCCGGATAGAACCTTGCCAGCGCCTTCCTCAGGGCGTTGTCCAGCGCGTTGACCGGACCGTTCCCGTCGGCTGCGGTGTGCTCGATCTCCCCGTTGCGCCCGGCGACCTTTATGCTGGCCTCGGACTCCATCCTCCTGCCGTCGGTCTCGTACATGGAGATCCTGAAGGCAGTGATCTGGAACATGGATTCTATGTCGCCCCTGAGCCTCTTGACCAGGAGCTCGAAGCTCGCATCCGCGCCGTCGAACTGGTATCCGTTGGACTCCATGTCCTTGACCATGCGCGTGATGTCGGGGCTGTCGTCTCCTATGCGGAGGCCCAGCTCCTTCAGCTTCTCTGTAATGGTGGCCTTCCCGGCCATGTCCGACACGAGGATCCTGCGCTTGTTGCCTACGCACGAGGGGTCGATGTGCTCGTAGGTCCTGGTATCCTTGACCATGGCGGAGACGTGCATCCCGCCCTTGTGGGTGAACGCCCTCTCCCCGACGAACGGCATCCCGGGCTGAGGGGGCATGTTGGCCAGCTCGCCTATGTATCCCGACATGGAGGTGAGGTCGTCCAGTCTGACGCCGCCCAGGTCCATGCCCATCTTGACCTTCAGGTTGGGGACCACGGTGCACAGGTTGGCGTTGCCGCACCTCTCGCCTATGCCGTTGACCGTCCCCTGCACCATCCTGCATCCGGCTTCCACCGCAGCGAGGCTGCATGCGGTGGCCAGGTCGGAGTCGTTGTGGCAGTGTATCCCGATGTCTACGGAGACCTCCTCCTTCACCTTGCGGACCACGTCCGCCACGGTTCCCGGCAGGGTCCCTCCGTTGGTGTCGCAGAGGACGATCCATTCCGCTCCGCCCCTCTCGGCGGCCTTCAGCGCCTGGATCGCATATGCGCTGTCGGACGCGTAGCCGTCGAAGAAGTGCTCGGCATCGAACATGACCCTCTTCCCCGAGTCCCTGAGGAAGCGGACGCTGTCCTCGATCATCGCGAGGTTGTCCTCCAAGGGTATGCCGAGGGCCTGCGTCACATGGAAGTCCCACGACTTCCCGAATATGCAGCACCATCCGACCGGGGCGGCGGCCAGCGCCTTGAGGTTGGGGTCCTCCTGCGGAGGGGAGCCGTGCCTGCGGGTGCTGCCGAAAGCCACCAGCTCGGTGGTCGAGAGGTCCATCTCGGCCGCTCTGGAGAAGAACTCGTCGTCCCTGGGGTTGGAGCCGGGCCATCCGCCCTCCACGAAGTCGAAGCCCGTGGTGTCCAGCCTCTTCAGGACGTCCAGCTTGTCCTCGCAGGAGAACGAGACGCCGTCTGTCTGGGCGCCGTCCCTGAGGGTGGTGTCGTAGATCAGGACCCTTGCCATCACGCCGTCCTCTCGTCCATGATCGCGATGAGGTCGCTGAGGATGGCGGATGCCGTCTCCTTGCGCCCCGCACCGCGCCCGGTGACCGTGACAGGGCCTGCGAAGTCGCACATGATCTGGGCGGTGTTCATGGTCCCGGAGATGCTCAGGGGGTGGCCTTTGGGCACCAGCCTGGGCCCGACCTCCAGCTTGTCCTCGGAGATCTCTCCGATGAGCCTGATGACCATGTTGCGCGCGGCGGCCAGCGCGATGGCCTCCTCGGTGATCCCGGTGATGCCTGTGATCTTCACGTCGTTGAACGTGACGTCCCTTCCGAACACGGAGTTGGCCAGGATGGCGACCTTGCAGGCGCTGTCGTAGCCCTCCACGTCGTTGGTGGGGTCCGTCTCGGCGTAGCCCATCTGCTGCGCCTCTTTGAGAGCCTGCTCGAAGGGCTGGCCCTTGTCCATCTTGCTGAGTATGAAGTTGCATGTGCCGTTGAAGATCCCGCAGATGGAGCTGATCTTCTCGCCTTTCAGGTTCTCGTGGCAGAGGTTGATGATGGGCATCGCGCCTCCGACGGACCCCTCGAATCTGATCTTGCACTTGTTCTCCCTGGCCAGGGAGATGAGCTCGCTGAACTTCAGCGCCAGCGGGCCCTTGTTGACCGTTATGACGTCCTTGCGGGACTTCAGGGCGTGGATTATGTTGGGGAGCCCTGCGCCTCCGGTCTTGACGTTCGTGGGGCTGACCTCGACGAGTATGTCGTAGTCCGCTTTGGAAAGGACCTCGACGGAGTCGGTGTACGCATCGTCCCCTACCCTGCCGGTCTCCTGCTTCCTCTTGACGAGCTCCAGGGGGTCCAGGCCCTCGGGGGCGATGACGTAGGTCTTGGAGTCCATGGCGCCCGTGATGACCACGTCCTGCCCGTATCTGGACCTGAAGAATTCCTTGCGCATGCTGAGCACTTCGGCGAAGCCCTGCCCCACCGTTCCGAATCCGCAGATGAAGACCTTCATCTCACACACCCCTCACGTAGACGGTGCCCGTCTTGGCGCATTCCTCTGCGAGGAAGGCGTCCAGCTTTCCCAGGTCCTCCTTGCTGCGGGTCTTGACCGAGATCATCCCGCTCTTGTTGGCGGACGCGTCCGTCTTGGACGAGTACCTCACGTCCACGGCGTCCAGCGCGGCGACCTTCGAGGCTTTGCTTATGAGCCCCTCGATGTACTGGGCGTCTATGTCGCCGATGAGGAGGTAGTCCATGGTGTACGTCTCGTAGACCGAGCCGATCTTGGAGATGATGATGTCCTTGGACTTCCAGATCTTCTTGAGCTCGGCGAGCTGGCATTCCTTGTCGACCTCGAAGGTGATGTTGACGCAGATCCTGTGGTTCACTATGCGGCTGCGGTCGTGCATCACGCTGAGGATGTTCCCGTCCACCAGGGATATGGGCTCGATGGAACCCACCAGCTGTCCGGGCAGGTCCTTGACGAATAACTCGGCATTGACTATCATGAGGAAGGCCTCCGTACATGAGGGCCATGAATGGGCTGATATAAATACGCGCGCGACACGCATCTAAGAGGAGATGCTGGAATGTGCGCAATCGAGGGGAATAGAAGCGCCGAGAGGGAGATTTGAACTCCCGAGGGAAAGTTCCCACGAGCTTTCCAGGCTCGCGCCTTACCGGGCTGGGCCATCTCGGCTTGTAGAACGGGGGAATTGGTCGGGTTATTAAAACCTTTCTAGTGCCGTCCGGTCAGACGCCCCAGTCGATGTCGGACCTGTAGTCTCCCAGGTGGCGGCGGACCTCCCTGGCCTCCGCCAGGGCATCCGTGTCCACATGCATGACCTCGATCCTCTCCTCGGTGCCGCATTCCGCGACGGTCCTGCCGAAGGGGTCCAGCCCGCGGGAGCATCCGTGCATCTCGCAGCCGTTCATCTCCCCGATGTTGTTCACGTATGCGGTGTATGTGACGTCCTCCAGGGCCCTTGCGGGCAGGACGGTGTCCAGGAACGGCTTGGACTGGACCGCGGAAGCGGCGGCGCAGATGTTGACCGACGCTCCGTTCAGGGAGCATCCGTGGAGGATCTCCGGGAAGAAGATGTCGTAGCATATGCACATCCCGAACCTGACTCCGTGATACGATCCCATGGCCGGCTTTTTCCCGGGGACATAGCCGTCCTCCGCATAGATCCCGAAGCTCGCCAGATGGGCCTTGTCGTAGAACGCGTCGCCGTCGGGTGACAGGAAGGCCAGGGAGTTGAACGTGCCCTCGTCGGAGAAGCGCGGCGTCCCGAAGCAGACGGCCTTGTCCGTCTTGCGGCAATGGTCGGACAGCAGGCCGATCGGCGCGGCGACCATGTCCTCCGGATAGTCCATGGGCGCACCGTACCCGTTCAGGAACATCTCAGGGAAGACGAAGACGTCCGCCTCGACGGAGTCCATGGCCTCGGCTATGAGCCCCGCGTTGACGAACGGGGATCCCGGGACCGGCTTGACCTGGCACAGCGCGACTGAGAGCTCCATGTGGCAGGTATCTGCTGGGTTCCGATAAAAGGTTCGCACGAGATTATAAATCGCGTCGGGAGGATGCAGAGGGCAATGCCCGGAGTCAAGATTCCGAATATAACGAAGGAAGACGCGGACGGCCTGAAGGGGTTCATCAAGAAGACGGTGGACTCCATCGGATGCGCCGGAGTGGTCATCGGCCTGAGCGGAGGCGTTGATTCCGCCACCGTCACCAAGCTGTGCGCCGATGCCATAGGCGCCGACAAGGTCCTGAACGTGTTCATGCCCTCCAGGGTCACCCCTGCCGAGGACTACAAGACCACGGCCGAGCTCAGCTCCATGTGGGGTACCGAGTACAAGGTCGTGGACATCCAGCCCGCCGTCGATGCGCTGGCCGCCGTGCTGCTCACCGGGAAGGAGACTCCCCTGGAGAGGGGCAACATATCCGCCCGCTGCAGGATGATCGTGCTGTACAACCTGGCCAAGAAGAGGAACTACATCGTCATGGGGACGTCCAACCAGAGCGAGCTCATGATGGGGTACTTCACCAAGTTCGGGGACGGGGCCTGCGACGTCACGCCTCTTGCCAATTACTATAAGACAGAGGTCAGGCAGCTCGCCGCGCTGATCGGGGTCCCCGAGCCCATAATCGCCAAGCCCCCGTCCGCGGGGCTGTGGGAGGGCCAGACCGACGAGTCGGAGATGGGGATAACCTATCACGACCTGGACGGGATCCTCTACGACATGGAGCAGGACCGCACCGACGCCGAGATCGCAGCCGACACCGGGCTGGAGCGCGAGAAGGTCGCGGAGATCCGCCGCCAGGTGGAGTCCATGGCGCACAAGAGGGCCATGGCCATCAGGCCCAGCGACTTCTGAACATCTTCAACGGCCGCGGCATCGCCAGTCGCGGCCGTCATTTTCTCCATTATCTTCCGATTCCTTGCTGGACGGGGGCGTTCCGGCAATTTTTAGATAGAAAGGTTTATTAACAAGTTATTCATGCCTTGGTTTGTTGCTCCTGTGGTGTAGCGGCCAATCATGAAGCCCTCTCGAGGCTTCGACTCGGGTTCAAATCCCGACGGGAGCACTCATCCTTTCCTATTTTCGAGTGCTGTTCCTTGTGGGATTCTCCATTGTTCCGACCTTGTTCCTGCGCCGGGATCCGTTTCCGCATATCGTCGACCGCAAGTCTGCCGACGGTCCGATCCCGCCATAGCCTCAGCTCGTGCGGACAGAACCATCCCCGATCCCGGGGCTCAGAACCTTATCGCGCCGAGCAGGAACGCCACGAGCCCGATGATCATTCCCAGCTTGGCCATCTTCTCCGCCTTGCGGGGGCTCTTGAAGACGACGGCCGCGCTGTAGACGAACACGATGTCCGCCAGGACCACGGTGTAGTACAGGACGCTGTAGGTCCCCTCGACCATCGGGAGGATGCTGAGCACGGGGCCCAGTATGAAGAACACGCATGCGATGGCGGAGGACTTCTTCACGCCGATGGACATCGGCAGGGTCTTGCGGCCCTCGTCGGAGTCCATGTCCTCTATGTCCTTGGCGATCTCCCTTCCGATGGACACCAGGCATGCCATGGCGGCCACGACGGCGTTGGCCATGACGTCCCCGACCAGCGCGCTTCCCAGGAGGAAGACCATCCCTGTCAGGACCGCGATGGTCAGGTTCCCGACGAACCCCCTCTGCTTGAGGAGCATCTCGTAGGCGACCATAAGGACAACTGCGATCGCGACGATCGCTATGCATGCGGCGTCGAACGTGAAGAACGAGACGATGAAGGACGCGACCAGCATCACGACCCCGGCGTTCCTGGCCTCTTCCGGCTTCATCCTGCCGGACGGCACGGGCCTCTCGGGATGGGCGGTCTTGTCGATCTCCCTGTCGATGTAGTCGTTCAGCGCGTTCCCGCCGCCGATGAACGTGAAGACGATGACGGCGGACACGCAAAGGTTCCTCCAGTGGTCGGGCAGATCCGCGCCCACGGCCATGAATGCCGCGATCATCAGTCCGAGGACGCCCATGACCGCATTTCCCAAGCGGAATAGCTGGAGATACCTGTTCATCGTGCCGTGACTGTCTATTACGGATAAAAACCCAACTGGCTCGGCCAAGTGCCCCTTTTATACATCCAGGACATTGACACCCGCAAGGTCGTAAGATGCAGTCGCAGGATGTCGTGGGTCTGATTCTGGTTTACCTGATCATCGCGGCATCGCTGGGGATATCGCATTACTGCCGGAAGAAAGGGTACAAGGTGGACTACCGCAAGATAGTCCACGCCGGCGTCGGGTTCTTCGTCCTGGTCTGGTGGATGTTCACCGAGTCCTGGATAATGCTCGTGTTCTTCACCGTGCCCTTCGCCATAATCCTGTTCATCGCGATGTTCGACGGCAACAAGGTGTCGGACTCCGAGCTCGGGGACATATCCAACAAGATGGGCCACAGGACCGGGCTGTTCCTCTATGTGATAAGCATCAACCTGCTGGTCATCTTCTTCTTCGACGGCCATTGGACCGCTGCCACCGTGGGGATCGCGGCCATGACCTTCGGGGATTCCGCAGGGAGCGTCATCGGCCGCAGGTACGGCCGTCACAAGATAATCAACGGCAAGTCGGCAGAGGGGAGCTTCGCGGTGTTCGCCGTGACCGCAGTATCCGCTGTCCTGCTGATCCTGTTCTATGCGTTCCTGGCGTCCGAGGGCCTCTTCAACGGCACCGCGGACCCGTCCGTGAACATACTGGTGGCCGGCGCCGTGGCGGGCATAGTGGCATCCCTGTCGGAGATGCTCTGCCCCGGGCAGCTGGACAACATCGCCAACCCTATGCTGGTGGCATTGGCCATGGTGGCCCTGGGGCTGTGATAATATGGCATGGTACGTCGTGGACGGCATGGACGGGTCGGGGAAGACCACGACCGGGCGCATCCTCAGGGAGGAGCTGGAGTCCAGGGGGAGGAAGGTCCTCCTGATCGAGCATCCCAACCGCGAGACCCGTCTGGGGAGGCTGGAGGCAAGCTTCCTGGAGAAGGAGGGCAAGCCCGCGCTCATCGCCGCGATATCGCTGTACATCATGGACGTGGTCAGGTCGATCTGGCGCATGAAGCACGCAAAAGGCTACGATGACGTGGTGTTCGTGCGCTACATCATGGCGGCCTCTTATCTTCCCGAGGACCTGGCCAAGCTGGGATACAGGTTCTTCTCTTTCGTGCTGCCCGAGCCCGACAAGAGGGTGCTGGTGGACGTGGACGAGAACGTGGCGCTGGGGAGGATCGACGTCAGGGGCGATGCCCACGAGATGTTCGACGACCTGGAGTCCCTGCGCGAGACCCGCAGGAAGATGCTGGTCCTCGCGGACGGATGGGACATCCTGGACAACAGCGGGTCCACGGACGATTCCCGCAGATGGATATCCGACTTCCTGAACGACGGCCCCGGCCTTTGAATGTCCCCGGACCCCTTCTTCTTTCTTCGGGGCCCGAGGCTCATGTTTTCAGAACGGCAGCACGTCGCGGCCGTACTGCTCCTGGAGCACTTCCGCGAACGCGGTGTACATCGCCAGCAGCCCGCAGGCCACTCCGACGACCCCGCCCAGGGTGAGCAGCGCGTCGACGCCCGCCAGGTGCCCGGCGGACAGCAGCAGGAACGTAACGGTCAGGGTGGCGAACACCGATACGGTGGACTTCCTGCCCTTCAGGGTCCCTATCAGGAGGAACAGGGTCAGCACGCCCCAAAGCAGGAGGTACGTCCCGACGGACGACTCCCCGAAGGCCATCCCCTCGATCCCGGCGTGGGTGGCGACGAAGGTCATCCAGAACATCCCGTAGAGGGTGAAGGCGACGGTCCCGAATGTGTTCCCGTTCCTGTACTCCATCACGCCTGCGAGGACCTGGGCCAGCCCTCCTACGAAGACGCCCATTGCTAGCGTGATCCCGTCCAGCTCCAGCGCGCCCGCGTTGTGCAGGGACAGGAGCACTGTGGTCATTCCGAACCCCAGCAGCCCCAGCGGGGCGGGGTTCGCTCTCTTGGTCGGCTCAATCGTGTCGGCCATGGGCGATGATTGCCCAGGAGGTATATAAGGTTAACAATCGACGAACAACCTATTCGTCATTCGTCGATTGAATTGGTTTCAGCAGGCCTGTCCGGAAGCGCTGCCGGATGCCTTCCCTGTGCTGCTCCAGGGGTCGTACCTGAGCAGCATGGCGGCCATGATGATGACGATGACCGAGCCGATGTTGTGCACCAGCGCTCCGGCCACGGGCCCCATCAGGCCGAAGACGGCCATGACCATGGCGATGGTGTTCAGGATGAGCGAGAACGCGATCCCGGACTTGATCGTCAGCATGGTCCTGCGGCAGAGCTTCAGCATCCCGGGGACCTTGGAGATGTCGTCGTCCATGAACACGATGTCCGAGGACTCGGTGGCCATCTCGTTCCCCACTCCGCCCATGGCTATGCCCACGTCGGACCTCTTCAGGGTCGGGGCGTCGTTTATCCCGTCCCCGATCATGCAGGTCCTGTGATGGCCCTCCAGGCTCTTGACTGTCTTCAGCTTGTCCTCGGGGAGGCACTCCCAGACGAGGTCGTCCATCTCCAGCTCCGCGGCGGTGGCCCTGGCGACCGCTTCGCAATCTCCCGTGAGCATGATGGTGTACAGGCCCTGGTCCTTGATCGAGGAGATGGTCAGAGCGCTGTCGGCCTTGACGGTGTCAGACAGCACAGCGTATCCGCAGGCTCTCCCGTCGATTCCGACGAACACGACGGTCAGGCCCTTCTCCATGTCCGCCTTGGCCTTCGCGACGGTGGCGTCCAGGTTGACGCTGCAGGACTCGGACAGGAACCTTGCGTTCCCGGCCACGACGGAACGGCCGTCCACCGTCCCGGACACCCCCTTCCCGGGGATGTACGCGAAGCCCTGCACGTCCTTCGTGCCGTTGCCGTGCTCGGCGATGGCCTTCCCAAGGGGATGCTCGGACCTTGACTCCAGGGACGATGCGAGGGCCGCGAGCTCCTCTTCGGAGACGTCGGAGGTGGAGACGAACCCGCGGCAGGAGACCTTTCCTGTGGTGACGGTGCCGGTCTTGTCCATGAGCATCACATCCACGGAGGCCATCCTCTCGACGGCTCCGCCGTCCTTGACGAGTATGCCTCTCTTGGACATGTTCCCGCTCGTTGCCATGATGGCCGTAGGGGTGGCGAGGATGAGCGCGCAGGGGCAGAACACCACGAGGACGGTGACGGACCTGTAGATGTCCTGGGTGAACACATACGCCAGCACGGCGACGGTGAACGCCATCACGACGATCCACACCGCCCACTTGTCGGCGGTGCGGACGATCCTGGAGCGGCCGGCGTCGGCCTCGTCGATGATCCTGGACATGCGGGCGAGGGTGGAGTCCTCCCCGATGCTCTCCACTACGATGTCTATGGAGCCGTACATGTTGGTGGCTCCGGAGCAGACCCTGTCGCCGGGAGCGATGTCCACGGGCACGGATTCTCCGGTGAGCATGGAGTTGTCCACGGTGGTGGTCCCGCTCTCGACGGTCCCGTCAACGGGGACCACCTCTCCCGGCACGATCCTCACGCGGTCGCCCACGGACACGCTCTCGACGGGGACGACGGATTCCGTGCCGTCTTCGGAGATGCGCCTGGCGGTCTCCGGCCTCATGGAGATGAGCTTGCGGACCTCCGCGTTGGCGTGGTTGACAGTGGCCTCTTCCAGGAAGGCCCCTATCTGCATGATGATGGCGATCTCAGCGGCGGCGTCGTACTCCCCGATGAGGATCGACGCGACGATGGCGACGGAGACGAGGACGTCGGCGGTTATGTCATGCTCTTTGACGACGCCCACTATGGCGCCGTAGATTATCGGCAGCCCGCATATCGCGATGGGCACCGCGACGAGGATTTCCAGATCTTCCGACAGGAACGAGGCGAAAAGGGCCAGGGCCCCTGCGGCTATGCAAATGAACGGTATCTTCTGATATGCTATCGCGTCCTTCACCAAGGACATAGCATCACCTTCTGATACCCCTACGGGGTACTGGTATTAATACCCCGATGATACCCATGGGGGGTATGCAGGCGATGCTCTTCTCAGATCTTCGAGAACTGTTCTATGACCTTGGTGAACTCCGCGATGGTCTTCTCGGCGTCCCCGTGCTCTATGCCGTCGCGGACGCAATGCTGGATGTGCCCCTCCATGATGATCTGCCCGACCTTGTGGACGGCGCTCTTCACGGCGTTGACCTGGACGATGATGTCCTCGCAGGGGACGTCCTCGTCGATCATGCGGTCGATGGCGGCTATCTGGCCCGAGATCTTCTTCAGCCTCTTGTGGAGGTTCTCGGAGTCCATGCATTGTTTCATAGGGCACGGATAGGGGCGGATTGGTTAAAAAAGAGATGGGGAGAACCCCATCCTGTGATGGAAATCGAGCTCAAGCGGGCTCTGCGGGCTTCTTCCTGTCGTGGGCCAGCGATGCGACGACGGTCACCGCCAGGACGATTATGATGAACGCCAGCGAGTACAGGATCTCGATCTCGATGAACGAGTGCGTCATGAGCTTGAACGCCACGAACAGCAGGATGATCCCCAGGCCGTACTTGAGGTAGCAGAGGCTGTTCAGTCCTCCCTTTATCACGAAGAAGAGCGACCTGAGCCCCATGACGGCGAAGATGTTGGATGTGTAGATCACGAGGGTGTCCGTGGAGATCGCCAGGACCGCGGGTATGGAGTCCAGGGCGAACACGATGTCGCTGAGCTCGATGACGATGATGCACAGGAACAGGGCGGTGATCATCCTCTTCCCGTTCACGTGGACGAACAGCTTCCCATGGCTCTCCTCGGAGTCGTCGAAGTCGAAGCGGTCCTTCATGAACTTGGCGATCCTGTTCTCGCCTTCCTCGTCGTCCTTCCCGGTCAGCGTCTTTATGGCAGCGATGATCAGGATGGCTCCGAAGATGTACAGCAGCCAGTCGAACCTGCTGATGAGCTCCACTCCGGCCACGATGAATATCGCACGGAAGACTATGGCTCCGACGACGCCGTAGAACAGGGCCTTGTGCTGCTCCTCGTCCCTTATGCCGAAGTACGCGAAGATCATGATGAACACGAACAGGTTGTCCATGCTCATCGCCTCCTCGATGGCGTATGCGGTGTAGTACTCCATCGTCAGGGTGGAGTCGTTGGTGACATGGAACAGGAGGATGCCGAAGGCCAGGGCGATGGACACCCAGACCCCTGTCTGGATGGCGGCCGACTTCAGGGGTATGTGGTGGGCTTTGCGGTTCAGCCAGAAATCTGCGGTCAGCATCACCACGATGATGGCCGCGAACACATACCAGAGAGCGGACTCTTCCATGGGCTCCGCATCCGGGTTTCATATATAAAGGGTTAGGGAACGGCGTTCCCGCCGGAAGGCGCCTTCTCCGGGCGCCCTCCGGGCCTCAGTGGGTGTGGGGGAACAGCAGGGAGAACACGAGGATCAGCACGATCCCCACGATGACCAGCGCCAGGGACGCGGAGTCCTGCTTCTTCCTGTGGAACGCCTCGGGGAGCATGTCGCACATGCTCACGTACATGAACGTACCGGCTGCGAAGGCCAGCGGTATCCCGGTGAACTCGTCGATCTCGATCCCGGAGAGGGCCAGGAAGAACACGATGCCCGCGACGGGGGTGATGAGCGAGAACGCGAACAGGCGGGCGTAGGGCCTGTCCACATCGGCCAGGACCATCGTCGTCGACAGCGAGAACAGCACGACGAACTTGTGGATGCACATCCCGACGGTGGCGATGAGGCCGACGCTCTCGCCGGCCATGAAGGTCGATGCCAGCGCCAGGCCGTCGCACGCGGCGTGGACGGAGAGCCCGATGAATGACGACATCGACGTGATCTTGTGGCTGTGGGCGTCCTGGCAGCACTCGCACGAGCAGGTGCCCATGTGGCGGTGCTTCATCAGGTTCTCTATCAGAAGTATGGCGATGAACCCTGCCGCGATCGCGCACATCATGACGTGGACGTCCACGCCCCCGTGCTCGCACTCCTCGATCGCTTCCGGCAGCAGCAGGAAGAACAGCAGGCCGAGGAATATCCCCGCGCTCAGGGACACCAGCAGGTGGGCCTGCTTGTCGTCCAGCTCCTTCACCCTCGGAAGGAACGCTCCGGCCATGGACACGGCCAGGAGCAGGATGGAGTAGAGGGTGAACGTGATCAATGAATCCATGCGTTCGTGCTCGATGGGATGATATTAAAACCTTGGCGGATTGTTATTAACATCCGCATTGCTTACCGTGCGGATGTTATTAACGCAAGGCGGTGGAGAAGACGGGGATCATCAGCGTGTCGTTGAACGACGAGAACATCTCGGCACTGGACAGGATACAGAAGACCTACGGACTCTCGGGAAGGTCCGAGGCCGTCCGCACGGCGATAAACGCCGCATTGGCGGACATCAGGGAGATCGAGGGCCTGGACGGGACCGTGGAGGGCGTCCTGGTCATCGTCAGGGGGAACCATGCGGACCCCTGGATGAGCCTCATCCAGGCGAAGTACGAGAAGGCCATCAAGACGCAGATGCACTCCCACCTCCAGAACCACAAGTGCCTGGAGGTGATGGTGGTGTCCTGCGATGCGGGATCGCTGTCCGAGATGCTCAAGGAGATACAGCGGGAAGGCAAGGCGGACTACGTGAAGTTCGTCCGCGGATGAGCCTCCCGGAAGCACGGTTTAGCCTATCTGTGGAAGCCATCGGACAAGCGGGAAAAAGCGTCCGAGTCGGTATTATATATCGAGAACTCATAACGAAAAGCGGATGGGGTGCGTATGGTTAACAACACACGCAATGATAGCGGAGGCTCTCGCAAGAGCCTCAAGAATTTCCTGCAGTCGAAGAGCATTCAGACTGCAGAGATAAAGAAGAAGATCAACGACCTAGGGGACAGGACCAAGAACATGTTCCAGTCGAGGTCCGACAGCTCCAAGGCGGAGTCCGAGGACTATTCGATGGGAGAGCGCCAGGTGGGCCCCTACGGATTCGAGAAGATCAACATCAGCGATGATGAATCGGAGATCTTCATATTCAAGCGCCCGGACAAGATGTCCTTCGACGATCTGGACTTCACTCCGTACCGCATGAACGGAGGGAACACCTGCGGCAGCACCGACCCTGTGGCCGTCGTAACGCCCAGGGTCGAGGTGCCCGTCTCGGAGGCGCCCGCAAGGGACACAGCCTTCGAGGAGATGTTCTCCTCCACCTCTTCGGCGCCCAAGCAGATCAAGGTCAACGCCGGCGTCGTCGGCGAGGACGGGAAGATCTCCGTCGCCAGCAACAACCTGTTCGAGAAGATGAAGACCGGAGAGTCCATCACCAACACCGGGTCTGTCCCTCACATGGAGCTCTTGGACGACGATCCCGTCGAGGAGCCTGTCACGGAGATGCCGGCCGCAGAGGAGACCGTCGGAGAGATCTTCACGGTGGCGTCCGCTGCCGAGGCATCGGTCATAGAGGCGCCTGCCGAGGAGATCCCCGAGGAGGCCCCTGCGATGGACGTGTCCGTCATCGATGCTCCTGCCGAGGTTCCGGTCGAAGAGCCCGTCGAGGGATCCGATGTCACGGAGATCCCTGCGGCAGAGGAGCCCGTCACTGAGACGATTGTCGAGGAATCCGTCGACGACACTCCCGCCATGGAGAGCGCCGACACCGAAGACGACGATTACTCCTGGCTGAGCTTCGAGGACGATGCAGAATGCGAGGCCGCCATCGAGGCCCCTGTCGAGCCTGCCATGGAGCAGGTCGAGGCCCCTGTCGAGCCTGCCATCGAGGCAGTCGCCGTGGGAGCGGTCGTCGAGAGCATCGTCCAGCAGACCGAGGCCCCCGTCGAGGAAGCCCCTCTCGAGGTCACCGCAAAGGCCCCCGAGAAGATCGAGGTCCCCGACACGGAGATATCCGGTCTCATGATGGACGGCGCCAAGGCGTCCTCCGGATCCCAGACCGATGCGGCATCCGTCGTCAAGGAGGAGCTGCAGACAGCCCAGACCGGCGCCGAAGTGATGGAGCCCAAGGTCAGCAGCATCGCCGGCATCACCGAGGACGGAGAGGGCCGCAGAGCCCTCAGCGACCCCAAGGTCAGGCGTCCCCGCACCATGCGCTTCAAGAACGGAGTCCTCTGCAACAACACGGAGCCCCAGGAGGAGCTCCGCCGCCCTTTGGAGTGACGGGCCGCTGCGCCTTAGTGGCGAAGGAGTACGTCAAGGTCGAGGACCAGGTCCGCGACGTGATGCTCCTGACCCTTCCGGGCCTCAAGGCCGACGGAGAGGACATCTCCGTCGATCCCGACTTCCTCATGGAGGACGACGGGATGGACGGCGTCTTCTTCGAGGCGTTCATCAGGGACGAGGTCCCGATGATGGACACGAGGCACGAGGCGCGCGACCTGACGTTACCGGAAGAGCCTTCTGTCGCGGCATGCGAGGAGGCTCAGGCAGGCGAGGCCCCGAAGACGGCCGATGCCGTCCTCGCGATCGCTCCCGTGCAGTCCGCTCCCGCCATCGCGCCTGCGGCTGCTCCCCTGGCCATCGGGGCCGCGGAGGCCCGCGAGGCATTGACCGCGCCCGTGACCATGGCGCTCCCCGTGCCCGAGGAGGTCCCTGCGATCGCAGAGGCCGCCCCCGTGGAGGAGCCCGTCGCTGAGGTGCCTCAGGCGCCCAAGATCTGGAGGGTCTGCTTCTCGTTCTGAGGGCGGCCCTTCATCGCACCCCTATAACATCTTCTATCTGGGGGAGGACGCCGGCCCCGACGGGCCTGCGGCCCTTCCCGGCGATTCATGGGTCTTAGACCCGTCATTCGTTTTTTATACAGTGATTCTTTTTTCGCCAGCATGGATCTTCTACAGCTGCTGCTCGCACTGGTAGTCCTCTTTGCACTCGCCCGTGTGGGTTCGGCTATCGTGTCAAGATTCGGACTGCCCGGACTGATCGGCGAGATCGTCATGGGAGTCATCATAGCCAACCTCGTCATCGGAGACTTCTCCCTCATGGGAGCGCTCGGCATCGAGATGTCGAACCCCATCGAAGGGACAGACGGCAGCACCGTCTACCAGGTCGTCTACGCGTTCGCGGAACTGGGAGTCATATTCCTGCTGTTCACCGTCGGACTGGAGACCAAGGTGAAGGACCTGATGAGCTCCGGAAGGGCTGCGCTCCTGTGCGCCATCCTGGGGGTCATCGTGCCGTTCATCTGCGGTTACGCCCTGGTCATGTCCCTGGGAGACGGCGACACCAACCACGCCCTGTTCCTGGCGGCCTCGATGGTCGCCACATCCGTGGGGATAACGGCGAGGATCATCAAGGACATGCACCTGATGGACGCCAAGGAGGCGCGCATCATCATCGCCGCAGCCGTCATCGACGACGTCCTGGGGATGATCGTCCTGGCCATCGTCAAGGGCATGGTGGAGTCCGGAGAGGTCTCCGTCGGCAGCATAGCCCTGATCACGATCCAGGCGGTGGCGTTCGTCCTGGTGGTCATCGCGGCATGCAAGTGGGTCGTTCCGAGGATCTACGACTACTTCGAGGCCAGGAAGAAGGCCAAGGAGATGAAGGGCGAGGTCCCGGCATCCATCAACAAGCTCGTGCTCGCACTGATCGTGTGCCTGCTCATGTCCGCCTTCGCGGAGTACATCGGGCTCGCCGCCATCATCGGAGCGTTCCTCGCGGGGATGCTGTTCGCGGACCACGCGTGGGAATGGGGGCTCGAGGAGAAGATCGACTCGATCTCCACATTCATGCTGTCCTTCTTCTTCCTCAACGTGGGGATGCAGGTCAACCTGAGCTCCATGTCCGGCAACAGCATAATCATCCTGACCGTGGCCACGCTGATCCTCGCGCTGATATCCAAGTTCATCGGATGCGGGCTCGGCGCCAAGATCGGGGACCGCAGCCTGGACAAGCAGTCCCTCGGCATAATCGGAGTCGGGATGATGCCCAGGGGAGAGGTCGGGATCATCATCGCCTCCATCGGCCTCGGGATCACGGTATACGAGGACGGAGCGCTCGTCCGCGCTATGTCCGAGGAGCTGTACACAGTCGTCGTGCTGATGTCTGTCATCACGACCATCGTCGCACCGCCCATACTGGCGAAGCTGTTCAGGAGGAAGTACAACGAGGAGTACAGGATCCTGGACGAGGACACCCTCTGAGGGATCCGATGGCCAACGGCAGATGGCTCGAAGCCTACAAGGAGAAGAGGGAGCTCACCTCCTGCCCCTCCGACATAGGCTCCTACTTCGCTTCCGAGAGGGTCGGGGGCATGGAGATGTCCGTCATACAGGCGGGCGCATGCTCCGTCCCCTCCGGGAGGATGCTCGTCAGGGACCCCATGTCCTATCTGGCGGACCCCCGCGAGAAGCCGTACCTGGACGGATGCCCCAAGGGGGAGTTCGGGGCGGAGATCGCCGTCGTAACAGCGGACGGAAAGGACTCATATGCGGCATGCCGCGTGAAGTTCTCCGAAGAGCCTGCCGTCTCCTACTACGAGGCGCTCGTCGGATACGAGGACATCTACAGGATGGAGCCGGGAGAGTACTTCGGCTTCGAGACGGAATCCGGATTGGCCTGCTTCTGCGACGAGGAGGCCCATCAGGCGTTCTGCGAATGGATCAGCATGATGCTGGAGGACGATCCGGACTTCGAGCTGTACTCCGATGTGCTGGAGCAGGCGTTCCTCGAGAACAGGGACGCGCATCCGGAGCACCAGGGGCCGTCCGGGGACTGGATAAGGTGGACGATCCCGGAGACGGACCTTTCCGTGATCATCGTCCAGGCCGGCAACGGCGAAGGGGCATATCCAGTCTACTGGGGATACGACGCTCAGGGGAAGGTCTGCCAGATCGTGGCCCAGTTCCTGGAGCTGGAGCCCGCGGACGAATGATTTCAGGCTCAGGATACGGGCAGCACGCGATTCGGAAAGCGGGCTTTTTATACTACGATGCCTGTGATAGGAACAGGACCTGAGAACCTTGCCCTGACGGGCAGGTAAAGGGTTTGCTGGTACGCCTCACGGCGTACCGATTGCTGGTGCATCATCGATGCACTGGCCTGGCCGGTGTATCACCGATACACCAGCTGGAACAGCCAACGATAAGTTGAGCCGCCCCAATAACCAGGGTCGCTAGCTTCCAAACATCACGGCCCTGGTTCTCTTCTTCGGCGATCTTTCTCACCTCCGATGAATCTCAGGGTCTTTGCCCGGACGCAGATTGGAAGTCTGCGTCCAGACTCCCTCCCTGGTGATCGCTGTTTCGCGTTCTGGGTATATAAGCAAGCTGTGCTCGTTTAAGCTCGGTAGTTTCTATAGTGCTCGAACAATCTCATATTGCAGATCTGCGGTTACCAAGGCATCGATGGGATGTCGCTCGATGCGGGAGGCGGGATTCATATAGCATGATGTTAGTAAAGATGATAGAGCCTGAGATGCCTGTTCTTATGGGCAAGCGTAGGGCTTGTTGGTGCATCTCGAGATGCATCAGCTGGAACAGCTCAACGATAAGTTGAGCCATTCCAACAACCAGGGCCGTCAGCTGCCAGGCCTCGGGGCCCTGGTTCTCTTCTT
>CAVCVB010000027.1:0-19694 GCA_963605395.1 Firmicutes bacterium CAG:194
ATAAGAGCTGAAGGCATCTAAGCTCGAAGCCATCTTAAAAAAGAGGTACCCATAGGACGCTCGTAAATGACGAGTTTGATAGAAGCCGGATGTAAGTACCGAGGTTCGCCGAGGTATTCAGTCCTGGCTTACTAAAGTTCTTTGAACGTCGCTGGAGTGTGATCTAGCAGTTAAACAGGTTCCGTATGAAAAAATCTCATCCTCCGATCATCCCTTTTTTCTTTTGTTCCATTCCGTACCATCTTGTTCTTTCCGTCGATTCCGACCGTTCCGATCAGTTTTCATCGATTCTCCATCGATTCTATCCCGGTTCCATCTCGATTCTATCTCGATCCAATCCGATCTCGTTCTTTCCATCGATCACGATCATTCGGGTCAGGCCCTACCGGCATCCTGCCGCAACCGCATCGATGCCCCATCGGATCCGGTCCCGGTTCCATCCTGCCGCATCGTCCCCGGCAGAGCCTGCAGCCGTCGCCGAAGCCGCATCCTGCCCGCCGTCTTCTCCGATCTCCCATTGCCCGCTCCCCTCTCCCCTCCCATCACATCTTCGCTTTCGGTGGAATCCCTTTTATCTAGTTCGCCGATAGGCGCCTGATGACCATCTACAGCATCAGCACCTCGGTACCATACGATTCATCGATCTACCTGGTCGTGTCCGACCGCACCATGCTGGTGGATGCTGGCACTGGCGAGGATCCGGAGCTCCCGACGAAGATCGGCATGCTTCTCAACGGAAGGCCCCTGGACATGATTGTCTTGACGCACTGCCATTACGACCACGTAGGCGGCGTGAGGGCGGTGTCCGAGAAGTTCTCTCATCCTCCGATATACGCCGGCGAGGCCGACGTCCCCTATCTCGAGTCTGCGGATGACAGGCACATACTGTCGGGGATGTTCTCGTCCTCCGTCGGTCCCATCGACACCCAGCCCTTGAAGGACGGGCAATCCATCGATCTGGGCGGCACATGCTTCAAAGTCATCTCGACCCCGGGCCACACAGAGGGGAGCATATGCCTCTACGATGCTGAATCCAAGGCCCTGATCTCCGGTGACACCGTGTTCGAGAACGGCTTCGGCCGCACCGATTTCCCCGGAGGGTCCATGACCTCGATGAGGTCTTCCATCTCCCGTTTGAGTAATATTGACATAAGGGAACTGTATCCGGGTCATGGAAGCGTATGCCGCAACTACAGCCGGGCTCACATCGACAGGCTGAAGATGATGGTAGGTGTATGAATGAAGATAATCAAGTGCGATTATTCACACGGTTTCGATGCCCATTGCGAAGAGGCCGTTGCAGCAGCGGCAGAGGACGTCGCTGCAGGGAAGCTTATAGTGTATCCTACCGAGACAGTCTACGGTATCGGCGCGGACATCTACAACGAGACCGCCGTGAAGAACCTCTACATATCCAAGAAGAGGCCTTTCGACATGCCCCTCTCGGTCGCCGTATCCGACAAGGCGATGCTCGAGAAGGTCGCGGTCCTGAACGAGAACGCCGACAAGCTGATCAAGGCGTTCCTGCCCGGCCCCCTCACGATCATCATCAAGAAGCAGCCCGATGTCCCCGACATAGTGACATCCTCCTCTCAGAAGGTCGGCATCCGCATACCGGACAACAGGTTCGCACTGGAGCTCATCAGGCGCACCGGCCCCATAGTGGCCACGTCCGCCAACCTGCACTCCCATCCCGACGCCGTCGACGTCAACGCCGCCATCACCGATTTCGGTGACAGCGTCGACACCTACATCGACGCCGGCTCCTGCACCATCGGACAGCCCTCCACCATCGTCTGGCTGATGGACAAGGAAGTCGAGATAGTCAGGCAGGGCGCCATACCTGCGGACAAGATCAAGGAAGTCTTACAATGCTGAGCGAAGAGGGGCTCGAGAAGCTCCGTAGAGCAGGAAGGATATCGGGAGAGGCCAGAGAGCTGGGCCTTTCCATGGTCAAAGAAGGCGTGAAGCTGTACGATGTCGCACAGGAAGTGGAGGGTTACATCCGCGAGCACGGATGCGGCCTCGCATTCCCCTGCAACATCAGCATCAACGAGATCGCCGCGCACTACACGCCGAGCTGCACCGACAAGAAGGTGTTCGAGATCGGCGACGTCGTCAAGGTCGATTGCGGCGCGGAGCTGGACGGGTACGTCGGCGACACCGCCGGCACCGTCGAGGTCGGCACCAACACCTACAGGGACCTCGTGCAGGTCTCCAAGAGCGCCAGGAACACCGTTGCCGAGTTCATCGGAGACGGAGTGCCCCTGTCCGAGATCGGACGCGCTGTCCAGATGACCATCGAGACCGCCGGCTTCCGCCCGGTGGAGAACCTCTGCGGCCATCAGATCGAGCCCTACAACCTCCATGCCGGGATCTCCGTCCCCAACTACGACAACGGGGACGCCACGCAGATCAAGGCGGGGATGACCGTCGCCATCGAGCCTTTCGCCACCAACGGCGGAGGCGCCGTTAAGAACGGCAAGCCCGGGAACATCGTCAGGATCCTCAGGGAGAGGCCCATCGCGGACCCGAAGGCACAGGAGTTCTACGAGTACGTGAAAGGGGAGTTCAAGACCTTCCCCTTCTGCGCCAGGAGCTGCGACTTCCCGGATGCCGAGAAGCACGTCAAGAACCTGATCCGCCACGGCGTGCTCTCCAGCTATGCCGAGCTCGTCGAGATCAACGGCGGGATCGTTTCCCAGCACGAGTACACCTTCTACATAGACGGTAAGCGCGGAGAGGTCACGACCCTTCCGTAAACGTTTTCAACCAAACGCCTTTCAACCTCAATCAAGCTGGGGTAGCCGAGCCTGGTCAAAGGCGAGGGACTCAAGATCCCTTACCGTAGGGTTTCAAGGGTTCGAATCCCTTCCCCAGCACCATCGCCTTTCCGTTTATTATATAAATGATAACCCCTTCGCCGTTTTTACGCGAACTCAGGACCCCCTTTCGGCAACGGGAGGTGAAGACTGAGAGCTCCTTCCTGCGGGAACCGGAGCTTGTTCGTATCCTCGCAAGAGGACGCATTTGCGGAGGTTAGCATAAATGGCTAAGAAGAAAGAACAGCAGCAGACGGAGGACGAGAACTTCAACTTCATCGTCCGTATCGTCAACTCCGATATCGACGGTCAGAAGAAGACCGTCGTCGGGCTTCAGAGCATCAAAGGAGTCGGAAAGAGGGTCGCTCAGATCGTCGCCAAGAAAGCGAACGTCGACCCCTCCGTCAAGATGGGTTCCCTCCCTGACGAGAAGGTCAAGGAGATCGAGGCCCTTGTGAAGTCCTACGTCGAGTACGCCCCCGGATGGGCCATCAACAGGCAGAACGACTACGAGACCGGCGCAGACATGCACCTGTTCGGAAACGACCTGGACATCATCCAGAAGGACGACATCAACAGGATGAAGATGATCCGCTGCTACCGCGGAATCAGGCACGAGGGACGCCACAAGGTGCGCGGACAGAGGACCAGGTCCAACGGAAGGCACGGACTCACCATGGGAGTCCAGAGGAAATCCTGAGGTGGTTTGAATGGGAGACCCTAAATTTTCACGCAAGACATACGACACGCCCTCCCACCCTTGGCAGGGCGAGAGGATCAAGGCAGAGGTCGAGGTCGTTCGCGCCTTCGGCCTGAAGAACAAGACCGAGGTCTGGAAGGCCGAGACCGTCCTCAGGAACCTGAGGAAGCAGTCCAGGGACCTTCAGGCACGCCTCAGGTCCGGAGACGCCCAGGCGAAGATCGAGGCTGACGCCCTGCTCGCCAAGTGCGGACGCCTCGGATACCTCCCCGTCGGAGCAGACCTGAACGACATCCTCACCCTGAAAGACGAGGACGTCCTGTCCAGGCGCCTGCAGACCATCGTGTACGAGAAGGGACTGGCCAGCACCATCAGGCAGGCCAGGCAGATGATCACCCACGGCCACATCTTCATGAACGGCCACAGGGTGACCGTTCCCGGATACCTCGTCACCAGGGCCGAGGAGTCGTCCATCGAGTTCAACCCCGCATCCCCCTTCACAGACGAGATGCACCCTATGAGGATCTCGGCAGAGCAGGCCGCGGCCAACATGGCCGCCAAAGCCAAGGCCGAGGCCGAGCAGGCCGCAGCCGATGCCGCAGCCGCCAAGGCCGACGCAGAGGAAGCAGGAATCACAGCAGAGGACGGTGCCAACTGATGACAGCAAAATGGGGAATAGCCAACATCTACGCCAGCTACAACAACGTCATGATCACCCTCACCGACATCACCGGAGCCGAGACAATCACCAAGGCCACCGGTGGAATGGTCGTGAAGCAGGCCAAGGACGAGTCCTCGCCTTACGCAGCCCAGAAAGCGGCCGAGAAGGTCGCCGAGGTCGCCAAGGAGAAGGAGTTCGTCGGGATCCACGTCAGGGTCCGCGCGCCCGGAGGAAACAAATCCGCTTCCCCCGGACCCGGAGCCCAGGCTGCCATCCGTGCCCTCACCAGGGCCGGCCTGAAGATCGGCAGAATCGAGGATGTCACTCCCATACCGCACGACGGTACCAAGAAGAAGGGCGGACGCAGGGGACGCAGGGTCTGAGGAGGCTCTCCTATGGACATAGAGATTCTCGAAATGGCCGAGAGGAAGGCCAAGTTCATACTGAAGAACTCCTCTCCGGCCATGGCGAACGCGCTCAGGAGGACGCTCCTGTCCGACATACCCAAGATGGCCATCGACACGGTGGAGTTCCACCTCGGTTCCATCATGGACGGCGACAAGGAGTATGAGAGCGTCACGCCCTTGTTCGATGAGATCATCGCCCACAGGCTGGGAATGGTCCCTGTGCCCACCGACCTCGAGCGTTTCGTGCCCAAGAGCGAGTGCGCATGCGGAGGCACCGGGTGCCCCAGCTGCGAGATCATGTACAGCCTGAACAAGATCGGGCCGTGCACCGTGCTCTCCGGGGACCTCGAGCCCCTCGGAGACCCCTCGCTCAGGGTCAAGGACGAGTTCATCCCGATAGTCGAGCTGACCGACGGGCAGGCCGTTCTCATCTATGCTCACGCTGTGATGGGGACCGCGGCCAAGCACGTCAAGTGGCAGGTCGCCAACGGAGTGGGCTACAAGTACAGGCCCCACGTCACCGTCGACGAGAAGGAAGCTTCCCGCGACGATGTGGTCGAGTGCGCGAAGCTCTGTCCCAAGAAGGTCTTCGACGTCGTCGACGGCAAGCTGGTCGCCGCTCGCGAGATCGACTGCAGCCTCTGCAAGACATGCCTGAAGCATGTCGAGCGCAAAGGCGGCATCGATGTCGACTGTGACGACACCGAGTTCGTCTTCAAGTTCGAGACCGACGGCTCCCTGACCGCCGAGCAGGCCCTCAACGAGGCCCTGAAGGTCCTGTCCGCCGAAGCGGACGACTTCAAGTCCCAGATCGAGGCCCTCTGAAACAAAACCCCTCCCTTCGGGGAGGGCCTTTTCCTTTTCTGCACTGCGAGGCTTCTTCCATGAAGCACTGCCCTTCATGCGGCGCCAAGGCCGATGACGATTCCCAGGAGTTCTGCGTCAAGTGCGGCGCCTATTTCACCCGGGCCGCGAAGGCCTCCGGGCCGGTGCCCGCATCGGAGCTGCCGTCCGACCCCATCCTCGCCGGATGCAGGCTCATGGACATGGGCTCCTTCTCCGAGGGCATGGGCGCCTGGAGGGGCGCTCTGGACAGCGGATACGAGATCGACGATGCGGCTTACAGGAGGATGCTGGATTCCGCTATCGGATGCATCGTGTCCACGGTCATACGTCCGGAGGACTATGTTGCCGCCGCCGTTCCGGATCTGGCGAGGATGATGCCCGACAGGGAGCTCGTCCCCGATCTCATGTCGGCTATCGTCAAGAACATAGACATCTGCCAGATCCAGGAAGGAGTCCTGGGGCTGGCCAATCCCTATTATCTGCTGTTCTCCGACTGCTTCGTCATATATCCGGACCTGCGCGACATCCGGGGATACTGCGAGGGCGCATGCAATGCCCTGTCCGCCATGATCGCGAAGGCCGAAGGCCTCCCGTCCAACGGCGCCAAGAAGCCCAGGGCCCTTGATTGGCTGGCGGCCTACAGCGATTGCGCCAAGTGCTTCTACGACGCGGTCTCCGAGGCAGTATCATCGCGCGCCCCCGAGGAGCTGGACAGGCTCGCCGAGTCATGGGCGTCGTCGACCTATCCCGAGTACCTGGGCTACGTCCGCAACGCGACCGCTTTCAGCCTCCGCGCCGTCGTAGCCGGGCGCTTCCTGTCCGGTGCAGTGCTGAAGTCCCGCGACAAGTGCATAGGCAGGTACATCAGCAGGTACCTCGAAGGCTGGTCCGCCTGAAGCAATTTCGGAATCGGTTTTTATACACCTGCCTATCACCCATGCATGAAAGCTTGCAAGGCATGCGGCAACACGGACAGCGACGATGCGGATTTCTGCTCCAAATGCGGAGAATATTACGGCAAGGCCGCGCCGGCACAGCCTGCTGCCCAGCAGAAGCAGGAGCCTGCCGATGAGCGTGCCTTGGCAGCCACCGTCGACCGTCTCATCGCCAAGTACGAGCAGGACAGTGACATCGATGATGCGAAGTACGCCTCGATCCTCGACGAGTGCTCGGACGCGGTGTTCTGCAGCGCCTCGAAGCCCGGCCTCCGCACGCGCAGCCGCATAGGGGACCTCGCCATCATCGCAGGGGACCACGACCTCATCCCCGACCTAATGTCCAGGATGGAGGAGAGGGCCGTCCGCATAGGGTTCCAGCTGGAGCTGCTCAACGCCTCCTCCGAGTACCTCTACATCGCCGTCGCCGGGTTCACCGTGTACACCGACCTGGACGACTTCAAGAAGATCTGCGTCCAGGCCAAGGCCTTCATGGACGCCATGGCCGACCGCGCCCCGTCCCTGGAGCCGGCCCAGCTCAAGTACAGCCCCGACAAGTACATCAGGGGATATTCCGAGTTCTTCGCTCTCGTAGAGGAGAGGGTCGATTCCATGATCGCCGAATGCACGCCCGAGCGCAGGGAGTTCCTGTCCGACTACTGGTCGGAGAAGTCCTCCAAGAACCTTGTGGAGGGGCTCATGGCGGCAGCGAACATGAACACGCAGCTCATGGCCGCCGGGAAGCTGTCCTCCAAGATAGTGACCAAGGCCAGGGACGCTCAGCTGGACGCCTTCAAGAAGTACTACACCGCACCGAAGCAGTGAGTCTCAGAAGAAGTCGGAGAGCTTGCACTTCTTCACCTTGTCGTTGTTGAAGATAGAGTCCATGCTCATCTCGAGGATCTCCACCCTCTCGCGGGTGTAGGTGTCGAGGCCGTACTTCTCCCCTATGACCTTGGAGATCTCCAGGTACTTCTTCACGCTGGCCTCGTGAACGGTCAGCGTGAGGGCGTTGCCGCATTTGGTGCACTTCCCGGCCAAGGGCATCCTGCGATACTTCTCCCCGCATTTAGTGCACCTGACGGTCTGCGTCGAGAAGCTCCTAAGATTCCCTATCATATCGGGCAGGAAGTGCTTGTTCAGCACCCTTCTGGCCACGTCCTGCTCGTCGACCGCGCGGATCTTCTTCCCCAGCATGAGCTGGGCGTCCATCTTGTCCATCATGGTCTCCAGGGTGGTGTACGCCGAGTACTTCGGGCCCTCCGAAATGTCGTAGGTGTCATGGGTGAACCCGAGGTGCTCGTACTGGTCGGGCGTGCCGATCCTGCCTGCGATCAGGTCCATCTTCTTCTCGATCTCCTTGGGGTCCTTCATCTCCATTGCGGCGTGATAGAGGTCCAGGGGATACTCCCTGAGGCAGTCCACGTTGTGGGCCTCCTTGTCGATCTCGTTGGGGTCCAGCCTGGTGGTCAGGACCAGAGGGGCGTCCATGAGGCCTCCCCTCTTGTCGGGCAGGAATGTCCTGGAGAAGTTCAGCAGGGCGTCCATGGCCAGGATGACGCAGTCCTCGTCGCCGTCGCAGTTCCTCCTCTTGGCCGCGTGGAAGAACGGGTGGCCGTAGCATCCGCGGAGGTCGGCGTAGCCGATGATCCTGCTCAGGATGCAACCGGAGGTGTGGGGCGCCAGGGCGAACGTGATGTGCCCGATGAGGTCGCTGCGGTCCTTGACGTTGTAGTACCTCGGAAGGTGGTAGAACTTCTCGAGCTCGTCGTCCACGAAGTTGGCCACGTTGACCAGGTACGTCCCGCAGTCCTTGGCGGGGACGATGTCCTGGACCTTGAGCTCGCAGATCTGGTCCGGGTCCGTGAGGGGGTCGCCGTTCCAGTCGTGGGTGTACCCCAGCTCGTGGGCCTTCTCGATGGACAGGCCTATCTCGCGGGGCTTGAAATGCGTGAGGGGGATGTCGGTCATGTCGAACCTGACAGTCCCGTCCTTGAACGTGCTGACGCCGTTCTTCTGCCTGAGCAGGCCCTTCTCCAGGGCTTCGCAGGTCTTGGTCTTGGACGAGAGCGTCTCCAGGCACTTCAGGTCCGAGGGCATCCTCTCGCCGATGGATTCGCATGCAGCCTTGAACTCGTCCTCCAGGTTGATCTCTATCGGAGCCGGCCCCATGTCCCCGAAGGCGTTCTGCCTCGGAGTGTAATTGGTATGGCTGCCGCAGTTCCTGCACCAGTTGCGGTATGTGTACGTCCTGCACAAGGGGCAGTACCTGTTGCCGACCTCGACGGTCACCGTGGGCTTGGAGTCGCGGCTCTTGTTCATGTTGGACCTGACGACCTTGATCATGGCGACGATCTCCGCCTTGGCGTCGGCGTCCTTGCTGACGGGGAACAGGGAGTAGACCTTGGGCGTCATCTCCCTCTCCTTGGCCTTCTCCGGACGGGCCATCCTGGTCCCGATGCGGGTCATGGCCCTGGCGCGGACCTCGTAGCCTGCTGCTTTGGATATAGCTGCGAGGGTGTCCTCCCCTTCCAGCTCGGGGCCTGCGACGAGGGCTCCGCCCTCTGCCTTGATGCCCAGGCAGTCCAGCATGGGCAGGGAGTACTTCTCGTCGATGACGACGTTGCCGTCGACCACCCGGTGGAGGGCGCAGAGGTCCTCCAGCATCCTCTTGGACACGGGCTCCCTGGGGAGGATGATGTTCTTCCCGTCGTACCTCCCAGTGTCCAATATGGCGGCCCTCAGGGCCTTGATCCTGTCCAGGGGCCAGTCGGACCAGAACAGGTTGAACTTCGGATGGAGCGGGACGCCCAGCTGGGCGCTCATCTCCTTGGCGCGCTCGTATGTCGGGTCCCTCCAGTCCTCCGGAAGGTCCCCCTTCTCCCTGAGCTCCAGCTTGTGCCACTCTATGGGGTACCCGCAGGGCACGAGGACGTGGTTGTTCTCGCAGAACTCCCCGAACGGGACCAGGATCTCCCCGTTGTCCACGATCTCGGAGACCATGTCCCTGACGGCGAGGACCTCGTCCTTTGTGTGGCAGTACACGAGGTCTCCGTTCTTCAGCAGCAGCGTGGGGCCTTCCAGCAGGTCGCAGGGAGTGACCACGCACGCCTTCCCGGGACGCTCGATCTTCACCTGCGTGCCCAGGGCCATGAACTCGTCCATGGCGTACATGCTGCCCGTGTTGTAGGCCAATGCGGCGAGGCCGGACGTCCTGGCCCTGCCGTACCTCAATCTGAACCCCCCGACCTTGCAGGGATGCCCGAAGATGGGGCGTCCCGCGACGATGTCCATGAGGTACTTCTCCTTGGGCTCGACCGTGGGCTTCTTGGGGACGTCGCCCTCCTTCTTCTCTTCCTTGACTGTCTTGTGCGCGTCCAGGAACTGGCCGATGAACTCCCATCCGGGCAGCTTCAGCTTGTCGACGTGCTTCTTGAGCTTGGACGCCTTCTGGCACATCCCTTCCGCGATGACCAGGCACGCTCCTCCCCTGACACGGTTGGTGTCTATGCGGGGCAGGTCCCTGAAACCGGAGATCTCTATCTGCTCCGTTCCTTCTCCGTCCACGCAGACGGGGCAGTTGCTCACGATGAGGCTGATCTCCTCGGGCGTGGGGGTGTACTGGAGGTGCTGGCATTGCTTGTACAGGGGGATCTCCTCGTCGAACCTGGAGACCTCTCCCTCGGTGGGCTGGTACTTCCCTATCCCGAGCTCGGTCCTGACCACGTCCGCGATGAGGACGCTCATCGCCTGCCCTGTTCCTCCGGCGGCACGGATGGGCCCTGCGAACACGAGGTCCACGTAGTTGGTGCCGTCGGCGTTCTTCCTGATCTTGGTGTCCGCTATCCCTTCCAGGGGAGCGACGAGGATCCCCTCGGTGAGGACTGCCAGTCCCACCCTGACCGCCCTGTCCAGGGCCTTCTCGATGCTCTCGGCGGGCCTCTTGGCCATCTCCTTGGCCACCATCAGGGCGACCAGCTCGCGGTTCCCGAACTCGGCGGTGAGCCTGCGGATGTCCTCTGCCACGCCTTCGACGTGGTAGTCCATCAGCAGCTTCTCCACACGGGACGCCAGGTCCTCCGCCTGGGGGATCTCCACGACGGTCTCGGGGTCGAACCCCATGGAACGGGCCTTCTCCGCAATGGAGTAGCACTCGTCCTTCTTGGCGGACAGCTCCGAGAAGTACGCTGCCATCTCGGGGCTCGCGGCCGGGCCCTCGGTCATTCTTCCGACTCCACGGCCTTGCGCCTGAAGACCGCTCTGAGCTCTGCCATGACGGTCTCGGTGAGGACGTCCATGTTCTCGCCGGACTGGGCGGAGAAGAAGAGCCTTCCGTCCCCTGTCTTCATCACGTCGCACTTGCTCTCGGCGACGATGATCGGGACTCCGGCGAATCCCTCCTCCACGGTCTTCAGGAGCTTCTCCTGGACCTCTCTGGAGAACCCGCAGGTCTCGGACGGGTCGATGACGAACAGCATGACATCGGTCAGGTACCTCAGGGCGAGGACCGCCTGCTTCTCGATGTCGTTCCTGTCCTCGAACTGCCTGTCCAGGAGCCCGGGCGTGTCGATGATCTGGTACTTGCGCCAGTCGTCCTCGATGTGCCCGACGATGACGCCCTTCGTTGTGAACGGGTAGGGCGCGATCTCGGGGGTCGCGGAGGACAGAACGGTGACCAGGTTGCTCTTCCCGACGTTGGGGAACCCGGCGACGACGACGGTCGGCACGTCGGGGTCCACTGCGGGGAGCCTCCTGAACTTGTTCTTGGCATCCTGCAGGAAGAGGAGGTCGTCGGAGATCCTGTCCACGTAGGAGTTGAGCCTGCCGTAGAAGCTGCGCCTGGTGGCCTCGACGATCTCGGGGTCCTTGGTGCGGCGGATGTCCCTGAGGGTGTCGTTCTTCAGCTTGTCCGCCTTCGTAGCGCACCAGTTGACCGCTCCCAGGGCCTTCTTGTACCTGTCGATGCCTATGACGATGTCCACCAGCTCGGGGAAGAAGTCGTCCTCCTTGTCGAGGCGCGGGAACCTGGCCACGTAGCCGTTCAGCGCCGTGACGACGATGTCGCCCGAAGCGGTGATCTTGGCCAGGGCTGTCTTCTTCTTCGAGTCGAGGGCGTTGGTCCCGTTCTTGCGGATCTTGGATGCCCTGTGGAAGGCTTTCTCCATCAGCTCCTCCGAGGTCATCACCGTGGGAATCTTGAAGTCCATTCCGGCCATGGCTCTCTCCATCGCGTCCTTCTATATTATCTTCATCGAGAGGCTGTCACGAGCTCGCGAACCTCACCGTGGCCATCATCAGCCAAAGGTCGTGGTCCATGTTCTTCCGGGGGGACATCTTGGACGGGATGAGCTCCTTCGGGCAGTCCGCCACCCTGATGCCGAACATCACCTCCGGCCTTCCGGTGTCGATGCCTGCCAGGCTCGTGATGGCTGACAGGTTGGTGCGGAACACGGCCCCGATGTCCGCTTCCGGGAGGTCGGCGCCTTTGGACAGCACCTCCGGGAACCCGATGCGGGAATGGAGGACGACCTCCAGGTCTATGTTCTCCGCGAACATCTCCACCGGGTCTATCCGGTAGGGGTTCTTGGCGTTGAGGACAACTTCCATGATCTTGCCGACGATGTACTTCATGACGTCCTTCACCAGGTCGCCGTCGGTGCGGAGGGCTATTCTGATCCCGGCGGACGCCGATGACGACGGGTCCTTGATGTCCAGGCTTGCGAAGACAGATGCTTCTATGAGCTGGCCGGAGACCTTGTTGATGAGGCCTTCCAAGGTGTACCTGGTGAGGCACTGGAGGAACGTCTGCAGCGTCTCCAGGTCGGTTATGGTATCCACCTGGTCGAAGGACTTCTCCACGGCGGACCAGACCACATCCTTCATGTCGGAGGCGGAGACCACGTTGCTCAGAGGGTACTTGTTGTTGGTGGTGCCGGGGGTGCCCTTCTCGAACACCCATTCGGTTGACCCGTCGTAGGACCTCTGCCAGCTGCGCTCGTCGTCGGATCCGTCCTTCTTGGTGGGGGTCTTGTCCAGCTCGTTGCCGTCAGCGTCCTTGAGGATGACGGCCTCTCCGTTCTTGGTGTACTTCCCGGAGGAGTTGACCAGGGTGAACTTGGGGTAGATCAGCAGATGCTCGCCCGGATTTATGGTCCCGGAGAGCTCCATGCTCTTGGTCTTGCGGTCCGACGCGGCCAGGAGGGTGTAGCCTTCCAGGTCGATGCTGCCGGTGCTGTTGTTGTACAGCTCCACGTACTCGGCGCCCTTGTCGGTGCCGGGAGGGTTGGTCTCGAACTCGTTGATTATCAGGCCGGTCTTCTGGGGGTCGGCGTATCTCAGCGTGAAGCCTGCGTCCAGGCCCACGTTCACGCCCATGACGGGGATGTTGCTGACCATCTCCCCGATCCCGGGCACGTCGCTCAGCTTTATCCCCATCTCCTGGTAGTTCTCCAGCTTGGGGGCGATGATGGAGAAATCGGTTCCATGGACGTCGCCGTCCACGACGATCAGGTGGCTGGTGGCCTTCATCAGAGGGTCCAGTGTGACCTTCAGGCTCCAGTCGTCCCCTTCGACCTTTCCGAACCCGGTCAGGAGCAGGTTCTCCTTCTTGACCTCGCCGCGGACCTTGGCGGTGATGCCTGCTGTCACTATCAGCCCGGCGACGGGCATGGAGAGGGTGGCGGAGAGCAGGGTCTTGGTGTTGGCCGACCAGGTGATGGCCTTGGTGCTGAACTCCAGAACGCATCCGAAGAACTCGAAGACGATCTTCTGGGTGCCCAGGCCTATGCTCACCAGGATGTCCAGGGTGGCCTGGGAGAAGATGTCCTCGACGGTGGTCTCGAACCATTCCTTCAGCGCCCCGATGGGGTCCATAAGGACCTCGTAGATGCGGACCATGGCGTCGGCGACGTAGGAGAGGGCTTCGATCAGCGCTTCGGAGATGGCGGTCATGGCGTCCCTGACGGTCTCCATGATCTTCCTGAGGGGCTCGATAATGGGCTCCAGGACCTTGAGCAGGGCTTTCCAGACGTCCTCGAGGATGGTGGTGCTGGGCTTGTAGTCGATCCCGGACAGCGCCCATCCGCTTGAGACGGCGACCTCTATCGTGTAAGATGACTGAACGGTGTCTGTGATGTGGGACGAGATCCCTCCCATGGCCTCGGAGAACGCCCCGGTCCCGATCAGGTCGACGGTCAGGGAGTCGTCCATCTTTATCACGAACATGGTGGAGTATGCTGCGCTGACATCCTCCCTGAACCCGACCGTGTGGACGCAGCGGCTCTCGTCGATGGTTATCGAGGAGACGATCGCCGTGGATGACAGCGTGGCCGTCACCTTCTCCATGGTCTCCATCCCGGAGCCGTCGTCGAATGCGAACCCCGATTGCTCCGGAAGCTCGATCGGACCGGACTCGGGGTTCATGGAGATGCATGACACCATCTCGTTGCACATCCTGGATGCCATCTCCGGCACCTTGTCCGCAATTCCGGTGAGCGGGATGCCGAACGCGAGTATCTCGGACAGGACCTTCTTCGGGAGGCTCTGCTCGGACGGCACGTTCCTGAGGGCATCGAAGCCGTCCAGGTCCGAGCGGACCTTCTGCTCGTAGCTCCTTACTGCCCTGTCGAGGGTGCCGGATTCTATCATCGATTGAACCGTGACCTCGGAGCCCTCCGGGATGGCGGCTGCGAACGCGGCCGTCAGAGACGACCTGAGGCTCTCGGACAGGACGAAATCGGAAGAGTGGGAATCTATCTCGTCCGCTATGGCTCCGCAGTAGGGGTCGTAGATGTCCGTGGACGACAGCGACTCGGACAAGGCGGGCCCGATGCCGTCCGGCATCCCGGACAGCGCCTTGGTGTAGAGCCCGGCGAGAGCTGAAGCGAAGCCCTCCTCATCCGTCGGGTCGACCTCAACGGAGACGGTCCCGAGGGACTTGTCCTCGTAGATCCTCACTGCCGCGCTGCGGAGGACGTCCAGGATGTATTCTTTGACGTAGTCGTCGTTGGCGGCGTATCTCTTGCCGAAGCTCTTCAGCCATGACGACGAGAGCACGTCCCCCGTCGGGTTCTGGACAGTGACGGAGATCCCGCCGTATTCCAAGGCGGTGGTGCCCGACCCCGGGTGCCTGCTGCGCTCCAGATCCGATGCGCCCATGTTCCCTTCTATGTACGGGACGGCGCTGTACACCTTCTCCTCCCCGAATATGTACGCCTTCAGGGAGTCCGTGGCGGTGCGCCAGGGGTGCAGCTTCTTCTCAAGGGCTTCCAGGACCTCGAAGCCGTAGAAGTAGTCCATCCACCTCAGCGCGATGTCGTCTATGACGGCCAGCAGGGCCTGGGAGTACACGGCGGAGAGGTCCAGGGTGAGCCTTCCGTCCTCCGCCAGGAGGTCTGCCAGGTCCATGGCGCCTCCGGGCATGTCCCCGGAGTGGAACGCCATGCGCTCTGCCGCTTGGATAGAGCGGTCGTAGGCGTTGATCACATCTGATTCGGTGATAATCGCAGACGTGCCCATGGGGCCGTACTGCGACGTCCCGCCGTATCCGTTCATGACCCTGTACTGCGCCAGGCAGGTCAGCTGATAGGTCATCATCTGCGAGACGGAGACGCCGCCGTCAGAGGACATGTTCCTGAACATCTCCAGGCGCTCGGCGGTCAGGGGCAGGGTGTAGCTCCCGTCGGTGGACACGTCTATGGAAGTGTCCGAAGAGCCCTTCTCCGAGGAGACGTGGACGTCTATGCTGCCCTTCCCGCACAGGTACGTCCTCAGGTATCCGTCCGGGTAGGTCTCGGAGGATATCTGCGCCGGGAGGGACGAGAGCTCCAGGCTGTAGCTCTTCACCTCGGCGACGGCTCCACCGCTGCGCATGGGGAACTGGAACGAGATCCATTCCGCTGCCATGTCCTTGAAGCCGTTCGCGCGCTGCTCGACGGTGTCCGTGCTCTTGACGCCCTCGGCCGTGGCGGTGGAGAGCCGCATGACTATCTCCCCCAGGCCCCTGTTCACATAGTCCGTGATGTCGGCAAGAGCCTCGTCTATCGCCGTGATCTCGTTCTCGACCGTGTCCTGCCTGCTGGTGGTCTCGTCGTAGCTGCAGACGACTCCGCACAGGGCTGCGGAGGCCAGCAGGAGCGCCACTGCCACTATCGCGAACGGCATGCTCCCTTTGGTGTCCAACTCTCTCATAGCAGGCGGTTCGCGTTCTGCTTTAAAGGGGGAAGCGGCGGTTGTCCATGAACATCTCCGAGACGGTCGGAAACCGCTCGGTCCGGGGAGTTTTCGTCGTTTTTGGGCCGATTCCGAGGGCGCCCGTCGGATCCCGGGAAGATGGCCAGCATCTCCGACGACCCCTGTTTCCACTGGAGATCCGACTCGAAGTGCATGATATCCTGCGGATCAGGCCCCGATCCCCCTCATAGATCGGGGCTCCGGGGTGCGGACCGGGTTCGGGATATCAGAAATATTTAAGTATGATGAATAACTCAAGGATTTTGTTGGGCAGGTAGATCAGTTGGAAGATCGTTACCTTGGCATGGTAGAGGCCGCGAGTTCGAATCTCGCCCTGTCCACCATTTTAATTCACTATTGATTCGACGGTATCCTGTCGCTTCGTTTCGGTTTCTGCATTCTGTTCACTTCGTATATATTCAATTATCGTAATGGGATAAAATGCTAAAAACTAGTAAATATACTAGTTTTTACAATGCATTTTCTAGTAAAAATACTAGTTTTTATGGAACAAAAATTAGTATATGTCCTAGTTTATGTCATATCATGAAGCGCAAGATGATGTCCGAGCTCATCAGGTGGAAGAATGATCCGAACAGGCATGGGTTGATCATCACCGGAAGTAGGCAGATTGGGAAGACCTACATCATCGACGAGTTCGCAAGAGCGAACTATGCGCAATACCTCCGCATTGACTTCAGCTCGAAGCCGTATCTCAAGGACATCTTCAAGGGCGATATCGATGCAGGCACGATTTACTACCAGCTGAAGCTGAACTTCCCGGATTTCAGTCCGAGGAGTGGTGATTCTATACTCTTCCTAGACGAGATTCAGCTATGTCCAGATGCCATGTTCGCTATTAAGCCCCTCGTTGTCGACGGAAGGTGTGACATCATTGCTTCCGGTTCGCTTCTCACTGTTGAAGGATTCAGGTCGGGCGGCGAATCCGATTCTGCCGATCCGCCGCAGGGCGGATGGGACGCGGTCAACTCCATCCTCTCGAACAACGAGCACGTTTCTCCGATGGGCTACAGGAGCGTCAAGAGGATGTACGCCCTGGATTTCGAGGAATACCTGTGGGCCCTGGGGATCACCGAGGATGTGACGGAACGCATCCGCGAACGCATCAGGACGAAGGCCCCGTTGGAGGAAGCGGCTCTGGACGCCCTGAACAGGTACTTCACGAGGTATCTGGCGATCGGAGGGATGCCGGATGTCGTCAAGAGGACTCTCGGAGAAGACGTCGATTGGGCAGGAGTCGACGGAGAGTGCGAGCGCATACGCATGGACTATGCCTACGACGTGTCCCGTTTCGCTCCCGACACGATCCGCGTGAGGGTGCAGGCCTGCATCGATTCCATGCCGGACCAGCTCGGGAAGGACAACAGGAAGTTCATGTACACGGCCGCGGAGAAAGCCGTCGGGAACGGAGTCGAGAACCCCGGCCTGAGAGAATACCGGAACCCGATCCTGTGGATCGAAGGGGCGGGGATGGCCAGCGTATGCCGCAATGTCTCGGAGCCCGTGCTGCCTCTGAGGTCCAGGCACGACGACTCGCTGAAGATGTACTGCTACGACACAGGGGTGCTCATCAGCGCTTTCCAGGGATCGAGGCCGAACGACGGCCTGCGCTTGAGGATACTGCGCGGGGACACGGAGGTCAACGCAGGCGCCATCGTCGAGAACGCGGTCGCCAACATGATCGAGAAATGCGGGTTCCAGCTGCATTACTTCGAGAGGAACAGGCCGATATCCGAGGATGAGCCGACCAAGCGCGACCGCATCGAGGTGGATTTCATCGTCGACCTCGGCGGAGAGCTATCGGCGATAGAGGTGAAGTCAGGGAAGAACCGCAGGGCCGGCTCCCTCAAGAAGCTGCGCACCGACCCGAAGTACACGATCTACCCTGTGAAGAGGTTCATCAAGCTCGAGAACGGGAACATCCGCGTGGACGAGGACGGGGTCGAGCACTATCCGATCTTCGCGGCGGCGTTCATGGATTCGATGTACGAGCGCCCCGTGCCTCCCCCTCTGCCGCCGCCCATAACGCAGGTCTGAGCAATTAGGCATCATGCGTGATAGCAACCCCGTTTATACTCTCCCGACGATTACATTCCCAGGTGAACAGCATGGTCTGCATTCCTGAAGAAGTAATGAAAGTGATGGGAGAGCCCACGACAGTGAAGGCCCTCGTGACATCCGATGCCGCCGGACAGCCCCACGCCATCGTGTGCGGGTCCATCGTGGCCCCCGCGCCCGACAAGGTCATTGTGGGAGAGGTCCTGATGAAGAAGTCCTCGAAGAACCTCGAGGCCACCAAGAAGGCCGCGATCCTCGTCTCCGCCGGAATGGCCGCATACGAGATCGTCCTCGCCAGCCCCGTCCGCATCACCGAGGGGCCCGGGCTGGACCAGATGAACGAGAAGCTCGCCGCCGTCCACCTGAAGGCCGGTGCCCTCTGGATGTTCGACGTCGCAGAGGTCTACGACCAGGGAGCCAGCCCCAAGGCCGGCACCAAGCTCGCTTGAAACGTTCCTTACCTGCGCTGCCCCCTGACGGGGCGGCGCGCCCTTTATATCGGCCCCTGCCAATCGTCGTTCCATGGACACATCGGATATATCCGCATGGGTCGGCAACCATATGCCCGAGACCCTCCTGCTAATAGGGGGGATCGTCGCGCTGCTGATCGTGATGACCTATGTGAAGGACAAGGACTCCAAGAAGTACAAGCTGATGGTCTTCCTCGGCCTGGTATTCGGGGTCGTGATGGCCTACGAGGCCGTCTCGGCGTTCGGAAGCTGGAGCACGTTCACGGCCGTGATCATCCTGATAGCGGCTTTCGCGCTGATAATCCGTCCGTTCAGGGACGTCCACTTCGCGGTGATAATCTCTGCGCTTGTGATGTGCATCATATACGTCGCCATGGCCGGGCTCAACGGATGCGTCTTGGCGGGTAACGTGGACCTGACCTTCCTCTCCACGGGATGGCCCCGCGTGATCGTAGCGTTCCTCGGAGGCGCTGTGGTCTACATGGTGCTGAACTTCGCCGAGGCCCTGGTGAAGATGGTCGGGAAGCTGCTGAACTGGTGGCCCCTCCTGCTGGTCCTGAGCCTGATATGCATAGCCGAGGCCGTGCTGATGCTGACCGGGAACGGGTCCGTCGGCAACTACATCCACGCCTGATCCTGTCGTCAGGGGGTTGAACGGCTCCGTCCGGGAGTGGATCCCGGGCGGGGCGCCTTTCTTTTTTCGCACGTGTTCTCCGTCTTTGCTGTCGATATGATTATCTCGGTGTTCCATATCGCTCATCCATGGTCGCATCGCCGTCCGGAGCCAACGGGATAATCTCTGGAGCATTCCTCCTGATCTTCGCCTTGATATGGATCTCCATCTCGTACTCGATGCCGATGTTCCCCGTCAACGTCCTGTTCTCGCTGATAGGGGTCCTGCTGATCGGGGTGGCCGCCAGGAACATCTATCTGGCGTTCAGGCCCGTCAGGGCTCCGAAGGATGAAGGATCCGAGGACGACGGGGCTCCGCAGCCTTATACCGGGTACTGCCCGTCCTGCGGCATGCCCGTTGACGAGGGCCAGAGCTTCTGCTCCGCATGCGGGAGGAAGCTCTGATGGACCGTCGCACGTTCATCGTGCTCATGGTCGTCCTGTTCGCCGCGATAATCCTCGTGGCGCTGCTGGTGCGTCCGGGCTTCGGTCTGCCGTTCTTCTTCCTGTTCATCCCGCTGGGGCTGATCGGAGGAGGCTTCACCAAGACCGAGAAGCGCCCTCGCCACGCCGACGGGAGCCATTGCCCCGAATGCGGTGGCGCCGTCTCCGCCGGCGACGAGTTCTGCAGGGTCTGCGGGGCTACGTTGAAGAGGCGAGGCGGGATTCCGGGGCTGGCTCCGGCTGGCATGTTATGCCCGATTTCTGATGATATCTGCGTCTAATCCGAGCCCTCTGGCCATATGTCAGGAGGCTTTGGCGCGATCCCGGTCGGCTTCTTAGATAACCTTTAAATGGGATGAGTAAATGGAGGGGAAGAGTGGGCTCGTGGCTTAGCCAGGATATAGCGCTGGCCTTCTAAGCCAGACGC
>CAVCVB010000028.1:0-18295 GCA_963605395.1 Firmicutes bacterium CAG:194
CTCCGGAGCCATTGAAGAGTTGGAGCAGATGTAACATGATTGCAACTGATTTGAAAGCCAAGAGAGGCAAATGCCTCGCCCTCGCCGCAGTGCTCGCGATGGTCGTATGCGCCTTCGCCGTCGCACTTCCCGCGGGGGATTCCGATGCCACGACCCACACAGCCACGGCAACCGAGCTGTCCGACGTCAGCGACCTGTCGGACATGGGCGGGGACTACTACGTCGCCAAGCTCGAGCACGTATCGGACGTCACCGGAACCGAAGACATGACCTACAACATCTACCTGCTGGACGGAGCGAGCGTCACCATATCGGATTCCGTGACCGGTACGTTCAACCTGTACTTCGCAAACGCTGTCGACACGTCGAAGACGACCGACAACATCACCTACATGTGGGACCTGAAGCTCGTCGGTATCGCAGGGAACACGTACATGGCGGATGCCATGGACGAGGACAACACGGTCGCCGACAGAATCCTCATCAATTCCGCGGACGAGCTACCGACCGAAGACTCCTACTTCGGAGTGATCGTCCACTATCAGGATACATTGATAGCGCAATGCTACGCCGCAGAGACCGATATCGGAGTAGTCAACCTGACCGACACCGGAGACGGCGTCATGATCATAAACGGATCCGCCACAGTCAATGCTGTGTACGTGGACGACGACGGAGTCGAACATGTCAATCAGACCGTCACTGCGACCGACATCCACGTCGCAGATGTCACGAAACCGGTCGTAATAGAGATCACCGATGATATGGTCGAGAGCGTCACGACCGACTCGTTCACCGTGTCCGGAGGAGATTCTGACGGCACCAAGTACACCAGCGGATCGATAACGATTGACAAGAACAAGTTCGCCATCGCCTATGAGGATCTGGAAGGCCTCTCGATGGTCCTGAACGGGTACTACACCGATGGAGAAATGTACGCCAGGGCCGAGACCGGCGAAGCCGATCCCGCCGCCGTCACCGTCGTGTTCGGATCTGTCGCGAATCCTGGCGCTGCGCTCAGCCACGTCGGCGGAGTAATCTTCGTCAACACGACCGTCGAGGAAGTGAAGGTCGGAAGCGAGAGCAACATCGTGACCCTGTCCCTGACCGGAGGAATCGCCAAAGTCGATGACGGAACGATCTACGATATCATTCGTGGGGACGTCGAGCTCGTCAGCGGAACGTTCACTGCGCCCAGGGCGGCGAACACCGAGGCTGAAGACGATGATGAATCAGCTGACTTCGTGCCCTATGGTGCCTCGCTGACTGTTATGGCCGATGCCACGCTGGAGCTCGCAGATGACGTCGTCGTCAGTGGAACCATGATCGTTTACGGGACACTGTCCACTCTCGACGGCAAGACATATGTGCTGGCCGTTATGGGAGCGGATGCCACGGAAACCGCTCCTGCCGAGATCGCTGTGCTGAAGGCCTACTCCGGATCCAAGATCGACAGCGGTGTGAGCATAATCGACTCCGGAATCTCCACCGATGTGAACCTTTCCGCATCGACTGACAACGGGGACAAGAAGGGAAGCAGTGCTGCTATCATCGCTATAATCATCCTGATCATCATCATCGTCATAATAGTCGCCCTGAAGATGAAGAAGGACGGGAAGTTCTGATCGAACAATAAAGTGCCTGAGTGATGAACATGGACGGAAGAGGAGAACGGAAAGCCGAGGTTGCGACCATGGCGTGCATCCGCTTCCAAATCGAAACGACTATATGTCGAAGCTCTGACGTCTATCTGAAAACCTAAAGAACAAACGACTTACCCCCTTCCCCGAGGCCTTGCAGGTCTCAGGGGAAGGGCCGTCTTTCACATTTTCCAGATCTTATCTGTTCTGATGCGGGTCAACCCGCAACGGCCCCTTCAACTGGCAGGATCTAACATGGCCGTCGATGATGGGCTGCAATCGCCTGAAGCTACCGCTCTGTACAGGAGCCCTATCGGTCCAGGGCTGAAATGATATCCAGAATCTTGTTGGGGTTTGCGCCCGCCGGAATATCCCGGCGGGCAACAGGCTCACCAGTTGGTGGCCCTGACCTCGAAGAAGGACTGCGCGTGCTTGCACACGGGGCACACAGCGGGCGCTTCCTCTCCGACGTGGATGTATCCGCAGTTGCGGCATTTCCACATGATGACCTTGTCTTTCTTGAAGACGACACCGGACTCGATGTTCTTCAGGAGGTCGAGGTACCTCTGCTCGTGGTGCTGCTCGATGTCTCCGACCATCTTGAAGAGCTTGGCGATCTCGGTGAATCCCTCCTCCTCTGCCTCTTTGGCGAAGTCGGCGTACATGGTGGTGTACTCGTAGTTCTCTCCGGAAGCGGCGTCTTTGAGATTCTCGATGGTCTTGGGGACCTTTCCGTCGTGGAGGGCCTTGAACCAGAGCTTAGCGTGCTCCTTCTCGTTCTCGGCGGTCTCGAGGAAGATGTCTGCGATCTGCTCGTAGCCTTCCTTCTTGGCCTGGGACGCGTAGTAGGTGTATTTGTTCCTGGCCATGGACTCGCCTGCGAAAGCGGTCTGCAGGTTCGCCTCGGTTTTGGATCCTTTGAATTCCATGATTAAGACCTCTGGCAACAGAATCTGGCAGGCACGTATAAAAGGTTTTTTAACGCCGTTATTTTTGTTAAGGTCCGATAACTGTTTTTAATATAACCTAAGACCTAAAGATATTTTTAACGGGAGAGGAAGCCCGCTCGCCGGCAGGCCCGGTCCGCTCGTATGAGCTTCAGAATCCTTCTCATCGATTCCAGGCAATGGTCGCGGATCAGGTACACGTCCACGGACACCGCGCGCCACAGGTAGTCGGTCTCCTCCGTCAGAAGCCCGTATCCTTCGGCCATCCTGTGCCTGAACCCGTATGCGTCATCGAGCTCCGAGGATCCCCTGCGGACGTCCTTGGGCAGCTTTCCGGCATGGTATCCGATCACATGCAGGTCGGTGGCAGAGTCCGCCACCATGGCCCTGTCGGAGAGGAACCGCTCTTCGCATGAGAAGGAGGTGCGCCATATGACGGAATCGCAGGCCTCGATGATCATCTGGAGGCTGTGCAGGACCTCGTCTCTGCTCGGATGCTTGGCCATATCGGGCTCCTCCATCGGGATAAGGGGCCGGGAGGATCCCCGGCGTTTGTCCGCTCACTCGGCCTTGGCCTTGGGCGCCCTCTTCTTGGGCTTCGGCTTGGGCGCGGCGTTGGCATCCGGCTTGAAGCACAGGAACCAGTCGATGCACTTCACATCATCGTCGTGGGCCTCCACGCGCTCCTTGGCTGTCCCGCAGGACCCGGGAGTCGGCAGGATGACATCGTCCCCGGGCCTCCAGTTGGCCGGGGTCGCCACGTTCTGGGCGTCGGCCGTCTGCAGCGCCAGGATGACCCTCTTGATCTCGTCGAAGTTCCTTCCGAGGGACTGGGGGTAGTAGATGATCGCGCGTATCTTGCTGTTGGGGTCTATGAAGAACACGGAGCGCACGGCCTGGGTCGTGGAGACGTTGGGCTGTATCATGCCGTACTTCTTGGCCACGGTCATGCTGATGTCCTCGATCACGGGGAAGGAGACCTCGGGCTCCTTGATGCCGTTCCATGTGATGGTCTGCATCATCCTCAGCCAGGCTATGTGGGAGTACATCGAGTCTATCGACAGCCCCACCAGCTCCGTGTTCAGAGCTTTGAACTCGTCCATCATCGATGCGAAAGTCATGAACTCGGTCGTGCAGACCGGCGTGAAATCCGCGGGGTGGGAAAAGAGGATCACCCATTTTCCTTTGTAGTCGGCAGGGAAATCGATCTCTCCCTGGGTGGTGTTCGCACGGAAGGCAGGCGCCTCATCGTTGATGAGGGGCATGCGTTGACAGCAGGCGTTGTTGTCTTCCATTGTGTTCCTCCAAGCACAACGAAAGACGTGAGTATAAAAAGAGTTTTACAAAAGTGATTTAGAATATACATTTTAGGAGCTTCATCGCCTCTTTCCGAACAGGCTCTTCTTGGGATTGCCGTTCTTGTCGAACTTCTTCTCGATGAGCCTGTCGTAGTTCTTGCGGACGTTCAGGTCACCGGGCCTCATGTCCAGGAGGATCTCCATCTCCTCTTTGGCCTTCTGCCAGTCCTTGAGGTCGTTAAGGAGCAGGACCGAGTAGTTCAGATGGTAGTCGTACTTCTTGGGGTCGCAGGCGATGGCCTTCTCGTAGAACTCGGCCGAGCGCTTGAAGTCGGTCATCTGATGGCGCAGGAACTTGGCGTACTCGTTGTATATCTCCGCGGAAGGCTGCAGGGCGATGATCTTCCGGAAGAGCTCGTCGCTCTCCTTGTTGTCCTTCTTGTTCTGCGCGAGGACTGTGACCAGCGCCTTCATCGCATCGACGTTCTCGGGATCGATGTCCAGGATGACGTCCAGCTGCATCAGGCCGTAGCGCAGGTCCTTGAGGTCGTGGATGATGATGTCCGCCAGCAGCATCCTCGGGGGTATGTTGTGGGGGTCGGTGGCGAGATAGGCCTCCAGGGTGTCCACGGCCCCGTTGGGGTTGCCGCTGTCCTTCTGCCTCTTCGCCTTGCTCATCGCCTCGTAAGCCGCGTCTGCCATGTCCACCGTCATGCCATCGGCTTATAAAGACCCGCCGAGAGCGCCAGCGTCATCATTATGATGGGCTCATGCCATGCGGGACCGATGGGAATCAAGAACGGCGTCAAATCGTTCATCGGAGGGCTGGTGCTCACGCTGGTCCTCGTGGTCATCGTGCCCGTTGTGGTGAACAAGTACATCTCCGGATACATCGTCGACATCGTGGGCGACACCACGTTCCTGACGCTGTCGTCGGACGTCATAGTGAACATCCTGATCTGGCTGATAATGATCGGGTTCATGGTCCTCCTGGGGGCCGGCGGGGTCCTGAAGAGGTTCGGGATCGTCGGGATAATCGGATTGATCGTGGCGTATTGGCTGCTCGGCGACGTCAGGGATGCCATCATCCCCCTTGCCACGCTCGCCATCGTCCTGGTGCTGACGAAGACCTACAGGATGAAGAAGGAGAAGAAAAAGGAGCAAAAATCCTCGGATTGAGCTGAAAAAGGGCCTCGTTCTGTACATTTGTCGAGCGAAGGCCCGATTCAATTTATATATGAGAAAATAATCGGCGTTATGGGAAGATTCGGCTTCAGCCTCGCTATTTTCCTCCTACCTACAATCGCGACGGGTCCTCGGACTCAGATCTTCCCGCAACTTTCTTTCTTCTCGTTGAACGACTCGCATATCGAATCGCGGACGCTCGCATGGAACGTGTTTGTGTACAGCGCCCCGTATGTGACCGATATTACCAGCAGAGGGACCAGGAACGACAGGTACACGCGGACGATGTCCAGGATGTTGTTCCCCAGGTACAGGGTCAGGATGAGCATCATCATGAACGCTCCGAGGGTGGCGAAGGCGGAGAACAGCCTGGTCTTGGCGCCTTTCCACAGGTAGTAGTCGCGGGGCGCATCGGACCTGACCTTAGCCCCCACTCCGCGGACGATCTGCCACGGGAGCAGAAGCGCGGGCGTGAACATGGACAGCATGAGCATGATGGCCAGCATGGTCCTCCAGCCCAGGACGTTGATGAGCAGCGGGTTGAGGAAGATGTACGAGGACAGCATCAGCCCCAGCAGGAACATGTAGAACGATATGCTCAGGCTGGCCCTGGCGTCGAACTTGTAAGGGTTCCTCATGGGCTCGACGACGATCTCCTTCGCGTCGATTATGTCCGGGACCATGAAGAACCTCTCGGCCTTGCGCCTGGTCCCTCTGACGGCATGCTTCTGCATGGAAAGGAAGACCTCGGGGATGTAGCGCTTCATGTACGCGCACACCACGGATGTCACGCCCATGGAGGTGAAGAACAGGATGCATAGCATCGCCAGGAACCCCAGGACGAAGTCGGCATTGTCCGAGAGGCTTATGCCGAGATACAGGAACACCCCCTCGACGGCGTCCTCGCAGTACACATGGCCCATGGCCTTGCCTGATATCCACATGATGCATGTCATCATGATGGTGAACGCGAACGACGCCCACATGCTGAACACGCCCTTCTCCGCGTAGTAGATGCAGGGGACGCCGAGGATCGCGAAGCCCGCTACGAACACCAGGCAGAGGACCTCGACCATCCTGGAGAAGGTGAACTCCCCCTGCTGGAAGATGATGATCGTCCAGAAGAAGATGCAGATGACCACGAAGTAAGGGAACGCCCGGAGCAGCTTCCTGCCGAACACGTCCCTCTCCTTGGAGGGCTCCCTGCTGCTGGGCAGCCTGTCGGCCGCCTTGTCGATGATCTCGTTGAACTCTTCGATCTTGCCGGTCACGGAACAGCCTCCAGCGTAGCATTAACATGAATCGGATAGAAAAAGGCGAGTACCGTAAGCGCCAGGTGTTCCGAAGCGCTGTCGACCTTTTATATGCCCGTTGGAACATGGAGGTCCATGGCAGACCAGACCGGACTGAAGAACCGCGGGCACAGCGCGGCCGACGTCGAGGAGCGCCGCAGAGCGGCAGAGGAATTCACCGGAGCATCGCTCGACACGATCTCCAAGTACGCCTTCGAGCCCGAAGCGGCATCGAAGAACGTGGAGAACATGATCGGCGCCACTCAGGTCCCGCTGGGCTACGCCGGCCCGGTGAAGATCGACGGGGAGTACGCCGCGGGCGGCTTCCTGGTCCCGCTGGCGACCACCGAAGGCGCGCTCATCGCGTCCATCTCCAGAGGGATGTCCGTCATAACCGCGTCCGGAGGGTCCAGGACCATGGTCACTGCCGATGCCATGACCCGCGCGCCTGTCCTGAGGGTCAGGGGCATAGCCCACGCGAAGGAGGTCATGTCCTGGATCGACGGGAACCGCGGGAAGATCGACGAGGCCGTCTCCGGCACCACTAGCCACGGGAAGCTGTCCAGGATAGACATGTACCCCGACGGGATGAGCCTCTACCTCAGGTTCGCGTTCGAGACCGGCGACGCCATGGGGATGAACATGGCCACCATAGCCTCCGAGGCCGTCTGCCGCCTCATCGAGAAGGAGACAGGGGCCGTCATGATATCCGTCTCCGGGAACATGTGCTCGGACAAGAAGCCGGCAGCCATCAACATGATCAACGGAAGGGGGAAGACGGTCATCGCGGAGGCCCTCATACCCAAGGAGCTTGTGGAGAAGAAGCTCCACACCACCTCTGCGGCCGTCGCGGAGGTCAACTACAGGAAGAACCTGATGGGCAGCAGCCTGGCCGGAACTCTCGGAGCGAACGCCCATGCCGCGAACATGGCCGCCGCCCTCTACATCGCCACCGGGCAGGACCCCGCCCAGGTCGTAGGGGCCAGCATGACCGTCACGTCCTGCGAGGACGTGGACGGCGACCTGTACATCTCCGTGAGGATGCCCGCCGTGGAGGTGGGCACCGTCGGAGGAGGCACCAGGCTTCCCTGCCAGAAGGAGGCGCTGAGGATGATCGGGTGCGAAGGCGAAGGGAAGGCACGCAAGCTCGCCGAGATCGTCGCGGTCACCGTCCTTGCCGGAGAGCTCTCCACATTGGCCGCTCAGGCCGCGGGCCAGCTGGGAAGCGCCCACGCCGCGCTGGGCAGATGAGTCCCGCGCGCGCATATTAATAGGGCTTCCGAGATTGCGCAGGCATGCCTGTAATCAACTTCAAGTACAGCGACCTGTGCACCATGCTGGGAGAGAAGGTCCCCCAGGACGTGCTGGTCAGCAGGATCCCCATGATCGGGGCCGACATGCACGAGACCGAAGGCGAGACCGACGAGATGTCGGTGGAGTTCTTCCCGGACCGCCCGGATCTCTACAGCGTCGAGGGCCTCGCCAGAGCGCTCCGCGCGTTCCTGGACCTGAAGCCGGGCATGGAGAGCTACGAAGTTGGCCAGTCCGACGTGGAAGTCTACGTCGATGAGAGCGTCAAAGCCGTCCGCCCCTGGTTCCTCTGCGGCATCGTCAGGGACGTCGATGTCTCCGACGATTTCCTCAAGTCCCTCATGGAGCTCCAGGAGAAGCTCCACATCACAATCGGGAGGAAGAGGAGCAAGCTCGCCATAGGCATACACGACCTGTCCAAGGTCAGGCCTCCGTTCACTTACAGGCTGGCGGAGCCCCGTTCCATCAGGTTCGTGCCCCTGGCCATGGACGAGGAGATGGACCTCTCCGAGATCCTCGTCAAGAACGAGAAGGGGAAGGCCTACGCCCACCTCCTGGACGGGATGAAAGAATACCCCGTGATCCTGGACAAGGACGGCGCCGTCCTTTCCTTCCCGCCCATCATCAACGGCGTGCTCACCACTGTCACCACAGGGAAGCACGACCTCTTCATCGACGTCACCGGCAACGACAGGAAGGCCGTCAAGGGCGCCCTGGACATCGTCGCCACCGCCCTCGCCGAGCGCGGAGGGAGGATCGAATCGGTCATCATGCACGATTCCGGAGAGACCTTCAGGTCCCCCGACCTCGCGCCCTCCGTCAGGACCATATCCGCTTCCGAGTGCGACAGGTTCCTCGGAGTGGAGCTCGGCCCCGAGGGCACCGTTGAATGCCTGAAGAGGATGGGCATGGACGCCGTCGCCGACGGGGACAGCGTGAAGGTCACCATCCCCGCGGTCAGGCTGGACATCATGCACGACGTGGACATCTACGAGGATGTCGCCACCGGATACGGGTTCGAGCGCTACGGCGGCCCCTACAGCCTGGTCCAGACCACCGGCGGGCTGCTCCCCCTCACATCCATGTCCGAGGACCTGAGGGATGTCATGATCGGCCTCGGGTTCACCGAGGTAACCACCCTCACCCTGAGCAACGAGAGGGACGAGTTCGGCATCTCCGGGCTCCCCGAGGTCGAAGTGGTCAAGGTCCTCAACCCGATCACCGAGGACCACACCTGCCTGAGGCCCTACCTCACGCCCAGCCTGGTCAGGATTCTGAGGCACAACAAGCACAGGGACCTGCCCCAGAGGATCTTCGAGATCGGCAACGTGGTGAGGGACGACCTCACCCGGCCCAGGCTCTGCGCCATGGAGACCTCCTCCAAGACATCGTTCACTTCCATCAAGTCCATCACCGAGTCCGTCCTCAGGGAGATGGGGGTCCAGTACTCCCTCGAGCCCTGCGACCTGACCACGTTCATCCCCGGAAGGGGCGCCAGGATAATGATGGACGGCAAGGAGATAGGGTTCTTCGGAGAGATGGCCCCGTCCGTCGTCGTCGGCTACGAGATGACACACCCCATAATGTTCGTCGAGCTCGACCTCGCTCCCATCGTGGAGAAGAAGAGGGGCACCCTGTTCTGAGTGGTTCCCATGGAGGTCGGAGACAGGTTCCCCGGGTTCGTCCTGGCGGACGAGAACGGCGAGATGTTCGACAGCAGCCTGCTGGAGGGCCTGAGGTACATAGTGTACTTCTACTCAAAGGACAGCACCCCCGGGTGCACCACCGAGGCCGTGGAATTCACCGCCAACGTGCCCAAGCTGATGATGCGCAACATCGCGGTCATCGGCGTGAGCAAGGACTCCTCTGCATCGCACAGGAAGTTCATGGACAACAACCAGCTCAAGGTCAAGCTGCTCAGCGATCCCGACCACGTCCTGATGGAGAAGGTCGGTGCCTGGGGCCCCAAGAAGATGTACGGGAAGGAGACCGTGGGCACGATCAGGTCGACTTTCCTCGTCGGGAAGGACGGCAGGATCGAGCAGGTCTGGCGCAACGTGAAGGTCGCCGGGCACGTGGACAAGGTCGTCGAGTGCGCCCTGTCCAAGTTCAAGCAGTCAAGGTAACTTTTCCATTTCCCTTAGCACCGCGCCGGCATCGGCTATCAGGCTGAGGTCGGCGCAATGGTGTATCGGGGCATCGGGGTCGTTGTTGACCACGATGACCTTCTTCGCCTTCGACATCCCCGCGATGTGCTGGACTGCGCCGGATATGCCGAACGCTATGTACACGTCGGGAGCGACCGTCCTGCCGGACATCCCCACCTGGCGGCTCCTGGGCATCCATCCTTTCTCAACAAGGGCGCGGGAGCATGACACCATGCCTCCGACCTTCGATGCGACCGACTCGGCGACATCGATGAGCGCCCTCTCCTTGATGCCTTCTCCGAGGGAGATGAGGATCTTCGCATCGCGTATGTCCGATCCGGATTCCTCGGAAGCGATCTCCGAGACGATCTCCTTGGCGCAGGAGGCCTCGGACTGCCAGTATATGACGGTGCCCTGTCCTTCGGACCTCTCGGGCTTCCTGAACGTTCCCGGCCTGACCGTGGCCATCTGAGGGTATCCGATGCATTGGATGTCGGCCATCAGGGTCCCTCCGAACGCGGGACGGGTCATGACAACGTCCCTTCCATCGGCGCGGAGGCCTGTGCAGTCCGCGGTGAGCCCGGCATCCAGCATGGACGCCAGACGGGGAGCGAGCTCCCTTCCGCGGGGCGTGGCGCCGATGAGGATCAGCGCGGGGGATATCCTCTCGGCCAGCTGGGCCAATGAGGACGAATATGATTCGGGGCTGTAAGGCGACTGGTCGCGGACATGGTACAGCGTCTCGACTCCGTACCCGAAGATCTCCGGGTACAGGTCCTTGAGGCCGTTCCCTCCGAACACTGCGCCGAATACCCTTCCTTCCGTGAGCCCTCTGGCGGCAGCTATCAGCTCGGCGGAGACGTCGCTTATGCGGAAACCGTCGCCGTCTTCCTCGACTTCTATCCAGACCAGGACGCCGTCGGCAACCGACTGGTTGAGGTTGTAGACCTTCAGGAGCCCGGGCGGCAGCCTGTCGGGGTCCGAGGAGCAGGTGGAGCAGGAACCGCCTGAGCATCCGCCCATCAGGATCCCTCCAGCTGTCCGATGATGAACTCCGCGGCGTATGCGGGGTCGTTGATCTCCACCTTGCGGTTGCGCCTTGCGGTGGATATCCTCTCAGTGGAGACGATCTTGGTCTTGGATCCCTTCAGCCCCACGGAGTACAGCCCCAGCCCGAGGGCCACCCTGTCCACCGTTGTTATCTCCTTTCCGCGGGCGGAGAGCCATCCCGACACTGTCGGGAACGTGCCGTTGGGGTCCGCGTTGGCGAATGCCACCACAGAGCCTCTGGGGACCTTCACGGTCCTGATGCTGTCGGAATAGTCCTGCACGGCCTCGAATCCGTCTTCCGCGGCCTTCAGGCCGGTGACGTAGGCGAACTGCTGCACGTCCAGCATCCCGGCGGTCTGGTAGGGCACCTGCCCCGTGTCCCCGTCGGTGGCCTGCCTTCCGAACACGATCAGGTCGGCATCGCAGGCGAAGCGCGATATGAAAGCCGTGAGCACGCGGGATGTGGCCCAGGTGTCCGCGCCGGCGAAGTCCCTGCTGGTGATCAAGAAAGCCTCATCGGCACCGAGCTCCAGGCACCTGCGGAGAGCGGATTCCGCCTGGGGCGGGCCCATGGTAACGACCGATACGGAATCCCCGTCCTGCTTCATCCCCAGGACAGACCTCAGGGCGAGCTCGTCGTAAGGGTTGAGGACCGAGGGCACGCCTTCGCGCCTCAGGGAGCCGTTCTCGTCTATCTGCACATCGTCCGTGCTCGGGACCTGCTTGACAGCTACCAGATACTTCATAGGATCACCCCGTCAGGTTCCCTCTGCAGAGGATGTCCTTCGGGTCCAGGACTGCCTTCATCCTGCGGATCCTCTCGACGCCCTCGGGACCGTACATGAGCTCCATGTAGCCGGTCTTGATCTTCCCGATGCCGTGCTCGGCGCTGGGGGACCCTCCGAGCTCCACGGCCTTCTGCGCGAACCTGGAATAGACCTCCTTCGCCTTCTCGAAGTCCTCCATGGACTTCAGTATGATCTCCACATGGGGATGGTTGTTCCCTATGTGACCGAATATGACGTATTCCAGCCCGGCCGCGTCCAGCTGCTCCGAGTAGTAGGACATCATCTCGTCCGCCGCGCTGTCGGGGACGGACATGTCCGTTCCCATCTTGTGTATCCCGGGCATCCTGCCCTTGAGGGATGCGACGTACTCGAATATCGAAGCGGGGATGGCATGCCTCAGCGACCTCATCCTGGCCCTGTCCTGGTCCTCGTGGCCGCACCATGACGAATCGAACGAAGCCCCGTGCTTCTCGACGATCTCGCGGACCCTGCCGTAGACGGCGTCCATGTCTCCTGTGTCCTGCAGGTCGAAGAACAGGGCGGAGCCCGCATCCCCGGGGATGGCGGGGGCCCTTATCAGCGCGGGATCGGAGGCCATCACGTTCCTAAGCAGGTCCAGGGACCTGCCGTCCATGTACTCCAGGAACTCCGGGTCGACGATATCGTCGGAGCGGATGTCGCGGACCGCCGCCAGGCAGTCGGCGTCCGAAGGGAAGAACACTATGTTGGAGACCAGCGGATGCCTCGGCGCCAGGTAGATGTCCGCTTCGGCGACGATGCCGGAGATCCCCTCGGAGCCTATGAACAGGTCGACCAGGTCCATCCCCTCGTGGAACATGGGCCCGGTGGCGTTCTTCACGCCGTCGTTGTAATCGTAGGAAGGGATGTCGAAGGAGTAGAAGGCACGGCCCGCGGGAATGCAGAAGCGCCTGCCTTCGGCCTTGGCCTGCCCTCTGGTGATGTCTATGGCCTGCCCTTCCGGAAGGACCACCATCAGCCTCCTGACCCAGTCGCGGGTGGGGCCGTAGCGGTAGGTCCTCGGTCCGGAGGAGTTGCAGGCGATGTTCCCTCCGATGGACCCGCCCATCTCGGTGGGGTCCACGGGATAGAAGTAGCTCTGGGGCTCGGAAGCCAGCGATTCCCTGGCCCCTTCCGTGATGTCCGCGAGCTTGGAGAAGTCCTTCGTCCTCAGCACCCTGTCGATCTCGTCCAGGGTGGTGCACGGGAGCACCCTGATGAAGTACCCCCTCTCGTCCTTCCCTACTCCTGTCACGCCCTTGAGGCGCTCCAGGGAGAGCACGTCGCCCTCCAACGCCACGGCGCCTCCGCAGACGCCTGTGCGCATGGCGGAGACGGTGATCGGGTTGCCTTTGAAGTTGTTGACCCTGACGACCTCTTTCAGCTCCTCTATGTCCACGGGTATGATCACATGGACCGCCTTGCCGGTCATCTTGGATTCGTCGGTCTGGTATTTGGAGCCGGAGGATATCTTCTGCCTGTAGAACATGTTGCTCACCCGCTGAGCCTCGGGATCATCGCGGCCATGACGGACTGCTCCGTCAGCGTCTTCCTGTCGAGCAGGCCGCGGCTCAGGAGCCCGATGGCCCCCTGCCTGCGGCCGATGTCCCTGTCGCCGTAGACCTTCTTTATCGCATCGCCCACGGTCATGCCGCCGCGGACCTCCTCCGCTATCGCATCCGGGTACCTGAACCCGGAGCCCTGGCCGTAGGTCTCCCGGCCGTCGGAGCTCACTATGCTGCAATGCTGTATGTCGTAGAGCCCGTCGAGCATCTCGAACACGCCTGCCTCGATGCCGACGGCCATATCATGGCTTCCCAACGCGAAACGGGCGCGGTTTAGGGAGCCCTGGTGCGTCTGGTCGCCGAATGGCTGCGGAGGGACCCCGCTGGGGGCGTCCACCGCCGTTATGCGGACCTCGCCGTAGATCCTCTCCATGACGCTGCGGACGGCCTCCACCTTCACTGGGTTCAATGACCCCACTGCGATGTCCGGGACCCTTATGTGCCCGGAGCGGCCGTATGCGCCTTCCAAGATGAGGGAAGCGCTGATCTTCCCGCCGTCGTCCGCCATGACAAGGGAGACGACGCTGAGCTCCATCGGAGGGAGCCCGCGGGAGATGCGGCGGTCGTTGAGCTTCTCGCCGTTGGCGGCGGTCTCCTCGGAGACCACCAGGATTGAAACGGAGTCCATCTTGTCGTCGGGGCCGTACATGTCCTCGATCTCGAAGATCTCGTAATCGGAGCGGTTCTCCAGGTACTGCTCCAGCCCGGTCCTCCTGAGGTGGAACGGCACGGATGCGCTCCTGGAGCCGGATGCCATGGAGTCCGACGTCAGCCCGATGACCACATGCTCCCCGAAGGAGAACGCCCTTTCCAGGAGGGCCTTGTGCCCGTCATGGAGGACGTCGAACGTCCCCGCGACAGCTACGGTCATAGGGCACCGAACACCAGGATGACCGTGATGACCACGATCGCCACCCAGATGAGCCCGAGCTTGCGGAGCTTGCCCTTGACCTCGTCTCCGGCGGTGTCCTTGCATTGCTGCGAGCAGAACCTGCCCTCGCCCACGAACGCCTTCCCGCAGTTGACGCAGTGCCTGTGCTGCGGGATCTTCTCAACGTTTTCTGCCATCTCATGCCTCCCTGCGGTCCAGCTCGTTCTGCACGACGATCATGCAATGGTCTGCGTGCAGGCTCCTGGGCCCGATGCAGATCTTGTCCGGGCCGTAGCCCAGGAGGGCCTGCTCCTCCTCTTCCGTGAGGTCGCGGTTGTCCCCAAGGATGAAAATGGGATTGGAAGGGAAATCGAACGCCCTGCAGTCCTCGCCGTCCTCCTTCAGGTAGACGAAGCTGCCCTTGCCGGAGAGCTTCCTCAGCACCTCGGTGAAGGGCATGCGGGTGACGTAGACTCCGGGGGAGGACCTGGCCTCCTCGTCGGCGCCCACCTGCTTGATCAGGGCGTTGCGTATCAGCGAAGCGGTGCTCCTCTCGTCCGGGTTCAGGTACCTGAGCTCGTCCCCTCTGAATATCACGGTCTTGGGGGCGTCCCCCTCGCCCATGAGGCAGAGGTAGATCTCCACGTCCTTGCGGAGGTCGTGGCTCAGGAAGAAGGCGGAGTTGACGCACCTGCACAGGATGTCCAGCCTTCCGGCGCCTCCCGCGATGTCGTCCAGCTTGAACCTTCCCGTTGTGACGGCCCTGTGGCCCGTGATGACGAAGTACCTCATTCGGATCCCTGCAGCTCTTTGATGCTGTCCAGGTCGACGCCGGCCATCTGCTTCATCATCTGCTTGCGGACCTTGCGGTCCTTTCCGAAGGATGCCATCGTCTTCTTGGTGGTGTTGTACTGCTTCAGGAGCTCGCGGACGTCGTGAGTGGTCACACCGGCCCCGGCTGCGATCCTCTCGACCCTCTTGGCCTTGATTATAGAGGGGTCCTCCTTCTCCTCGCTGGTCATGGAGTCCATGATCGTGCGGAAGACGGCGATCTTCTTCTGCGAGGCCTCGTAGTCGATCTTGTCCTCGAAGGCGCTCATGCCGGGCAGCATGCCCATGAGCTTCTGGAGCGTCCCCATCTTGCCCATGGCCACCATCTGGTAGTACATGTCGTTGAGGTTGAAGCGCCCGGACATCATGGCCTTGCTGACGGCTTCCATGGCCTCCTGGTCGTCGATCTCCTCGGCGGCCATCTGGACCAGGCCGGACAGGTCTCCCATGCCCAGCAGCCTCGCTATGAACTTGTTGGGGTCGAAGGCCTCCAGGTCGCGTATGTGCTCCCCGGTACCGAGGAACACGATCCTCGCATTGGTCTTCGATATGGCGGATATGGCGCCGCCTCCCTTGGCGGTTCCGTCCATCTTGGTGAGGATGACCCCTGTGACCCCGACGGCGTTGTGGAACGCTTCTGCCTGGGGACCGGCCTGCTGTCCGACCTGGGAGTCCAGGACGAGGACCCTCTCGTCGGGCTTCGCCACTTCGGCGATCCTCTTGATCTCCTCGATGAGGTCGTCCTCCAGCGCGTGGCGTCCGGAGGTATCGATTATGACGATCTTCTTGTCCTTGAAGTGGGCCATCCCGTTCTTCACGATGAGGGCGGCATCGGTCTGTCCGGGCTCCCCGTAGACCTCCACTCCGACTTTCTCGCCGAGCTGCTTCAGCTGGTCCAGGGCTGCGGGCCTGTAGACATCGGCTCCGATGAGCCCCACGGAAAGGCCCTTCTTGGTGAAGTAGAGGGCGAGCTTGCCTGTGGTCGTGGTCTTACCCTGTCCGTACAGTCCGACCATCATGATGGTCTGGGGCTTCAGCGCGATGCCCTCTCCGTTGTTCACGAGAGCGACCAGCTCCTGGCGGATGATGCTGGAGATGTGGTCCTTCATGCTCCTGCCCGCGGCGGGAGGCTCGTTCGTGGCACGGTCCTTGACCCTGTCGGTGACCTCCAGGACCAGCCTGACGTTGACATCGGCTTCCAGGAGCGCGCGCTGAAGGTCCTTGCAGATCTCCTTGATGAGCTCGTCGTCGACCGAAGATGCGCTGCTGATCTTCCCGAAAACATTCCTCAGGGATTTACCCAATCCTTCCAAGACCATGGCTTATCGCCACTATGATTACGCGCGCGTATAATAAACATCGTGCAGATGAATCGGAATCCAGAAGTGTGTGGGGAAAGGCCAGATTATAAGAAGGGATGGGATGCACTCTACAGCCTGACCTTACCCAGCATACGGTCTACGGCATCAAACATATTTAAACATTGGCAAAAATAGCCGAAAAATCGAAGAATTGTATATAAAATGAGGCAGGGGAGGACCCCCCGCCAATGAGTTTCAAAGGTACCCGGACTTCTGGAGAGCCATGAGGTCTTCGGTGGAGAGCTTGTCTCCGGCCTTGAAGCGCTCGAAGATCTCCTTGGCTTCCTTCTTGCCCTCGTTGTCCGACTTCTTCTTGCGGACAGAGTTCTTCTTGTTGCGGAAGCTGGATGCGTCCTTGTCCATCTCGTGGACGGACTTGATCTGCTCGATGTGCTTCTTGTGCTCCTCGTCGGCGGCCTGCTTGCACTCGACGAACTTCGCCTGTGCCGCGTCGGCCTCCTTCCTGAGCCTGTCGGCCTGCTCGTAGAAGCCGATCATCTTGTCGTGAGCGGCCTGAGCCCTCTCGGCGTAGTCTGCGACCTGGTGGTGGTAGACCTCTGCCTCGGCCTTGGCGGCCCTGAGCTGGTCGACGAGCTCTTTGATCTCGTCGTTCTGCTCGTAGGCTGCCTCCCTCTCCTTGATCTGCTTGGCAAGGACGGAGATCTGCTTGACGATCTCGTTCTCTTTGTCCTTTCCGAGCTGCTTGGTCATCTGGGTGTACTCAAGATCCTGGAGCTGCTTCTTCAACTGCTTGACGGGAACCTCGTTCTTCTCGTCGGATTTCTCAGTCCTGTAGGGGGCGAGCTGCTCTTTCAGGGCGGTGACCTTCTGGTTCCACTCGTCCCTGAGCTCCTTCGTCTCCCTTACCTTCTGGTTGAGCGAGTCGCGCTCTTCCCTGCACTTTCCGGCCTCGTCGACAAGGGCCCTGACCTGACCGTTGAGAGCGTCTCTCTTAGCTTTCCACTCTTTGGTCTGGTTGTTGAGCTCGTCCCTGAGCTTCCTGTGCTTCTCGGCATCCTCGTTCACGATGTCGCGCTTCTCCTCAAGGGCCGTGATGGTCTCCTCGGAAACCTCTGCAGTCTCCTCGCAAGGGACGGCATCCATCGTTTCCTCTGTTGCCTGCACTGCCGCCTGCTCTTCCTGAGAATCCTGCTGCTGAACTTCCTCCACAAAATCTTCCATAAATCCACACTCAATATTCGACTCGGTCATGAGCTATAGAGCATGACCCACTCTAAGGGCACCTATCGATACCCTCTTTATAATGGTTTCCGTGACTGCACTCGGAGATGCTGATGGATGCCCGGAGCATGCGCCGGGGACCGTCCGAACAGAGCCGTCCCGGAGGCCCGCCTTCAGGATATCACTTATATATCGTCAACCAATCGCGCATCCGATCAACATGAGCAATGTCTGTCCCCTTGACTACCGCTACGGACGCGCCGACATGAAGGCCGTCTTCAGCGAGGAGAGCCGCATCCAGAACCAGATGCTGGTAGAAGCCGCCCTAGCACGCGCCCACGCCTCCCTCGGGACCATCCCCCAGGAAGCCGCCGACGAGATCACCAGGGTCGCCAGCTTGGACATAGTGAGCGTCGACAGGATCAAGGAGATAGAGAAGGACACCCGCCACGACCTAATGGCCATGGTCAAGGCCATGACCGAGAAGTGCAACGGGGACGCCGGGAAGTACGTCCACCTCGGCGCGACGTCCAACGACATCGTCGACACCGCCACGGCCCTGCAGATCAAGGCCGCCATGGAGATCATCATGGAAGACGTCGACGACATGATCTACACATTCGCCAAGATCGCCAAGAGGGAGAGGGACACCCTCGAGATCGGGAGGACGCACGCGCAGTTCGCCATCCCCATCACTTTCGGTTTCAAGATCGCGGGGTACATCGCGGAGATGCTCAGGCACAAGGAGAGGCTGGAGGAGGCCATGCCCAGGGTCTGCGCCGGGAAGATGGCGGGAGCCGTCGGGACCG
>CAVCVB010000029.1:0-17840 GCA_963605395.1 Firmicutes bacterium CAG:194
CTGAGGCCTTCGAGCAGATCCACGACCGCGAGTACTACAACGGCATGGAAGGCCGTGTGATCCTCGTGGGGATGGCGTTCTGGAACAAGGTCCCGAAGATCGAGGTCGGCTCCGTCATGAACGGCGATGGCTTCGCTCTGTCCGACGAGAAAGCAGGAAGGACATGAGGCCGGCCCTACGGAACCTCCGAGCCCTGAAGCGCATCCTTTATCAGACCGATACGGCGTCACAAGGCTCGTCATGCAGACCGAGATCTTCGCGACCATAATCATCACGATGATGTTCCCGTTCATAGCGACGGCCATCGTGACCCACAGGACCCTCGACCGCAGGTTCCCGCACCCCGTGATGATCGCATGCTGGGCCCTGGCGTTCGCCGCCGCGATATGCCTGTGCTACCTGGAGATCGACCGCGTCTTCGGGATCTCGGACAAGCCCATCTTCGGCCTGAGCCTCCAGGCCATGCAGATAACCACCATAATCTGCATATCCATATTCTCCGCCGTATGGCTGGCCATGACGCTGGCCATCTACCGCGGGACGGTGTCGTCGAAAGCGCTCACGGCGCTGGTCTACGGCACCATCTGCCTGACATCGTACATCGGGATCCAGATCGCGATGTCCATCCTGGACAGCGAGCTGGAGGTCCACATATCCGGCCTGAGGGACAACGTCATCGTCTACGCGGTCGTCACCGCGCTCGTGTTCGTCCCGATAGCCTTCGTCGTCCCGGGAGCGATCAGGCGGATGATAGTCCGCACGGAAGGCAGGATGGCGAGATACGTCCTGGTGCCGCTCCTGGTCTTCGTCCTGTTCTCCCTGGACTTCTACCTGATGATATATGACAACTACAACAGCCTGATGGACAGGTACAGGTTCATGACCACCACTGCGCTGTGCGCCCTCAGCCTCTACCTGCTGCTCTCGCGCCTCAACAGGTCGATCAGCATCACGAGGTACCACAGGGAGCTGGGGGAGGGCTCGGCCCTCCAGGAATCCCTCCTGCCGGACGAGTCTGTCATGTCCTGCGTCCCCGGGATCGCCATGCACGCGTCGGTGGTCCCTGCCAAGGAGGTCGCGGGCGACTTCTACGACGTGGTCCCCCTGAAGGACGGCCGCGCGGCGGTGATCGTCGCCGACGTGTCGGACAAGGGGGTCCCGGCGGCGATGTTCAGCATGCGCGCCAAGACCGTCCTGGACGAGTGCGCCCGGTTCGGCCTGGACGCGGGAGCATGCCTGGAGAGGGCCAACGCCAGCCTGATGGTGGGCAACACGTCCTGCATGTTCGTGACCGTCCTGCTGGCCATCGTCTCCGCCGGAAGGGTGGACATAGCCTCCGCGGGGCATCCGTCCCCCATCCTCATCAGGAACGGGGAGGCGACGGAGATGGAGGTCCCCCACGGGCCCATGCTGGGGCTCATGGAGGGCCAATACCATGCCGTGTCGTTCAGCCTCGAGGAGGGCGACACCGTCCTGATGTACACCGACGGCGCCACGGACGCCGAGGGCCGCGACAGGAGGATGTTCGGCCTCGACAGGCTCATGGATGCCGCGTCCGGAGGCGGAGAGGACGCCTGCGGCCGCGTCATGGAAGCCCTGGAGGCGTTCTCCAAAGGAGTGGACAGATCCGACGACACCACCCTCCTGTCCCTGACGGCGGTCCCGACGGAGGACCGCACCTGTTCTTAAGCAGTAATGCGATGCCAGTGGCATGCAGATCGACATAAAGGTCGACGGGGACACCGCCACCATTTTCGTCAAAGGAAGGCTGAACACCGCCACCGCTCCAGAGTTCGATGCGGCCGTGGCGAAGAAGGTCACCAAGTCCATGAAGGCCGTCGTGGACATGTCCGAGCTCGAGTTCATCTCCAGCGCGGGGATCAGGTCCATAATGAGGCTCAGGATGATCGTCGGGACCGCCAACCTCAGGCTCGTCCATGCCACCGGGCTGGTCAGGGAGGTCTTCGAGGTGTCCGGCATAACGGAGATCCTGGAGGACTGACCATGGACGTCGTGGGCGTCAGGGTCCGTGCAGAGCCCGCATCCGTGGACCTGGTCCACGACATAGTCAGGTACTATGCGGGGATCTACGGTCTGGGCAGCGAGGACACCAACAGGTTCCTGGTGGTGATAGAGGAGGCCATGTCGCAGGTCATCTCCTACGGGTTCCCCGGGAACCCGGATGCGATGTTCGACGTGGCCCTCAGGATCGAAGGAACCGACCTCATAGTCGCAATAACGGACAAGGGCGTTCCATACGACTACGAATCGCTGTCCGCCGACGACGACGCGGAGATGTCCGTCCGCCTCCTGAAAGGGTTCGCCGACGGCGCGTCGCTCACCTGCATAGGATCGGGAGGAAGGGAGCAGGTCCTGTCCAAGCACCTCTCCACCCTGCCGGCCTACGAGCGCAAGCAGGTCCCGGAGTCCGAAGAGGCATGCGGCCTCGGCCCCGAGGACATAGACTTCCACATGCTCAGGAGGGAGGAGGCGATCGAGGTCGCCCAGTGCATCTACGACGAGTTCGGATACACCTACCCTCACGACATGGTCTACTATCCGGACAGGTTCTTCGACGCCGTCCAGCGCGGAGAATGCGTCTCCATGGTCGCCACCGCTCCGAACGGCGAGGTCGCAGGCCATGCGGCCATGGTCGCCTCCCCGGACCTTCCGGGGACGATGGAGATGTGCATGGCCGTCGTCAAGAGGAAGTTCAGGAACTGCTCGATCATGAACCGCATGTCGGCGATGCTGATCGACCACGCCCGCGCCATCGGACTGGCATCGGTCAACGCCATGCCCGTGATCTACCACGTGTTCACCCAGAAGATCTGCAACAAGCAGGGCATGAGCCCCTGCGGGTTCTTCTTCAACATAATCAACGAGGACCTGTCCACATCCTACGAGCAGGGGTTCAGGCCCAGCCTGGGCCTTGCGGAGATGATGTTCTCCGATGCCCGCAGGGAGATATTCGCCAGGCCCGAGGCCGCGCCGATATGCAGGTACGTCGTGTCCGCCGGGTCCCTGGACCGCACGGTATCGGAGGTGGACGGCACGCCGGAGACGTCGGGAGAGGCATACGTGAAGGCCTCCATGGACCCCGCCACGCAGACGGGGAAGCTGTTCATCGACGCGTCCGGACCTGACATAGCCTCGAAGCTCAAGGCCATGGACCATTACCTCAGGTCCCAGAAGTGCAAGGCCATAATGATGTACATCTCCTGCAACGACCCGGGATCCGTGCTCGCCTACGATGCTGCGGCCTCCTTAGGGTACAGGTGCACGGGGCTGTTCGCGGGATGCTCGGACCATGACAGGCTCATGATGGAGAGCGTCCCGTACTCCACAGTGAACTACGCAGCGATCGAGACCATAGACCCGTTCACCGGGCTTCTGGACCTTGTGAAGGAGCGCGATCCCGATGCAGGAGCCTGATTACCGCATAAGGAAGCTGGGAGCGCCGGACCCGGTGCTCCCGAAGGAGCTGAGCTCCGTCCAGGCCCTGTGGGCGCATGAGGACCCCTACGACCTGGAAGGCACCGACGAGATCTTCACGGACGCCATGAGGCAGGTCCTGAGATGGCACGCGGCCAGGTGCCCGTTCTACGCAGATTGGCTCAGGAGGAACTCCTTCGACCCGGATTCCCTGAAGGACGTCTCCGACCTTCCCAGGATCCCTCCGCTCCATGCCAACTTCTACAAGACGCACGTCATCAAGTCCAGGCCCGACGAGGAGTTCGTCCTCACGCTTACGTCATCAGGGACATCCGGACAGAAGACGCAGATGTTCTTCGACGAGTGGAGCATCAACGCCTCGGACAAGTCGGCCGACGTCCAGTTCGCATACTACGGAAGGGTGACCGACGTCCCCTCGGAGTTCATGATGTACTCCTACGAGCCGGCCCCCGGCGTGAACACCGGCACGCTGCGCACCAGGCAGATGATGAGGCGCTACGCTCCGGAGCACGACCTGGAATACGCCCTCAAGTTCAACGGCTCCGGCCACGACTTCGACCTGTTCGGCAGCATCAAGGCGCTGAAGAGGTTCGAGGAGGGCGGGCGCCCGGTCAGGATCCTCGGTTTCCCGGCGTTCCTGTACTTCACATTGGAGAGGATGAGGGAGATGGGATACCCTCCGCTGAAGCTCAACCCCGATTCCCTGGTGATGATGGGCGGGGGATGGAAGGGCTTCGTGGACAAGCAGCTGTCCCCGCAGGAGTTCAGGGACTACATCCATGACAGGCTCGGACTGCCCCACACATGCTGCCACGAGACCTACGGGGCGGTGGAGCACGGCGTCGCCTACACGGACTGCGACAACCACCATCTTCACATCCCGATCTACAGCAGGGCCGTCATACGCGACCCGGAGACCCTCGAGCCCGTGGAGGACGGGGAGAAGGGGTTCATGAACGTCATATCCCCGATGAACACCGGCGTGCCCGTCCCCAGCCTCCTGCTGGGGGACATGGCCGTGAAGCACCCTGCGGGATCCTGCGGATGCGGGAACCCCGCGCCGTGGTTCGAGATCCTCGGAAGGGCGGGCACCAGCAGGAACAAGAGCTGCGCCATAGCCGCGTCCGAGATACTCAGGAGGCGCTGAGATGTCGCACATATGGAGAGGCAGGAAGGTCGAGTCCCTGGACGGCCTGCTGGAGAAGCTGGACGACGAGATCGAGGAGACCCTGGACACTGTATTGGATACATCGGAGGTCCTGGACGCCTGCGAGAGGCTCTCGGAGGAGATAAGGAACGGGGAGGCGGAGGACCTCAGGCAGGCGCTGGTATCGGACGGGGCGGACGACCCCGATGCGGTGCTGAACGCCCTGGCCGAGGGCATCTCCAGGAAGTCCCTGGAGGCGAAGCTCATGGCCGAGCTCGGAACGGACGACCCGTTCGCCATCAGGCGCGTGGACGTCAGGGACCAGCACTACGAGGGCTGGAGCCCCGTGGGAGTGCTGTTCCACATCACGGCCGGGAACTCCCCGATAGTCGCGCCATTGGCCGCGATGGAAGGCCTTCTTTCAGGCAACATCAACATACTGAAGGTCGCCGGCAACCTGGGCGACTTCGCGACGGAAGCTCTGTTGAGACTGTGCCGCAGCAAGCCCATCGCCGACAGGGTCTACATGCTCCGCATAAGGTCCTCCCAGAAGGACATCATGAAGATGATGATGGACCGCGCCGACTGCATCAGCGCATGGGGCGGGGAGGAAGCGATAGAAGCCATCCGCAGAGAGGCCCCGAGGGGCACCCCCGTGGTGGAATGGGGGCACAAGATCAGCTTCGCATACGTCGCATCGGACAGGATCGGCATCGATTCCGCCAGGATGATCGCCAAGAGCGTCTGCAGGAACGAGCAGCAGTCCTGCTCCAGCCCGCAGTGCGTCCTCGTCGACACCGATTCGAGGGATGACGTCGACAGGATGGCCTCGCTCCTCGCGTCCGCTCTCGATGAGATGAAGTCCGGCCCCCGCAGGGCCCCGGACCTGGCCGAATCCGCGGAGATCACCACTGTGAAAGAACTGCACAGGAGCGACCTGTACTACAACGACGGAGATGTCATCGAGGACCCGGACCGCACCTACAGGATCCTGGTCAGCTACTCGACGAAGTTCATGCCGTCGCCCCTGTTCAGGACTGTCTGGCTGTCGCCGCTGAAAAGAGAAGACCTCACATCCGGCCTGAGGGGCATGCGCAGGTACCTGCAGACATGCGGGCTCGTCTGCAGCATAGGCGATCTGGACGAGATCTCATCCGCGCTCTACCGCGCTGGAGTCCAGAGGATCACACCTGCCGATTCCATGAGCGCCAGCTACGCGGGCGAGCCCCACGACGGCGGCTACGCCCTGCCGAAGTTCATGCGCAGGGTATCGATGAGATTGGACATCCCCATGAACGGGATCGTCTCCATGGACGAGCTGAGGGCGAAGCCCCCCTACCGCGGAACCGGCCCGATACAGGGCAAGAAGGACTACCCGCCCGTGCCCGACGAGGGCACCAGGATACTGACCAAGAGCGGGGGCACCACCGGGAAGCCCGTGTTCTGCAGCTACACCGACAACGACTACAGGCGCTACATAGTGGAGCCCGGCGTGAAGGCCATGATGGCCCTCGGCATCGACCCCGAGAAAGACGTCGTGGCAGACCTGCTCAGGGCCGGGAGCCTCTACGGCGGGATGAACTTCTTCATATCCATATTCGACAGCATGCACGTCAGCAACCTGAACATCAGCGGGCTGGACGATGTCCGCCAGGTGGCGGAGTACATGGTCACGGGCAGGGCCACCGCCGTTCTTGGTGCTCCCAGCTACATCATAAGGGTGTTCCAGGAGAACCATGACATGCTGAAGTCCTACGGCAGGATCAGGAAGATCGTCTACGGAGGCGAGATGTTCTCCTCCGCCCAGGTCCAATGGCTGAAGGACGAGTTCGGCATCGAGGAGATACAGTCCATGCTCTACGGAGCCAACGAGACCGGCACCATGGGCTACTGCTGCCGCTGGTGCGGGCGCAACGAGTTCCACCTGAACTCCGAGATACAGGAGCTGGAGATCCTGAAGACGGATTCCGACGAGCCCGTCGGCCCCGGAGAGCCCGGGAGATTGATCTTCACCGGATACCTCAGGGAGAACGGCAGGACGTCCAGGTACGAGATCGGCGACATGGGGGAATGGATCGAGGGCGACTGCCCCTGCGGCAGGAAGGAGCCCAGGTTCAGGCTCCTGGGAAGGTACGGGGACGTCATGCGCATAGGCGGGACGTTCTTCAACTTCAGGAGGATCTCCAAGATACTGGCCGACTCCCTGGGATACAAGGGCAACCTGCAGATCGTGCTGGACAATCCCGACGGCCTGACCGACAGGATGACCCTGCTGGTGGACGACCCGTCCGTGACCAGGGAATCCGCGCTGGAAGCCCTGACGGCGGAGTACGACTCGTTCTCCAAGACCGTGCCCCACGGGCTGATGCTCTTCGAAGTGGACTGCGTGGGGAGCGGAGGGTTCATAGTCAACTCCACGAGCCTGAAGGTCACCCCGGTGGTGGACCGCAGATGAGCCGCTCGCCCTATCTCGTGAACCGCGCGTTCAAGACGTTCGCGGCATCCACCATACTGGCTGTCATGGCCACATCCCTCGGAGTGATCGTGAACGGGATCATCGTGGGGAACCTGATGGGCAGCGCGGAGCTGTCCTCGGTGAACCTGGTGTCGCCGATCATCCAGCTGTACAACGCCCTCACGGCGCTGGTCTGCGTGGGAGGCGCGACCCTCTGCGCGGTATTGGTGGGGAAGGGATGCAACGGCGACACGGGCAAGGTGTTCGCCGTCTCGATGATGTTCACCGCGGCGTTCGCCGTCATATTGGCCGCGATCGGCCTGCTGGCCGCCGGCTCCGTGACGGACCTGCTCTGCTCCGACGCGAGCCTGAAGCCCCTGGTGGAGGAGTACGCCCGCATAGCCCTGATCGGCTCCTTCGCGTACCTGTTCCTCCCCGGGCTGGCCATGTTCGTCCGCGTGGACGGCTCTCCCAGGACCGCCACCCTTGCGCTGGCGACCGCCAACATCGTCGCGCCCATACTGTGCGTCGTCCTCGTGGAGTGCGGCATGGGCCTTGCGGGAGCCTCTCTGTCCGTGGTCATCGGATACGTCATCGGGATCTGCATCCTGCTGAGGCATTTCGTGAAGAACAGGTCGAGCACCATGTTCCGTCCGGAATCCGGAGGGATGGGGCTGGCGCCCAAGATGCTGGTCCTCGGGGCCCCGGTGGCGCTGGCGTCCCTGATGATGGTCGCCAAGATGCTGTTCATGAACAGCCTGACCCTGGAATGGATCGGCACCATCGGGATGGCCGCCATGGCGGTGTCGATGAACGTCCTGATGATCGCGACCATGCTCATAGGCGGGACCTGCCAGACGATCCAGCCCATAGGCGGGACGCTGTACGGGTCGGGCGACGTCCAGGGGATATCCTACCTCACGAGGATGGTCGCCAAGGTCCTGCTGATCTCCCTGACGGCCCTCGTCCTGCTGGTCATCGCGTTCCCGGGGGCGTTCTGCCACGTGTTCGGCATAACCGACCCCTCGTTGACGGATTACTGCTCCAAGGCGCTGAGGCTGTTCGCCCCCTGCGCGCTCATGTACGGCGTGAACTACGCCCTGATGGTGCTGTTCCAGGTGCTCGGGCACAGGAGGATGTCTATCATCATATCTGTCGTGCAGCCCCTTGCGGTCATGGTGCTCGCAGCCGTCCTGGTCCGTCAGGACACGGACCTGCTGTGGGCGTCGTTCTGGATCGGGGAGGTCGCGGTCCTCGCGGGGATCGCTATCGCGTCCTTCGCCATGCGCAGGCAGGACAGCTCGCTCCACGGGTTCCTCCTGGGCAGGATGCCCGAGGCCCCCACCATGGCGGTGTCCGTCAAGGGGGACCTGTCCGACCTCGACGAGTCCCTCGACGAGGTCTGCGCGTTCCTGGAGGAGCAGGGCGTTCCGAAGGAGAGGTGCGAGAGGGCCAGGCTGTGCTGCGAGGAGCTGGCGATGAACATATCGCAGCATGCCGTCCACGGAGACGCCGGAAGGACCATGGACATCGTGGCCCGCGGAGGGGAGGAGCCTTCGGTGACCGTCCGCGACGACGGCCCCATGTTCAACCCCATGGCGTTCGACGGAGAGGGGATCGGCATCCTGATAGCCAAGCGCATGTGCGCATCCATGGCCTACTCCAGGGCCATGGGCCAGAACAACGTCAGGTTCACGCTGTGAGATTATGCTTCGGACAACTGCCTTGCTCAGATTGTAGTTATAAAAAGGGGGTCGAAACCGGCGAACCATTAAGAAGGGGCGGGAAATCAATAGGAGCATGTTGCCGATAGGTGCCGAGAAGCCGTCGCCCATGAGAGCATATATGCTCAACAGAGTCCCGACGGCCATCATCGGGGGTGGCTCCCCGTGACGGACAAGTCATTATCAACCAGCGATGAGTTGTCAGAAGAGATGAAGCAGGTGAGCCTCGGGGGAGTGACATTCGCCAGGATGCGCGAGGACGACAATTACTACGTCGACAAGAGCCTCTTAATAAAGGACATCCTCGGATCGGACCCCACAGGCGTGTATCTGTTCACCCGTCCCCGCAGGTTCGGGAAGACCACCAACCTGTCCATGCTGGACGCCTTCTTCAACGAGAAGTACAAGGGCAACACCTGGTTCGACGGACTGGAGATCTCCAACTATCCGGAGTACGAGAGGTACAAGAACGCGTTCCCGGTGATTCATCTGGACATGAGAGCCTCGAAGAGCGATACATACGAGGGGTTCCTCGAAGGAATGAACTCCACGATAGCAGCCGCATTCGAGCCGCATCAGTACCTTCTCGAATGGGAAGGCCTCAGGAAGCCCGTCCGCGACCTGTTCTCCATGCTGGACGACCGCGATGTGCCTGAAGCAAGACTTAGAGAATCCATCCTTCTGTTGTCTGGAGCCTTGAAGAAGCACAGTGGCAAGAACGTGGTGATCCTCATCGACGAGTACGATTCCGCCCTTGCGGATTCTTACGGTGAAGAATCGCACCGCCCGATGCTGAAGTTCCTCCGCAACTTCCTGGGGCAGACGCTGAAAAGCAACCCCAATCTCGAGATGGCGTACATGACCGGAGTCATGCAGATTGCCCAGGAGAGCATATTCTCCGAGCTCAACAACGTCACCGTGAACAATATCTTCTCGGACGAGTCCGACGAGAGGTTCGGGTTCACGGAATCCGAGGTGAAGGACATCCTGGAGCACTACGGCCATCCGGAGAAGCTGGACGAGGTCAGGGAATGGTACGACGGCTACCGCTTCGGAAATGTGGATGTATACAACCCGTTCAGCATTATGAACTACATCCGCACGCAGTTCAAGGCCGATACGTACTGGACGAACTCCGGCGGAGACGGCATCGTCAGGCACCTCCTGCAGCGCATCAACAGCGAGAACCTTGAAGACGTCCTCAACCTGACCAAAGGGGGCACGATCCAGACGAAGCTTATGCAGCAGCTCACTTACGGAGACGTCTACGCTTCCGACGAGTCCCTCTTCAGCCTCATGGCCATGACGGGGTACCTGAACGCGGTGCCTGCGGGGAACAAAGACTATGAGATCTCCATACCGAACAACGAGGTCATGGAGATCGTCTACGACCTGGCTGCGAAGGTCGCGCCCGTCTCCAGCAAGGATTTCGTCGCGTTCAACAGGGCCGTCCTGGACGGCGATGCGGAGAAGATAGCATCCATCTCGGAGAAGGCCCTCGATAACATGAGCTACCTGAACCTCAGCTCCAAGTTCCACGAGAATCCCTACGAGGTCATGATGGCGACCCTCCTCGTGGGAGTGCGCGAGAAGTACACCGTCAGGACGCAGCGCGAGATGAAGCTGGGCAGATCGGACATAATCATGGTCCCGAAGGCCAGAGGAGACATGGGCATCGTGATCGAGATAAAGACCGCCAAGTCCGTCAAGGGCATGGATGCAGGCGTGGACGAAGCGTTCAAGCAGATCCACGACAGGTCGTACTTCAAGGACATGCCTCCGGGCAAGGTATCGCTGATCGGGATATGCTTCCACAGCAAGCTGGCCAAGGCCAGGACCGAGATCGTAGAAGTCCCTGCCTTATGATCCTCCAGGTTCGCGGACGAGATCGTCATTATGGCACCTGCTGGCGTGGTGCGCTCGACCGGATGCCTGGAGAATGCGGTGGCCGATGATCCGATAAAGGCGTGCACTGGATGGATTTCCTGAGATCGACGTGGGATGGAAGCCCCGCAACATCCTCTTGGACCAGGTAAGAGGGGCGATAACCGGATGCCGTCCGGCCGCTCCTTCCCATGGAGCCGCAGGGGAACAAACGGACGAAGGGACTTATAGTAAGAGACGCAAACTCATTTCATGGGATCGAACGACAAGATATCCAAGGAGCCGGACCACAATCATGCATCAGAGCACGGTACTCCAGCCATCGGCAAGCACATTGAAGCATGCGAAGGCTCTGGGGATCCGGAACGCGACCGCCTCATGGCCGCGGACAAGGGATTATCAACGTGGGAGGAGATGTCCGAAGAGATGAAGCAGGTGAGCCTCGGAGGGCATTCCTTCGCGACCATGCGCGAGAAGGACAGGTACTACGTCGACAAGACGCTCCTGATAAAGGACGTCATCGACGCCGAAGACGACAGGGTCTACCTGTTCACCCGCCCCCGCAGGTTCGGGAAGACCACCAACCTGACCATGCTCGATGCATTCTTCAACGAGGAGTACAAGGGGAACACCTGGTTCGACGGGCTGGAAATCTCCAAGTATCCGGAGTACGACAAGTACAAGAACGCCTTCCCAGTGATACGCCTGGACCTCAACGATACTAAGGCATCCACTTACGAGTCGTTCGTCAACAAGCTGCGTACCGCCGTGAAGAAAGCCTACACTCCACACGAGTATCTGCTGAATGATCCTAATGTCGACCCCGACTTCGTGGATATCTTCAGATCCGTAAAGCGGAGAGACATTGCAGAGGACTTCCTGGAGACCTCGCTGGACGACCTCTCGGAAGCGATCTTCATGTTCTCCGGGAAGAAGCCGATCATCCTGATAGACGAATACGATTGCGCAGTCTCGGATTACTTCGGAGAGGAGTCGCACAGGAAGATTCTGGACTTCCTGGGAGGGTTCCTCCGTTCGGCGGTGAAGACCAACGCCAACAGGAGCATCGTCTACATGACGGGCGTCATGCAGATCGCTCAGGAGAGCATATTCTCCGGATTGAACAACGTCAAGGTGAACAACATCTTCTCCACCAGGTCCGACGAGAGGTTCGGATTCACAGAATCCGAGGTGAAGGGCATCCTGGAGTACTACGGCCATCCCGAGAAGCTGGACGAGGTCAGGGAATGGTACGACGGCTACCGCTTCGGGAACGCGGACGTGTACAATCCGTTCAGCATCATGAACTATGTCGACGAGGGCTTCGAACCGAAGACGTACTGGGCGAACTCCGGCGGGGACGGCATCGTCAGACACCTCCTGGAGCGCATCAACAGCGACAACCTCGACAAGATCATAAACCTGTTCACTAGGAACAAGGCGCAGACGAAGCTGAAACAGCAGCTCACATACAGAAGCGTATACTCTTCAGACGTATCTCTCTTCAGCCTCATGGCCATGACGGGATACCTGAACGCAGTGCCCGTTGACAACGGCATCTATGAGATCTCGATACCGAACGCGGAGGTCCTGGAGATCTTTGCAGACATCGTCGATGAGATAACGCCGATCGACGACACCGATTTCATCGCGTTCAACAGGGCCGTCCTCGACGGCGATGCGGAGAGGATCGTGAAGGTCCTGGAGAAGATCCTAATCACCGCCAGCTACATGGACCTCAATCCCAGCACTCCAGAGAACCCCTACGAGATGATCGTCGCCACTCTCCTCATAGGTGTGTGCAAGAGATACACCGTCCGGACCCAGCGCGAGGCCGATCTCGGGAGATCGGACATCATCATGTTCCCGAAGGCCGAGGGAGACGTGGGGATGGTCTTCGAGCTCAAGACCGTCGGTTCGGAAGACGAGATGGACGCCGGCGTGGAAGAGGCGATGGATCAGATCCACAAGAAGGGATATCACAAGGAGATGCCCGGGAAGGACGTCGTCATCCTGGGCATATGCTTCTGGTCCAAGCTGGCCAAGGCCAGGACCGAGATCGTAGAAGTCCCTGTCGGATGACCGAGGGCGTCGTCCGTCGCCGGAGATGCCATGGATATTATACGTCGGCGACAATCCGCACCTCATGAAACACACAGCCATATCCATGGGAACGACCGCCACGGAGGCATCCGCATGACCACCAGGGTCGCAGTGCTGGGAGCCTGCGGGAGGATGGGGTCCCTCATCATCCGCCGCGTCCTCGCCACCGAGGGCATGGAGATCTCCGCCGCGTTCGACCTGGTGAACGTGGGCAAGGACATAGGAGAGGCCATCGGCGTCGGGACGCTCAACGTCCCCGTGTCCGACTCCAAGGACCTGGCCAACGTCCTGAAGGAGTCCAAGACCGATGTGCTCATCGACTTCACCATCGCCGCGGCCACAGCGGTCAACGCTCCCGCCGCAGCCGATGCGGGGGTCAACCTGATCATCGGGACCACCGGGCTCACCTCCGAGCAGAAGACCAACATCACGGAGGCCGTCGTCAGGAACAACGTGGCCGCGGTGATCTCGTCCAACTACTCCATCGGTGTGGGCGTGTTCTTCAAGCTCATCAAGCAGGCCGCCGACTACCTGGGCGACGCCTACGACGTGGAGATCATCGAGGCCCACCACAACCAGAAGAAGGACGCTCCCAGCGGGACCGCGGTCACGGCTGCGGAGATCATCAGCAAGGAGATGGGCGGGAAGAAGATCATCTACGGACGCGAGGGGGTCTGCCCCCGCGGAGACGAGATCTGCATCCACGCCGTCCGCGGAGGGGACATCGTCGGAGACCACACAGTCATGTTCATCGGGAACTCCGAGCGCATCGAGGTCCGCCACCAGGCCCACTCCAGGGAGATCTTCGTCGGCGGAGCCGTCCTGGCGGCCGGATGGGTCGTCAACCAGAAGAAGGGCATCGTCTACGACATGTCCGACGTCCTGAACTGAAACTTCAAACCCCGGTGCGGAGGGATCCGTGCCGGGACGTTCTCCTATCAACTATCATACGGTTCCGGCGCCTTCGCGCCGGCTCGACGTCAGAGCACCGCTCCGACGTGCGCCCGCGATTACTCCGAATCGGCGATGCATCCTCCACAATCGTGCCCTCGAGATATTCGCTACATGCGGCAGACCGGCCCGGCCCCCGGACCAGGGCCACGCGAATGGCGGCTACGGACGGAATCCTCCCATTCGTTCCATCCCGGAGCGGCAGGTCCTCCCTCGAGATGGCGTATTGCATACCGTGGTCCCTCGCCGGACCACGAGCGGAAAAGACGTTCCTCGGAGCCAAAGTTATATAGCTCATCCGTCGCACTCCCCCTCTAAGGTTATCGCCTCCTTAAACAGGGGGGGGGGATTCCCGGAGAGGGACCCAGATATGACAATGAGAAGAAAACAAAAAGAAACGCCTCGGGGGGGGGGCTCGGAGGATCCTCGGATCCGCGAAGGGCCCGAGGGCGAAGCGGGACCTCCGCCGTCCTGAGGCGATATTCGCAGTGGTGCTGCTCGCGGCGATGGCGGCCATGGTCCTGGCGATGCCCGCGGTGACTGAAGATGTGGATGCGGGTCCGCAATCGAACGTACGTCTCAATATCAATAAAAGTTATTACACCATCACACCAGATCCAGGAACGGAAATGGATGAATCCTTAGGTGTCATCTTCATATCCTCATCCAACAATACCTTCGGCGCCACATTCTGTTTCGAGGGGCTTGTCAAACCCAAATTCACTAATGGTGAAAGGACCTACACATCGTTCACCTTCTGGAAGTACGATGAAACCAACAATCAAACATATTACAGGTACACAGCATACTACAAGGGCGGAAGCTTAACCATAGAAGACGTAGATACTACGGTAACGGCCAGAGCGTCGACTCCTACCGGCGTCGGGATGGAGATGATCGATGAGGCCTCGAAGACCTGCGGGAGGCTCACGCCGACCACCACGGCGATGGAGTACAGCACTGATGGGAGCAATTGGACAAAATGCAGTGCCCCCAATACGGCGGTCGCGCCGGGAAGGTACTACGTCCGCACTGCGGCCGTCGAGGGGACCCTGGCGAGCTATAAGACCTCTTACATATACGTGGAGCCGGACAAGAGCAGCATCAGTACCACCACGGTGGTCGAAAAAGAGTACAACGGGAAGAACCAGACATTCTACCCGAGCGGGATGAACGAGTATCAGGTGAGTGTGACCGGGAGCACGGCGAAGGATCCGAGCGATGAAGCGTACTCGGCGACCGTCACCCCCGTAGGGGGATACTGGTCCGACGGGTCCACAGGTTCTGTCTCGGTGAACTGGAAGATCGTCAAGAGGACCCTCACCACAGATGATTTCACGTTCAGCGGCACCTCCCAGGTTTATGACGGCAGTGCGCACGGCAGCGAGGTCACGGCGAGCGCGTCGAGCACGAAGGGGCTGAGCTCGTTCCCGACCGAGGACCTGACCGATCTGTATAACAACCTGAGCGTGGCCTTCGATAATACCGGCGAGAAGATCAATTGCGACGATTACACGTTCAAGCTCAATGTGACCGACACCAGTAAGTTCAAGACCGCGAGCGGCACCCTGGACGGCAGCTGGAAAATGACGATCACCCAGAAGGCCCCGGAAGCGAAGGACTTCGTTGTCTCCGACAATACGAAGGAATACAACGGAACAGGGCAGACGGCCACAGTCACTCTGATTCAGAAATTCCAGAACCAGCCGGACACTGTGTCCACATGGCTGAGCTGGACGGTCGGCGGAGCGGAGAAGCAGATAAATGCGAACGAGGCCGGATACGAGATCAAGGTGACGGTCAACAGCAGCAGCCAGAACTTCTCAAGCGGAACGGTCACGCTGAACATCACCGACAACACCCCATACCTGTTCATCATAAACAAGAAGGAGCTGGCTGACGGGGATTTCACGATCTCGTACCAAACCGGCGATACCAAGAAGTTCGACACGAGTGAACACAAGCCCGCCATCGAACTGAAGTCGACATACAAGACGCAGACAGTCGATGACTATTCATGGCTGACCTGCAAGATCGGCGCAGAGGGTTCTAGAGAGGCATCCAAGAAGGATGCGGGCGATTACCCGATCACAGTCTATGTGGATGACAACACGAACTTCGTGACGAATACAAGCGGGGTGGATATCAGCACCTGGACAAAAGTCAATATGACGACCTTCACGATAAAGCAGCACAAGCTTACGGAAAGCGACTTTAACATCACCTACAAGAACAGCGACGGCACCGTCGATGACCTCGTCTACGACCAGGGAAAGCACACCCCTACGGTGGAATTCATCAAGCTTTACAAGGACTATTACAACGGCAAAGATACAAGCAGCTGGCTGACATGGAAGGTCGGGACGAGCTGGCCCACGACCGTGACGGACGAACACAGCCAGATCAATGCCGGCTCGTATGACATCGTCGCGACGATCGCGGATAACACGAACTTCACCACGGATAGCAGCCTCAGCATCGGGACGATGACCATTACGAAGGCCACCCTGACGGCGGACAACTTCACCATCACTTATTGGAACGGCGAGGGCGCGGAGAAACAAGAGAGCGAAGGAAACAGCTTCGTCTACGACGTGAAGAACAAATCGGCGACTGCCGCACTGAACAACGGCGACACCTTGGACGGCCTGACAGTGAAGTACTTCAAGAACGGAGCAACGGCGGAAGAAACCAGCCCGATCAAGAATGTGGGAACGTACAAAATGAGGCTGTGCTGCGAAGAGACCACGAACTACAACAAGCTCACAACGGACGGCGCAGACGGCATCACCAGCGACGGCTGGAAGATAACCATAACCGCGGCGGATCTGGAGCTGGTGAAGGACGCGGGGTACACAATCAGTAAGAAGTACAACGGATCCGGATCCGATGTGGGATTCACCGTCAAAGCCCTGAGCGGGGACAACGTGGAAATGAAAATCGTATTCACCCGGGAATCCGAAAGTTATGGGAACATCGCCAATGCCGAAAGAACAGGGGACTATGTGAGCTTCTCGCAGACGTTCACGAACGTGAAGGAATCCGGCGTTTGGAAATGGACGGCGAGCGCAGGAGACAACTACAACACCCTGAGCTCCACGGACGGCTCGAGTGGTACGAAGATCAGTGTGAACATAACCCCCGCGACCCTGGCCGTCACTCCGGTGAATCTGCATTATGGAACTTTCGAGTCGGATACGTCGGCGAAGACGTACGACGCGAGTAATGACCACCATGTGGGAGTGACTGTCTCGGCGTACAAGGGGAACACCGTGACGATAACCTACACCTGGACCTACACCAGCAGTTCGACAGCAACCACGAACACCGTCACGGGAAGCGATGACGAAGTTTCGAAGAAAAACGTGGCGAACCTGGATCTCGCCGTCAGAGACGTCAACCAATCCGGAAAGATAACCTGGACTGCGAGCGCAGGAGACAACTACGAAACGTACGGGAGCACGGCAAACAATCAGGACATGACCGTGAACATCGCCAGGGAGAATCTGACGGTGGACCGCGGTGCGGTGTATAAGATCGATAGAACCTACAACGGATCCGGATCCGATGTGGGATTCACCGTCAGAGCCCTGAGTGGGGACACCGTGAATATGATGATTGTATTCACCCCGGCATCCTCAGGTTACGGGAGCATCGCAGATGCTACAGATTCCGGGAGCTGTGTGAGCTTCTCGAAGACGTTCACGCACGTGAATGAATCCGGCATATGGACCTGGGAGGCGAGCGCAGGGGACAACTACAACACCCTGAAATCCACGAACGGCACGGGCAGCACGAGTGACACAAGGGTCAACGTGAACATAACCTCGTACCAGCTGAAGACTCAGCAGGCGACCGCGAGCTCCCCCCATGTCATCACTGTGGAGAAGTATGAGGGAGACTACGATGGGAAGTTCCATGCGTTCAAGGTGGACTTCACGCTGTTCGACGCGGACACGAGCAACAAGAGCGGGATACAGATAACCTACGGCATGAATGACACCGCCGGCGGACAGATCACGGATATCCAGCAGAAATACTACACGGAGACGGAGGTCACGGCCTACTACAAGCTGTCCTACAGCACCAACACCACATACGCGGAATTCGTGGGGTACGG
>CAVCVB010000030.1:0-17066 GCA_963605395.1 Firmicutes bacterium CAG:194
GCGACAGCGGCCAATCATGTCAAGCGCATCGTCTATGCGCCCGATGAGAAGGACCATCTGCTGATGGTCCTGGCATCGTTCGCCGTGCTGCTGTTCGTCCTCGTGTTCATGTCCGGCACTGCGGAGCAGGACGTCATCAACTTCTTCGCCCACTCCGAAGCCATAAAATCCGGACAGATGCCCTACAGGGACTTCGTCTTCGAGTTCCCGCCGTTCTCGCTGGTGTTCTTCATAATCCCGGGGCTGTTCGCCTCGGACCTGGAGACCTATGCCCTGCTCTTCGGGCTGGAGGTCGTGGTCTTCATCGCGGTGACCCTGCACTTCACCCTCCTGATATGCGAGCGCATAGGAGCCAACAAGCTCGCGGTGGCGTTCGTCTTCACGATGTTCTTCCTGATCTACTTCCCCATCAGGAAGTTCGACATCTTCCCCGCATGCGCCACGGTGATCGCGCTCTACTTCTTCATGGAGAGGAGGTTCGGCCTGGCGTACGGGTTCGCCGCCTTCGCCACATTGACCAAGATCTACCCCGCGCTGATCATCCTGCTGTTCCTGATGCTGAACGTGCTGGAGAAGGCCGATGGGAAAGGACGGAACATCGCCATAGGGGCCTTGGCGTGCATCGCGGTGTCCGTCATGGCCGTCGCGCCGCTCATGCTCGCAGGCGTGCCGTTCGCGGACTGCCTCGGGTTCATCGGGTTCCATGCGGACCGCGGGTTCCAGGTGGAGAGCCTGTTCGCGGAGTTCGTCAGAGTGCTGACCGTGCTCGGCCTGACCACATCCAGCATAGTGCCCGCTCACGACACGCATGACGTGGTGGGGCCGCTGTGCGACGCTGTCGTGCCTTATTGGACGGCTGTGGTGGTGATCGGGATCGGAGCGATGTTCATCGTGGCCGCCAGGTTCGTCATCAGGAACTCCGGAAGGCTGGCCTCGGGATGGAGCGACCGCTCGCTCATCCTGATGGCCACGGTCATCATCCTGATGTTCATGATGACCAACAAGGTGTTCTCCACCCAGTACATGGTGTGGATCATGCCCATGCTGGCCCTCATCCCCATGATGGCCAAGGATGCAGGCATGAGGGCTGCCGCCTGCGTGATCGTGCTGCTCTCTGTGGATTTCGGCAGGTACTTCCTCGCATACCCCAACGACACGGACCTCTACCTGATATTCAACCTGTTCCGCGACATGGCGCTCGTGGCCATCATGTGCATATGCCTCAGGGCCCTCGCCCGCTCCGGTTCCAAGGACGCCGCCCTGGACGTCGGCATCGCGAACCCGGCACCGGTCAGTGAGACTCAGGCTTCCTGAGACGGATCTTCAGGTCGCGGATCATGTCCGCAGGGGCCCTGGTCTTCAGGGAGAAGTACGCGTAGACGGACACGATCGCCGCTCCGATGACATCGGCGGTTATATCGGCAAGGGACCCTGCCGCGCCGTAGACCATGTAGCTGGATCCCGCCAGGAGGTCCGTGGAGCACTCGATGAGCTCCCAGATGCCCCCGAAGCTCACCGCCACGATGAACAGGGTGACCGCGAAGCCCCCGTTGTTCCCGAGGGAGACATGCGAAGGGGAGTACGTCGCCATGACGCACAGCGCCATGAGGATGATCTCCGCCACAACGATGGACGAGATCACGTGCGAGAAGTCCCCCCACCAGCTCACTGTGAAGTACATCCCGCAGCACAGCGTGGTGACGTACATGTACAGGTCGAAGTAGACCATGGCCAGGAACCAGTTCGGAAGGACGATGACCTCCATCAGGCTGAGGATAGGCAGGATTATGCTCACCAGCGCCACGACTATGCATGTGCCTTTCAGGTACTCCGGAGGATGGCCTGCGGCGATGCCCGGGGCTATGCCGAGCTCCACGGCCATGAACAGCACGACCAGCACAGCGGGGCAGAGCACCAGCATGCAGATCGACTTGATCCTGTCGTTGCGGGTCTGGAGCTTCCTCATGTGCGGCTCACCAGCCCTCTCTCGTTGATGACGAGGCCGTTGCGGCGCATCCAGCGCCTCAGGGCGAAGGCCACGGCTATGGACGCGAACAGCGGCACCGCCACGCCCCACCCTATGTACGCGTTGGTCACGTAGGATGAGACAGTGTCGATGCCCTGGATGAAATATGTCAGAGTGAAGCCGATGGCGACCGGCCCGAGGGCGTAGAACGGGAGCAGCGAGGATGCCAGGGCCCAGTTGTACGAGGCCCCGTAACGGACCGCCAGGGCCTGCATCGTGAGCAGCGCCAGGGCGGGCAGGGGGATCGCGTACACGACCGCGACCAGCAAGGCCCAGCTGTAGACGTCCATGTAGCCCTTCTGCACGACGATGTTGTCATAGGACAGCCCCATGACCATGGCCATCGCCACCAGCAGGACCGCGATAGCGATCCCCAGGGCCTTTGGCCCGAACCTGCAGTCCGGGGCCTGCGCGAGGACCATCGACGACAATGCGGAGAACAGCGCCATGGACACGACTATCCCGTCCTTCTGAAGGACGCCTATGACAGCGGCGATGATGCTCACCGCTGCCGCAGCCAACGCTGTCCGACTCCGCTCCATGGCACTATGCTGGGACACCAGATAGTTAACCGTTTCGATTCCCCGCCCTGGCAGAAGGCGAAGAATCCGGGATGCGGAACGTGGATCCGTCCGGACTGCTGCGCAATGCGTCCAACATCTTTCGACTACCCTTTTAATAGGACATGTTCATCGGATTCCCATGGATTTCAAAGAGGCGGGCACGGGCATCCCGGATGCCGTCAGGAACCATCCGTTCATCACGATGCTCGCCCTGGCCCTCCTGGTCAGGCTCGTGCTCATGCCTCTCCTGACCTACGATTACGACATCTACCACTGGGGGCTCATCATAGAGAACATCCAGTCGGGGAACGGCCTGTACGACACCGCCGGCTACTACTACACCCCCGTCTGGGGATACATCCTCGGGTCGATGAGCGCCTTCATGGACGCCTTCCTGAGCCTGGACGTGTTCGGCGTCAGGTTCACCGAGCTCATCCCCGTGGAGAACCTGATCTGCAAGTTCCATATCGCGACCACGACGACGATCGGGTTCAACCTCTTCATCAAGTCGTTCCTGGTCATCGTGGACTTCGCCGTGGCGGCCCTGCTGTACAAGCTCGCCGAGGAGAGGACCTCCGACCGCGGAAAGGCCCTGACGGCTTCCGCGCTGTGGCTTTTCAGCCTCCCTGTGATCTACATGTCCGCGGTCCAGGCCCAGTTCGATTCCATATCGGCCTTCCTGCTCCTGCTCACGGTGTACCTGATCTACAAGGACCGCACATTCCTCGGAGGGATGGTATTCTCCATATCTGTCCTCCTGAAGTTCTTCCCCGCGTTCTGCATCATCGTGTTCATCGGATACGTGTTCGTGAAGCACAGGGACGACGGGCTCGCTCTCAGGAAGATCTCCCTGGCGGTGATCGGAGCGGCGCTCATGGCGGCTGTCCTCGTGATGCCGCAGGTCCTGGACGGCTCGTGGCAGGACGCCCTGTCCTTCGTCACGGGGCGCATGGACCGCAACACGGAGATCCCCGAGATGCTGTGGAGCTACTTCGGGATGTTCGTCATGGTCGCAGGGATGCTGCTCTGCGGATGGATGATGTTCAAGACGAGGGAGGACATCGACAGGAGGTTCTTCGAGCTGACCATGATCTCCCTGGTCCTGGCCACCCTGACGGCCCTCACGCCCCAGTACTTCATGGTGTTCCTGCCGCTGCTGTGCCTCTACATAGCGGACGGAGGCCGGAGGCTCCTGCGCTGCTGGGCGCTGATAACGTTCGGAGCGTTCTTCGCCGCGATAACGATCAACAACATGTCGCTGCTGCTGTCCCTGTCCGAGTTCACGAACCTGGTGTCCCCGGACTGGGTGGTCTCCGCCATGCAATGGATGGAGTCCGTCGGGACCGGCGAGATAACGCTGGTGTCCGTCCTGAACGCCACCGGCAACGTCATACAGCTCATAGGACTGGTCTTCCTTGTGCTGATCTACTTCAAGGACCGCACCGTAAGCGTCTGCGGACGCATCAAGCCCGCGCTGGATTGGATGAGTGGTGAGTATGAAGGACAAGAGAACTGACAGGGCATTGGTCGTTGTCGCCATAGCGGTGATCGCCATCGTGCTCGCCGGAGAGGTCATAGTCTACACGTCGGACTACACGGACTACTCCGCGGACGCCTCCATCGGGAGCGACGGGAAGATGAGCTACACGGTCTCGGCCTCCGGGTCGAAGACATACACCGCCGTGTCCCTGGACAACGGGTCCCACGATGTGGTGGAGAAGCTGTACATCTACTACGACAAGTCGTACAAGTCCTGCTACGAAGAGGTCTACGTGGCCATCGGAGCCAGGGAGCTGGACCAGCAGTACTATGTGGAGCAGCTCGCCCCCACGCTCAGGTACAGGAACATCAACGACGTCACCGTCCTGAACGCCGAGGAGCTCGCGGACAGGCTGACGGCAGAAGCGGAGGCAGGAGATGTCAGGACGGGCCTGATATGCATATCCGGAGCGTTCCCCGACACGGTCTACACCGGAGACTCTTCAGACCTGATATTCCAATGGATGTCCGCTGGAGGCAGCCTGTACTGGGCCGGGAACATGATCGGGAAGTACAGCGCATCCCAGACCGAGCTGAAGGAGGTCGACGGGTACCAGGAGCTGTTCTTCTCCGTCGACGGATGCCTGTACGGCGGGGACAGCTATGTCGCATACGACGAGGTGGCATCCAACGGCTTCACCAAGACGTTCTCCCTCATGAACAACAACGTCAGGTACTCGGTCGACTGCAGCCTCCTCCCCGAGACGCAGAAGTCACTGCAGATCGGGTTCCAGAAGGACGGCTTCGCCAGCATCTCGCTGGTGTCCTACGGCGAGGGGATGATGTGCATCATGGCAGGGGACTATTCGAACAACCAGCGCTACGACATGGCGCAGGTCATATGCTCCGGCCTTGGGCCCGAGTCCCGCATCGTGGACTCGTTCACGGGCACCGTCACGCGCGGGAGCACCGGTGGAACCCTGAACGTCGAAGGGTCCAACCCGTATGCGTTCATCTACCTGGGCGGATACTACCCTGTCTACTGCAGGGCCGTCGACCTGTCGATCTGATACAATGGCTGCATGCACAGGGCTCCTGGGATCGAGGTTCCTCACCAAGAGGATCCTGTGCGTCATCGCCATCGGCCTCGCCGTCAGGTTCATCGTCGCGGGGCTGATGACCTACACCTACGACGTCCACAGCTGGGCGCTCATAATATCCAATTTCGAGGCCGGGAACGGCCTCTACGACGTGTCGGGATACAACTATGCCCCTCCTTGGGGGTACGTCCTGGGAGCGTTCTCCGGCGTGGCGGAGCTCTTCGGGCTGGACATGTTCGGCATCAGGTCCACGGACTTCCTGTTCGTGGAGGACTACAAATGGTACTTCTCCGCGTTCGTGCCCTCCGAAGCCTTCGTCCTGGCCTTCGAGTGCATGCTGGCGGTGCTGGACATCCTTGTCGGATACGCGATCTACACCCTGATCGAGGCCAGGACCTCCGATCCCAGGAAGGCCGAGAACGGGTTCGCGATCTGGTTCCTCTGCCCCTTCGTCATCGTGGTCTCCTGCGTCGGAGGCATGTTCGATGCCATCTCCGCCCTGCTCACCTGCCTGTGCATCTACTTCGCCATGAAGGAGAAGTACTGGCTGGCAGGGATCATGCTGGGGATGGCGGCGTCGTTCAAGCTCTTCCCCGGGATCCTCGCCTTCGTCCTCGTCGGATACGTCATCAACAGGTCCGCGGACAGGAGGGAAGGGTGGGAGAACGTCCTGAAGGCGGGCATCGCCGCCATCCTGACGTTCATCGTCCTGTTCATGCCCCAGATCCTCGACGGGACCTTCACAGACTGCTTCGCGTTCATGACGTCCAGGGCCAGCTCGGACCTGGGATCCGGACTGACCACCATGGAGAGGGCATGGACCATGGTGTTCTACATCGCGCTGATCGTTGTGTCCGCCTTCCTGGGCAAGGCTATGGCCGGATACAAAGGCGACAACAGGGACAGGGCCCTCCTGGCCCTGGTGTTCATCAACCTCGCGGTGCTGTTCCTGTACCCTGCCACTCCGCAGTACATCCTGCTCCTGACGCCCCTGCTGATCATCCACATGCTCGACGACAGGAGGTACAGGATCCCGTTCGCCATACTGTGCGTCGGAACGACGATGTTCGTCCTCGCGGCCACCGCCGCGGACCTGATGACCCTTGCCCAGTTCACGGATGCGGTCAGCACATCGTGGGTGGCCGATGCGATAAGGTGGTCGCAGAGCGACCTGTTCTGCGGCATCTGCCTGATGGACATCCTCTACTATGTCGGAGGCGTGATGCAGTACATCGGCACGCTGTCCGTGCTCGCGGTGATGTTCATCAAGCGGAAGCTGATCGAGACCGTCTCGCTTTCCGCCTGAGCGCCTGCGCCTTTTTTGTAATAGAAGCTGATGACCGCGTGATGAAAGGAGTCATGGACTTCATGAAGGCCCACCGCGAGGCCATCCTCTACGTGTTCTGGGGAGCGTTCACGACGCTGGTCACGCTGGCATCCTATGCGCTCTTCGTCAGGGCCTTCGGCATAGACCCCAACATCAGCAACATCCTGTCGTGGGTGTGCGGAGTCACGTTCGCGTTCGTGGTCAACAAATGGCTCGTCTTCGAGAGCAGGACCACCAAGGCCCGTGTCCTGCTGTGGGAGCTGGGATCGTTCTTCAGCTCTAGGATATTCACGGGGATAGTCGCATTCATCCTGTTCCCGATCCTGAACGACTGGATGGGGCTCAGCGCGATAGTCCTGGACTTCGGGTTCCTGTCCATACTGTTCGGGACCAGCGGAATGCTGGCGAAGATCATCACCAGCGTGGTGGAGATCGTCCTGAACTGGGTCCTGAGCAAGTACGTCGTCTTCAAGAAGGGCGCTTCGCAGACGACGGAATGAGCCGCGTCGATGCGGGTTCAGTCCTTGGGATTGTACTTCTCGATGGGCTTGCTGATGGAAAGTTGAGGATCCGCTGACGGATGCCAGCAGGCGGAAACAAAGAAGGAAGGCCCCGAAGGGCCTGAAATGTTTAGTTGACGTAGTCCAGCCAGGCGTCGTACTCGGGAGCCTTGCCGGTGGCGATGTCGTGGAACTTGGCGTGGATCTCCTCGGAGATCTTGCCGGGCTTCCCGTCGCCGATGACCTGCCCGTCGTAGCATGTGATGGGCGCGATCTCCGCTGCGGTACCGGTCATCCAGACCTCGTCGGAGGCCATGAGCATGAACCTGGAGACAGGCTCCTCGACGACCTCGTAGCCCAGGTCCCTGGCGACCTTGATGATCGAGTCCCTGGTGATGCCTCCGAGGATGCACTCTGCGAGCGAGGGGGTGACGATCTTCCCGTGGAAGTGCATGAAGATGTTCTCTCCGGTGCACTCGGCGACGTGTCCGACGGAGTTCAGCATGACAGCCTCGTCGGCTCCCTGGCGGTGGGCCTCCCTCTTGGCGAGGGTGGACGCGACGTAGGACCCGTTGACCTTGGCTCCGGCGGGGCCGCACAGGTTGTCGGGCCTCTGCCAGGAGGACGTGATGAGCTTGGCTCCGGAGTTGGCGTCTCCCAGGTACGCTCCCATGTGGATGCAGGTGACGACGAAGGACGCGGGGACTCCGTCGGGGTTGAGTCCGACCTCCTCTCCGCTCAGGAAGACGCAGGGCTTGACGTAGTCGACGGCATCGCCGTTGGCGCGGACGGCGTCCTTGATGGCGTTGCAGATGTCCTCTTTGGTGTAGGCCTTCCCGTCGAACACCAGGTCGATCCCCATGATCCTGCAGCCGTCCATGAGCCTCTGGACGTGGTCCTTGAGCCTGAAGATTGCCATCCCCTTGGGGGTGTGGTAGACCCTGATGCCTTCGAAGACCCCGGTCCCGTAGTTCATCGCATGCGCGAGGACGTGGACCTTCGCATCGGCCCAGTTGACGAGCTTTCCGTTAAGCCAGATCTTTTCCGTCTTGTCCATGTGAAACACCTTTGGAATGTCGGTAGGGAGACAAGGTCTCCTCTCACGGAAAGTGCACAAGTGTTTCCATATTTACGGGTTTTCAGAACGTCCGTCTAGAATCGCGTCCACAGCATCGGAGAACGAGAACCCGGGGGACACCTTGATGCCCTTGCATCCCATGCGCCTGCCGAACTCCATGTCCTTGTCGTGGTCGCCGATCATGTAGGACCTGGACGGGTCGATGCCGTGCTTCATCATGGCGGCCATGCCCATCCCGATCTCGGGCTTCCTGCAGGAGCAACGATCGTCCGGAGTGTGGGGGCAGTAGAATATATCATCTATATGGCCGCCCGCCTCCGCGACCTTCGCCCTGAGCTTCGCGTGGATGCGCCCGAGGGTCTCCTCGTCGAAGTATCCGCGGCCTATGCCGGACTGGTTGGTTATCACTATCACGAGATAGCCGGCGTCGTTGAGCCTCTTGACCGCCTGAGGGACGTCTTCGAACAGGTTGAACAGGTCCGGGTCGCTGCAGTACGGGACGTCCTTGGCGATGGTGTCGTCCCTGTCGATGAACACCGCTCGCTGGCCGAACATCTCCCTCTCGACGATGCCGCACATGGTGTGGCATGCGCAGAGGTAGCCCTCCTGGATGCGGGGGGTCTCCTTCGAGGGGATGACGACGGCGCAGTCCACGATCTCCCTGAGCTTCCCGCCGTCTCCCGTGAAGGACATGGTGACGGCGCCGCGCTCCTTGGCGGCCTCCATTGCCAAGACGACGTTCTTGGAGTTGCCGGAGGTGGACATGCCGATGACGACGTCCCCCTTCCTGCAGATGGCCTCGATCTGCCTCTTGAAGACGAGATCGTAGCAGTAGTCGTTCCCGATGGCCGTTACCGGCGCGATGTTGGACAGGCACACCCCTGCCAGAGCGGGGCGCTCCAGCATGTACCTCCCGGAGAACTCGGCGGCGATGTGCTGGGCATCGGCGGAGGAGCCGCCGTTGCCCATGAAGATCGCCTGGCCGCCGTTGCGGAAGCATTCGATGAGGATGTCCGCCGCCCTGCGTATCTGGGCGGGGTCTATCTTGGAAATCGTCTCTGCGCTCCTCTTCAATTCGGCTTCGATGGTCTCATTCATTCGGATACCTCCATGATATTACGCCTTCCGGCTCGAACATGTAATCTGCGACGGTGGCGCCCATCGACTGAAGGGCCTTCGCCACGCTGTACTTGCGGTCGTATCTGCATATGAAGTACATGAAACCGCCACCGCCCGCACCGGACACCTTCCCGCCTATGGCCCCTTCGGACTTGGCCTTCTCGTAGTAGGCGTCTATCATGGGGTTGGTGACCTTGCTGGAGAACTGCTTCTTGTAGACCCATGACTCGTCCAGGAGCTCTCCGGCGGTCACGATGTCGCCCTTCTCGAGAGCGCAGACCATCTCCTTGGCGATCCTCTTGGACTGGTCCAGGGCATCGCCGTTCTGGCCCTTCTCGAACTTGTCGACCTGGCTGGCGATGATGGTGGCGGACTCGCGGGGAGTGCCGGTGTAGCACAGGAGCGAGGAGTACTGCAGCTCGTTGACGGTGTCGCGGGGGACCCTGACGCGGTTGACGTTCACGGACCCGTTGGCCCCGAAGGCCATGAGGTTGAACCCTCCGAACACGGCGGCGTACTGGTCCTGCTTCCCGCCCTTGAGGCCGATGACCTCCCTCTCGAGCTTGTACGCGAGGCGGGCCATCTCCATGCTGGTGAGCCTTATGTTCTTCCATTCGCAGATGGCCGCGATGATAGATACGATGACAGTGGACGACCCTCCGAGCCCGGATCCGGGCGGAGCCTCCGACTGCAGGAACATCCTGAACCCGTCGGTGATGCCGAAATGGTTGGTCACCGCCTTGATGAGGTCCATGTTCCCGTCCAGGGGAAGGGGGCCGTCGTTGAGGGACGCGTTGTACTTCCCGTAGTCCGTGGAATGCACGGACATGGAGTGGTCTCCGGTGGGGGTCACTGTGCAGTAGGCATAGTGGTTGATCGTCGTGTTGAAGACGGCGCCTCCCTTCTCGGAAGCGTAAGGCTCGACATCCGTGCCTCCGCCTGCAAGCCCCACCCTCAGCGGAGCCCTGGCCCTGTAATGTATCCCATCCATCCTATCGGCCTCTTCCTGACCGTTCAAATGCGCCGGTCTAAGGATTATCGGGCGGATTTAGGCAGTACACATATAATACTGTTTTCCGCAATTGTGTGCATCGCGTATGCTGGCACATGCGATTTCCGACAGACCGGGCATGCGCCCGGAACGCATCAGAGGGCGTTCAGGGCCTTGACGTAGCGCTCGGGATGGCTCCTCTCGATGAGCTCCTCGACCTGGTCGGACCCTCCGACCACGCCGACGTTCCCGTTGGATGTGGACAGCAGCGCATACGCGGACTGGCCCGACTCGGGGACCAGCTCGGCCGCGTAGACGTCCTGGAGCTTCTCCAGCCTGGCGATGGCCGTCTTGGCCGCATCGTGGCTGATCACGGACAGGACCATGCGGCTCTTTCCCTGGAGCTCGCATTTCCCGACGACGATGGTCTCGACGTTGATCTTGTTGCGGGTGAACTCCCCCATGACCCTCTGCATGACCCCGAACTCGTTCTTGACGATGAGCGATATGACGTGCACTGTTACACCTGCGCCCGGAATCGCAAACGATAATTATAATATACGCGTCGCAAGGACGATATCCATGAGCGAGAGCATCGGAACCGTGGCCGGACCAGCCCAGAAAGCCGACAGGCCCCTCCGCATAGTCCTGATGACAGACAGCTACCACCCCACGGTGGACGGCATGGTCTTCGTGGTGGACTCGGAGAAGAAGGCCCTGGAGAGGCTGGGGCACCAGGTGTTCATCATCGCTCCCGACCCGGGAGAGAAGGACAGGATCGAAGGGGTCTACTACTTCAAGTCGGCCAAGTTCTCGGCCTACGACGGATACTACCTCCCCATCTACCACTCCAACGTGAGGAAGGTGATGAAGAGCATCGATCCCGATGTCGTCCACTCCAACGGGCTGACGCTCATGGCCCTGAAGGGGTTCATCGGAGCGCACGGGATGAGGGTCCCCTACGTGGTCACGATGGGGACCATGGTCACGGACGCGATGAAGTACTACATGCCGGTGAGGCTCCCCATAAACATCATGGAGAAGCTCTCGTGGGTGTACCTCAGGGCGCTCCTCAACCATTCCGATGCGGTGGTGTCGTTCACCGCCCCCATACTCGAGGAGCTCAAGAGGAACGGAGTGGAGCCCAGGGCGTCCAGGGTCATCACCGCAGGCGTGGACACGGACATCTTCCACCCGGTGGAGGAGCCCGAGGGCCTGAGGGAGTCCATGGGGCTCGTCGGCAAGAGGGCGATCATGTGCGTTGGAAGGCTGTCCTTCGAGAAGCACGTGGAGCAGGTCGTCCAGGCGCTGAAGTACCTTCCTGATGATGTCGACCTGATAATCGACGGGGACGGGCCGGCCCAGGATTATATCAGGACCGTCATCGCCGAGGAGCACCAGGAGTCCAGGGTCCACCTGATCGGGATGGTCAAGAGGGAGGACCTGCCGAAGTACTACACCATGGTGGAGGTCTGCGTCTCGGCATCCAGGTTCGAGACCCAGGGCCTGAGCCTCATGGAGGCCATGGCATGCAGGGTCCCGATCGTCGTCCCCGCGGTGAGGGCGTTCAAGGAGATCATCATCGACAACGAGAACGGCTACCTGTTCGACGGCGACATCGAGGACATGGCCAAGCGCGTCACCGAAGCGCTGGACACCTGCCACGGCGAGATCCGCGAGAAGGCCATGGAGAGAGCCAAGTCGTACTCCGAGGAGAGCAGCGCCGTCAAGCTCGAGGAGCTCTACAGAGAGGTCATCGTGTCGAAGGAGGAGCGCCTGGCAGCGAAGTCCAAGAAGCGCTGACATCACAAGGTCTTCGCCAGCTCCAGCGCCCTGGCCAGGGCCTGGTCCATGTTGTAGTAGCGGAAGTCCGCCAGGCGTCCGCAGAACCTCAGATTGGACACCTCCGAGGCGCACTCGTGATATTTTCCATAGAGGGCCTTGCTGTCCTCGGTGAGCACCGGATAGTATGGCTCCAGCCCCGCGTCCGGATCGTAGGCCAGAGACCTCTCCTCCACGCATACCGATCCGGGAAGGTCCTGGACCGGGAGCTTCTTGTACTCCGTTATGCGCACGATCTCCTTGTCCTCCGGCGTCGCCACCACGGCGGCGGGCTGGAAGGAGTCCATCCGGGAGTAGAACGGAGTGAACACCAGCGAACGGTAGGGGAGCCTTCCGAACCTGTACCCGAAGAGCTCGTCCAACGCTCCGGTGTATATCACGACTGGATCGTCGATGCCGTCGACGATCACCTTGCCGTCCTCTATGCGCATCCTGTCCAGGGCGTCGATGCCCAGCCTGACCTTGATGCTCGGATGGTCCAGCAGCCTCTCGAAGAAGTCTGTGAAAGAGACGTGGGGCATCACCTGGAACTCGTCGTCGAAGTACTGGTCCTTGTACGACATCCTCAGCGGCACGCGCTTCAGGACGCTGGGATCGATCTCGTCCGGAGGTATCCCCCACTGCTTGGACGTGTACGGGCGGTAGTCCTTCTCGAACAGGTACTCGGCGTACCTGCGGATCAGATAGTCGTCTGATTCCAAGGCTTCCACGACGGTCACGGTCTCGCGGTCCGGGTAGATCTCGGAGATCCTGTCCTTGAGGGCCACGCCGTCCGGCAGGGAATAGAAGGTGTCTATGGTGGTGAGGTTGAACGGCGTGGGCGTGAACCTGCCGTTCCAGACCGCGCCGCACCTGAGGATGTAGGGGTCCCACTCCTGGAACCGCTCCATGTAGGCCATCAGCTCGGGGTCGTTGGTGTGGAACGTGTGGGGGCCGTAGTCCTGCACCAGGAACCCGTGCTCCTCGCGGTGGTCGAACATGTTGCCGCCGATGTGGCTGCGCCTCTCCCATATCTCCACCTCGTGCCCGGATTCGGCGAGGTGCCTTGCCACGACGGCCCCGGACAGGCCGCAGCCCACCACGATATACTGCATCAGAACCCGCCGTAACGGTCCATGAACTGCGCGAAGGTCTGCAGGTTCAGGTCCTTGTCCGAGAGGATGACCTTGTCCTCTCCTCCGACCAGGTCCAGGGGCCAGGCCACCGCCAGGTCGGCGTCGTTCCAGAGGATCCCGTCGTCGTACTCGCCGTAGAACTTCTCGGCGCACTTGTACGATACGATGGACTCCTCCAATACAAGGTATCCGTGGGCGCATCCGGCCGGGACCAGGATCTCGTTGTGCTTCTCGCCGATCAGGTCGAACGCGAGCCATTTCCTGAAGGTGGGGCTGTCCTTCCTCAGGTCGACCACGACATCCCACACATGGCCGTGGATGCACCTGACCAGCTTGGGCTGCTGCTTCTCGCGCTGGAAGTGCAATGCGCGGACGACCCCACGGTGGCTGGTGGTGTAGAACACCTCGGCCAGGTCGTGGCGGATGCCGTTCGCCTCGAACACTTCCTTAGAGTAGTCTTTCGTGAAGCATCCCCTGATGTCCTCAGCGTCGAAGGGCGTTATCTCGTAGAGGCCTTCGATCTCAGTCTCTTTGAACTCGAACTTCTGAACCATATCGATCATTCCCTTGTCTTGAGCCATTCCATCGTGCGCCTGCAGCCTTCGGCGAAGCCTATCTGCGCTCTGAACCCTGTGTCCTGCTCCGTCTTGGAGCAGTCGAAGGCGCTCATCGGCAGGTCCACGCCGGTGAACGGTATGCTGCCGAAGCGGAACTCCAGGCCGGGCGCGACCGCGTCGCGCATCTCCAGGAGGAACTCCCTGAGGGGCTTGGCTCCCGAGCTGCCGATGAGATAATCTGTGAAGGGGACTCCCCGCTCCCCGATGAGCCTGAAGGCGCGGGCGACGTCGTCGATGTAGACGAAGTCGTAGCTCTGCGTGGCGGCCGTGAACTCCGGAGATATACCGTCGATGCACTTGCGGAGGGTGGAGTTGACCAGCCTGGGGCTGAGCTCCCCCGGGCCGTAGGCGTTGGTGATCATCGGCCAGACCAGGTCGATGCCGATCTGCGCAGCAACAGAGCGGCACATGATGTGCGCCGTGGCCTTGCCGCAGCCGTAGATGTTCCCCTGGCCGGGGCGCATTCCGTCGGAATAGGCGGCGGCCATGACCTCGTGCTCCATGATGGAGCCTGCATGGAGGAACCTGGAGCATCCGAGGGCCTTGGCGGCCTTCATCGCATCGACGGTCCAGGCGACATTGTCCAGCTGGAGACGGACGTCCGTCCTCTTGGGGCCGGCGGAGCCGTCCCAGGCCAGGTCGTAGAAGACATCGATATCATGGGGGATTTGCGATTCCAGCCCGGAGATCCTGTCCCTGGGGCATGCGATGACTTCCACGTCCAGATCGTCGAGCCTCCAGTGGTCGCCGTGGACCACTGCAGTGACATCATAACCATTGGAGACCAGCTCCTTGACAACTGCGGAGCCCACGAACCCGTTGGCCCCTGTGACGATTGCCTTCATTGTACCGCCCCATATTCCCTTATCTGAGAGCGCATGACCTCGAGGACATCTTCCCCGTCGATCCATGCCTTGGTCCATTCGACCGTCTTGGATATTGCATCGCCGATATGCCACCTGGGCCTGAAGCCCAGCTTCTCCGTGATGAGGGTGCTGTCCAATTTGAGGAAGTTGGCCTCGTGGGGGCCGTTGTCGGCATGAGTGGTCCATGAAGCTCCCTCGCCCCAGCAGCTGCAGAACAGGTCCGCCAGCTGGCCGGTGGTGACGCAGTCCTCCTTCCGGGGGCCGACGTTGTATGCTCCGGCGAGGCTCCTGTCCGAGGCCTGGGCCTCGATTATCCTGAGATACGCATGGAGAGGCTCCAGGACGTGCTGGTAAGGCCTGACAGAGTTGGGGTTGCGGAGCTCGATGGGCCTTCCGGCCATAACCGCCGCGACGCAATCGGGGACGATCCTGTCCTTGGCGAAGTCGCCTCCGCCGATGACGTTGCCCGCCCTTGCGGTGGACACGGGACAGACGTCGGAGAGAAAGCTGCGCCTGTAGCTGTGGGTGACCAGCTCGGAGCAGCTCTTGGAATTGGAATAAGGGTCGTAGCCGTCCAATGGGTCGGTCTCTACGTAGTGCTTTTCCGTTTCGATGTTGTCGTAGACCTTGTCCGTGGTGACATTGAGGAAAGACCGGGCGCCGGGATGGAGCCTGAGGCATTCCAGGATGTTCACGGTCCCCATGACGTTGGTCTCGTAGGTGAGGCGGGGGTCCCTGTAGCTCTCGCGGACGATGGGCTGGGCGGCCATGTGGATGACGATGTCGGGATCCACGTCGGAGTAGAACGATTCCAAAGAACCGAGGTCTCTGATGTCTCCGATGCGGGAGTCCGCCAACGAGTCCAGGCCTGCGATGGACCAGAGGCTCGGATCGGTGGGAGGCTCGAGGGAGTACCCATGGACCTCGGCGCCCAGGCTGTCCAGCAGGACGCACATCCAGGAGCCTTTGAAGCCCGTGTGCCCGGTGAGGAGCACGCTCTTGCCCCGGAAGAAGCCGGTCAAAGGATCACCAGACTTTCCAGGGGGCCTTGCCGGAATCCCAGAGCTTCTGGAGGCCCTCCTTGTCGCGGAGGGTGTCCATGCACTGCCAGAACCCGTTGTGCTTGTAGGCGTTGAGCTGGCCGTCGGCGGCGAGCCTCTCGATGGGCTCGCGCTCGAAGGTGGTGTCGTCGCCGTCGATGTAGTCGATGACGCTCTTATCCAGCACCATGAACCCGCCGTTGATCCATCCTACGTCGTCGGCGCTCTTCTCCCTGAAGGAGAGGACATCGTCCCCGGCCATGTCCATGATCCCGAACCTTCCGGCGGGGCGGACGGCGAGGATGGTTGCCTTCTTGCCACGCTCCTCGTGGAACCTGATGACGTCTTTGACGGGGACGTCGGAGACGCCGTCGCCGTATGTGAGGCAGAACGATTCGTCGTCTCCCAGATAGTCTTTGATGCGCTTGATGCGCCCGCCGGTCATGGTGTTCAGACCGGTGTCTGCGACGGTGACCCTCCAGGGCTCGGACTCGTTGGAGTGGACGGTCATCTGGCCCGTCTGGAAGTCGAACGTCACATCGCTGTTGTACAGCGCGTAGTTGGAGAAATATTCCTTGATGAAGTGCTGCTTGTAGCCGGCGCAGATGATGAAATCAGTGATGCCGCTTGCGCCGTAGATCTTCATGATGTGCCAAAGAATCGGCTTGTCTCCGATCTCGATCATGGGCTTGGGCCTGAGATGGCTCTCCTCCGAGATCCTTGTCCCGAAGCCACCAGCGAGGATTACTGCCTTCATTTTATCGGCTCGCGATTGGCGCTGTCAGTAATAACGATTTGCGGTGAGATCACTCGGATGGCTCGTCCTTCTGATCCAAATTATTCCGCTTTTTGACTATGTATGACAAAGCGAAACTGATGGCCAGGATGACGATTAGCATGATGATAGTCATCGTCTGGGCTGATTCGGCATAGTATTTGTAAAGCTGATCGCTCAAAAGCAGAATGACTCCGTATTTCAGTATGCATCCGAGGGTGATATAGAACCAGCACTTTTTGAGGTTCCAACCGGCAATATGGATGAATGCGCCCGCAAAGGGGATGGTCGGAGCGATGCGATTGAGCAACAGCAGCCGTTCATCCTTGAGCACTAAGAAGTTGACATACTTGTCAACGACCCGCGTCACCTTTGCAGGAATACGGATATGCTTCACAACGTAATACAACGAGAAGATCCCGATCCACTCGGCAACGACTGCTGCGACCAAGAGCTCGATTCCGAAACTAATCGACGGATTATACGAGAAACCGAGAATGAAGAAGAGCTCGGGCAGCGTAGGGAATAGTAGCGCATCTATCAGAAATATGAGGAAGATGCACAGCACCACGCCCCATCCGCCGTCAGGGCCGAACAAGTCGAACAGGAATTGCCCTATATTCATCAC
>CAVCVB010000031.1:0-16577 GCA_963605395.1 Firmicutes bacterium CAG:194
CACCGATTCTGCCGAAGACTGGATCAAGATCAAGTTCGTTTCTGGAAGGACATACAATGCCTTCGATCCAGATCTCAAGTTCGATGCCACCGTCACCCCGTTCCTCTTCCCCGAGAGCGGAGGGATACCGGTGCTGCAAGCATTGGAATCGGCTCAGAAGTCGATCTGCATCACGATCTACCAGTTCAGCAACACGAACGTTTACTCCCTGCTTTGCGACAAGCTCGACCAAGGCGTCGAGGTGAACCTCCTCGTCGAAGGCAATTGCCTCAATTACGAAACCCAGATGTCCAAGGACATCACCTACATGAAAGCGCTGGTCGACCGTGGCGCGACGGTCCGCCTCATCGGCGTCGCTGATGGGGATGCGACCGACCGCTACTCCTTCGTCCATGCGAAGTACGCCCTGATCGATGATTACAAAGTCGTCATAACCTCCGAGAACTGGACCAAAGACAATCTGAACGGCTCCATCACCGAGAACCCTTACAAGGGAGACAACGGGAACCGCGGATGGGGAGCGGTCATCGAGAGCAAAGATTACTACGACTACATGAAAAAGGTCTTCGACCAGGACTTCAAGACCGATTACGGCGATGTTAAGGACCTGCTCACTGTGTACCCCAATGTCAAAACGGCGACCATCGCTGATTATGTCGCACCGCAGAGCGCCACGTTCGCATCTTACAAAGCGAAGGTTACTCCGGTCCTGTCCAGCGACAATTCCTACGCCGCCCTGAAGTACTATATCTCCAACGCAACCGAGAGGATCTACTCGCAGCAGCAGAGCTTCGGTGACTCCTTCCAGAAGCTTGGAAGCGACTCCCCTGTCATGATGATGGCTGCAAAGGCCTCCGCCGGAGTGGAATCCAAGCTCATATTCTCCACCAATGTAAGCAATTACAAGGCTATCGTCGAGAGAATAAACCAGTCCACTCTCGTCAAGACCGCTGCCATGTCAAATCCCTATGTGCACAACAAGGGCCTCATATGCGATGATTATGTTTGGGTCGCCTCGGTCAACTGGACAGACACCTCGTTCAACTACAACAGGGAGACCTGCGCCGTGATACAGTCGTCCGATATCGCCGACTTCTTCGCCAAGGCGTTCCTCATGGACTTCGAGAAGTACTACAGCTATGACGGATTCAGTATAGACACCTCGACGATCAAGGAGTCGTACCCCGCGGGCGAGGAGATCACTTTCGAGGTCACCGTCACTCCGGAAGGCAGCTACACATACGTCTGGGACCTGGGAGACGGATCCGAACCGATCACCACTACAGTGCCCCGCGTCGCATGCAAGCCGATCTCCACTGGCGACGGTTCCGCATACGTGCTCAAGCTGACCGTCACGGATGCCGACGGGAACTCCACGACAGTCACGAAGGACTACTCCGTCGTGAAGGAGGAGTCTTCCGGAATCTCCGACATGCTGTCGGGCAACAAGTCCCTGATCTTCGCCGTGTTCATCATCGCGCTCATGGCCGTGTCCCTGTTCGTCAAGTTAGCTGGCCTGGGCGGGAGCAAGTCGAAGAAGAAGAGCACCAAGACCAAGTCCTCGTCGACATCCAAGTCCAAGAAGAGGAAGTGATCCCAACGTTTTACGTGAGGAGGATGACCGAGGCCGACCTCATGCCGGTCTTCGGCATCCTCAACATGAACCTGGACGACTTCTTCTCCGAGGACGTCGTCCTCTTCTTCCTGCAACAATGGCCGGAAGGCCAGCTGGTCGCAACCGACTTCAGGGGGACTGTCGTCGGTGCGCTATGCGGGGCCCGCCTGGACGGCGGAAGGGCATCGGTGAGCCTCCTGGCCGTCGATGCGCCCTACCGCCATCAGGGCGTCGGGACCCTGCTGCTCTCCGGCCTGGACCGTGCCTGCATCATGAGCGGGATCTCCACGGTCCAGCTGGAGGTCAGGACCACAAACGCCGCCGCGATACGGTTCTACAGGAGCAAGGGCTTCGTCATAACTGAGGAGCTCCCATCGTTCTACAACGACGGCGGGTCCGGATACCGCATGGTCCGCAGGGCCGGCCGGATCAGTCTTTCCTGAGGATGACGTAGATCGTTATCGCTCCGACCACGACGATGGCCGCCGCCAGTGCGTAGTTGAGCATGGCGCTGCGGGAGATGCTGCCGTCGTCCTGGCCGCCCTCCTGCTCCGCTATCCTGTAGGTGCCGTTGCCCTGGGCGATGAAGGACACTTCAGGATAAACGGACTCCAGGACCTTCATCTCGGTGCCGTCCTCGGCATAGACGTGGTGGGCAGTGCTGCTCGAGACAGATACCGTCACGGTCACCGTGAACGCGGACAGGACGCTGGCGTCGATCCCCTGGACGGTGAGCCTGTACGCGGCCTCCTTCTCCGACGGCGAGACGTCCATCAGCGAGATCAGGAACCTCTCTCCGCTGAAGTACATGGAATTAGGAGCGACGATGATGACCTGGCGGTCGCCGTTGTACAGCAGGACGGATATGCTCTTGATGTAAGCGCTTCCCGAAGACCTTATCACGACGGAATCGTCCTCGGATGCCATGACCTCGATGGATCCGTCGTCCCTCGGATTTACAGATATGGAATAGGCGACGAACCCTCCTCCTTCCACCGGCCCTTCGACGGTGCCTCCGCGGCTCTTCTCGATCATCCCCGTGTTCATCAGCGTGCCCTCGTTCATCAGGGAGCCTTCCAGATAGCACTGGTACGCAACGGTGAGCGAAGCCCCTTCCGAGATGTGCAGCTGCGTGCCCGAGGGCACGGAGAAGATGCAGGAGGTCATCAGATGGTATCCGGTGCGGATCTCCAGGTCCGATGCGGAAGCCCATATCCCGCGGTCCCCGTAGACCTGGATGGTCCCTGTTCCGCTGGAGTAGCATGTGGTGCTCAGGGACTTGGTCCTGGCGTTGCCGCCGATGGTGTACGTGGACAATTGATAGCAGGTGCTCTGGGAGCGGTTGGAGGTCCTGAAGCACTTGTCTTGCCAGACCTGGATGCCGTCCGCGTCGATCAGGACGTTCTTGGCGGTGGTCTCGATGGTGCTCATGGACACCTCGTCCCCGTTCCAGAGCAGGCGGGGGAGCTCGATCACACCGGACCCGATTATGACGGATGTGCAGGACACTGTGGAATCTATGGAGACGGTCACGGCTCCGCGGGCGTAGAACGAGTTGATGCTCGAGAGCATGTAGTTGCTCCCGTACTCGGTGTCGGCCCCGATGCAGAAGTAGTCCACGGACCCGTGCCTGAGCTTGTAGTCGAGGGTCCCGACCACGGAGCTCACGTTTGTCATGTACCCGACGGAGCCCCCGTCAAGGACGAAGGAGACCGAGGCGTACCTCCCGTTCTTCCCGGAAGGGAACATGCGGTCGATCTCGGAGCCCGTCGACACGACCGTGCTGATGGAATCGGCTTCCACCATGTCCTCCGTGGGGGACACCTCGGTGACCGAGCATGACGAGAACGACAGGCTGACGGCTCCCAGCGGCCTGTACATGATCGTGTAATGGTCCTTCAGCTGGGATTTGACGGACTGCGTCGCAGTCATGACCTTCAGCGTGTTTAGGGATCCGCCGGACATCTCGAAGACCACGTCGGCCTGGTCCCTCTGGTCGTCTTTCACATCCGCACGGATGAGGGTGAGGTCCGACAGCTCTCCGGAGACCATTACAACGTTCAGATCGTCGACCAGGTTGGAGAGCTGGGTGACGATCAGAGACGATCCGACGGACATGGCGGTCACCGTCCATTCCTCCGTGGAGTCTATGTCCGAGAAGGATGCGGTGCGCTTCATGACGTTCACGGTCGATTTGGCGCCCTCGTAGATTATCACATCGGCATCCGGATGCTCCGCGGCGAGCTTGGCGTCCGGGGTCAGAGGAGCGCCTTCTGAATCCGTCGATGCGAATGCCGCCAGGACCAGAATCCCTATCGCGATGACGATTGTCGCTTTCCTGACGGCGTCCATGCCGATGCCAACATCTTCGTGGTTATAAAGAATGGCGGAAGACTGTACAGGGATCTGTCATCCGCAGAGCGGATGAGAAAAGGAAGAAGGTTGGAAATGGGGGGCCGGCCCCCTGTTTGCTCAGTTGAACATCGAGTCGTCCAGATGCTCGGTCTGATAGTAGTACGAGGAGCGCTCCTTCTGCGCGGAGGACACGTCCTTGGACAGTCCCTTGTTGTAGGAGCCGTAGCGCTCGCGGATCTGCTCCTCGACGCTCCTGGAGCGCCTCAGCGCGCGGCGGATGTGGTCGCCCGTGATGTAGGGCGCATCCTCCATGACCGCTATGTCCCCGGCAGCACGGATGAGACCTCCGAGCTCCCTGAGCCTGAGGGTCAGGGCTCCGCCCTGGTTGTCCGCCTTGGCGCGGGCCTTGCCCTCCTGGATGATCAGCTCCACGGCCTCCACGGTGGCGTGGGGGATGTGGCCGTCCAGGTTGACTTCCTGTGCGACGAACTGAGCGTACTTCGCACGGTTGCGGGGATTGTCGGGCATGGCGATGTCCACCAGCACCTCGTACCCTCCGCCGATGATCCTCGACCTCAGGGGAGACAGGATGTTCTCCAGGTCCTGGATGTTGCACGCGGCGACGAGGATGAAGTCGCAGGGGACGTCGTCCACCTTGACGCTCGCTCCGGCGGACTGGGGGTTCCTACCCACGATGGGGAAGGTCTTCTCCTGCATGGCGGTGAGGATGTACCTCTGGAGGTCCCCGAGATGGGAGATCTCGTCGATGAACAGCACTCCCTCGTGGGCCTCGTGGATGGATCCTGCGACGATCCTCTCGTAAGCGGGGGTACCCAGCTTCTCGTGGCCGCCGTAGGGGTCGTGCCTCACGTCTCCCAGCAGCTCGGTCTCGGACGCTCCCGTCGCCAGAACGAACGGGTCGCGGTGCAGCTTCACCAGGACCTTCTCGTTGCTGGTCCTCTGGAGCTCGCCCCTCTTGTCCAGGGCCTTCTGGTCGAGCATGCGGATCTTGTCTCCGGCGCGCTCGAACACGACCACCTCTTCGACTCCGTCGCGGGTGCGGGTGGTGTGGACCTTCTCCTTCCCGGCCGTGGCCTGGGGCATGGCGACCTCCAGCATCCCGCCCAGGATGTCCTGGAAGGGGTTGCTGCGGTTGCCCATGTCCATCTTGCTCTGGCTGCAGTGGGGGCAGGTGATGTCGGTGGGCTGGGAGTAGGCGCCGCATGACTTGCACCTGTATCCCAGGTGCTCGGCCACGTTCTTCGGCGCGTCCTCGGGCTTCATCAGCACTCCGACCGACTCGGCCCTGATGTTCTCCTCCTTCTCCACCTCTTCCTTGTCCAGGACCTCGAGGAACGGCCTCTCGGCGTTCTCGGGGTTCTTGACGACCCTGACCTCGTGGGAGGGCTGGGGGAGGTTCATGGAGAGGGCCCTGGCGATCATGGACTTCCCGGTCCCGGGAGGCCCGACCAGGAGCAGGTGCCTGCGCTGCTTCGCAGCGATCTTGGCCAGCTCGATTGCTTCCTGCTGCCCCAGCACCCTGTCCAGAGGGTCTGCGGGGATCTGGATCTCCTCGGTGGACTGCATCGAGGCGAAATCGTCCCAGGTCTCGACGGGTCTCTTCTCGGTCATGGGAACCTCAGTACAGGATGTCCTTGGTCCAGATGGTCAGGTCTGCGGGCATCTTGGTGATGTTGCCCTTCCTGGTCCCGACGACGATGCCTATGCCCTTGTCGGCGGAGACATCGACGATCCTCTGGGAGATCACTCCGTCGAAGACGATGTACGCGACGTTCTCGGAGTCCTCTTTGAGAGAGTTGACCAGGCTCTTGACGGCCACCTCGCGGATGACGTTCATGTCCTTGTCCAGGACCTTAGCGTTGTGGGTGGTGGACAGGCTCAGCAGCATGTCCCTGAACTGCTCCTGCTCGGGGGTGAGGACCTTGTCGCTGACCTTCTTGGCGCGGCCGCGCTTGACCTCTTTCTTGGGCTTCTCCTCGACGACGGGCTCCTCTGCGACGGGCTCCTCGACGGGGGCATCCGCCCTGACCTCGACAGGCTCAACAGTCTCCACAGGCTCAGCGGGCTCGGCGACGGGGGCCTCGGGGACGGACTCGCGGACCATCAGGTGGGTCTCCTGCTTGATCGCGAGGGACCTCTGGGCCGCGGGCATCTCGATGGCATCGGAGTCGTGCTTCTTGCGGAACTTGTCGATGGCGCCGTTGTCGAACCTCTCCTTCTTGGGCTCGTCCCTGTCCCTGCGCTCGCGGCGGTCCTCGCGGTCCCTCCTGCGCTCGCGCCTGTCTTCACGGTCCCTCCTGCGCTCTCTCCTGCCCTCGTCCTCCTCGCGGCGCTCCTCCTTGGGCTCGTACTTGGATTCGTGCTCGGCCTCAAGCTCCTCGAGGGGCCTCTGCTCTGTGTTGGCGAGGCCGTTCATCTCCATGTACTGGTCCCCGGGGACCTTGTTCCTGAGGCATTTGATGATCTGCTTGGCGGTGAGCTCCTCGACCTCGTGGGCGCGGGGCGCACGGGCGACGAAGTCGACCTCTGCGACCTGGAAGAGCTCCCTGAGGATCAGCTCTCCTCCCCTGTCGCCGTCGACGAAGGCGGTGGCGACCCTCTCGCGGGAGAGCTCCTGGACGGTCTTGGGGATGTTGGTCCCCTCGACGGCGATGGCGTTCTTGATGCCCGCTTTCAAAAGATTGAGGACATCGGACCTGCCCTCGACGATGATGATGGCTTCGGAGTCCCTCACGTTGGGCCCGGCGGGGCACCTGTCCTTGCCGTAGGTGGTGATCTCCTCGACCTGGACGCTCTGCCTGACGCTGTCGGTCAGGTCGAAGCTGGAGCCCTTGGACTGCTTGATGAGCTCGTTGAGCAGCTCCTTGGCCCTCTCGACGACCTTCTCCCTCTTGGTCACACGGACATCCTCGATCCCGAGGACGTGGATGGAGGCCTTGCAGGGACCGACGCGGTCCACGGTCTCCAGGGCGGATGCGAGGATGACGGTCTCGACCTGGTCCAGGCTGGAGGACATGTAGATGATACCCTCGGACTTTCCGGACTTGGAAGTGACCTCGACCTCGATCCTGCCGATCCTTCCGGATTTCTGCAGGTCCCTGAGGTCCAGCTCGTCGCCGAGGAGCCCCTCGGTCTGTCCGAAGATCGCACCGACCACGTCGGGCTTCTCGACGATGCCGTCGGCATTGATCTTCGCTTTCACCATGTATTTCGTTGTATTCGGATCTATGTTCATGAGCACCCTCCTGAGGGTGTTGCAGAAAAAACTGAACGTCCTGTCCGATCTTTGCTATCTGCACGGATGCGCCGATGCATGTCTGCCGATTCACGGCAAACCACGATTGACGGGTCGGAGCACCGTTGCCCGCATATACCGATGAGTTCCGCCATATCTGGGGCGGATGTGATTGTGATGATGTGACAGGGAATTTCAGTTTTCCCTAAATGGCGTATTACGATGTTGTTTATATAGATAAGGATGAAAATGCCGTTTTGTCCGCTCATCTGGCTTCGTCAACTTAACAGTGGAAACGAACTGATATATGGTAGACTATCAATACAATCACTGGAGTGACATCATGTCAGAGAGCATCTTGGATTCGAAGGAGTTCTGGGAAGGCATCAAGAAGGTCGGACCTGGATCGGAGTTCAGGTACAGATGCATATTCGACCCCACTCCTGTAGAAAGAATGGAACCATCTCCTTCGACTGACGACGATGAATCAAAGTAAGAGACTCTTGATTGTCGCTGGTCCGAATGGATCTGGAAAATCTTCTGTGGTCACATCTGGATCCTTGTATCTCTCGCAAGACAAGATCATCAACCCAGATAATTACGCACGTGGAATCACTGAGGTCGATAGTGAAGTTGAAAGATACCATATCGCCATGGACATGTGCAAAGCATTGCGGGAAGACCTTCTTCAGAGAGGTATTTCATTTGGTTTCGAGACTGTCGCATCAAGGGAAGATAAGCTTGAGTTCGTTAAGAGGGCCAAGTCACTAGGCTACGGTATCGATTTTCGGTTCTATCTGTTCTGATGCTGGTCGGCATCATATCGACACCTTGAGCCGACCCGGTTTTATAAAAAAAAAACCGAGAGAGCGTCCGCTGGAGCATGTGCCTCGGGAATGGGCATCATTCGCCGGGTCGGGAGGTAAGGGGGCTCAAGCTGCCGATTTGTTCCTCAGGCTCGCACGGGTGCGGCCCTATTCCGCGTGCTCAGCGAGGGCAAGGCTACTGTGCAGATTTGTTACGCAGCCTCCTGCACATACGTGCGCGAGGCTGCACGGTCCAAGTCAAGCACTGGTCTTGATTATTATCGATACGGAATACAGCTCATCATAGAGCTGACGGAGCATCTCGTCCTTCGGAACCTGCCTTACCGGGTCTTTCTGGAACGAATCTACAACCGGCCTATATACGTCTGGCAGATCGAATTGCAATTCTCTGATAGGGTCTGTCACCGATGCATCGAAGACCAGCAGAGGATTGAGCCTGACATGATCGTTTTCGCTCAATTCTGACGGATCGTTGCCACAATAGATCCTGCACAATTCTTCTTTCGCGACGAGGTCCAGTTTATCGAACGGGACCACGAACTGCGTATTGAAGTTATAGAGGTACGAAAAGTCGGCCTGTTTCCCATCGAAATCATGATGGTCAGAAAATTCAGCGAAATCAGGCTGGAGGGCACCCTCGGCACTGATCACAGAATATAAGACAAACGACGGATAGCAGCTGTTGGGATAAGAAGCAGGATCATTTGCTGTGAACGTGTCCACGATCCTGTCCAATTCGTCACGAAGAAGCACTTTGTCACTGGTATACCTGTGCGTAAGGCTGATCGAATCTGCATCGTTAGGCAAGATCTTGATCCCGAACTTGTCCGAGTGATTGTAGACCGGGGAATTCTTCTCGAGTTCGTATGGACCGAACCCTGTAGATGTCTTCAGGAGCCCTGCTTCGCGGAACTTCTGAACAGTGTTGAGAATGAAGTCCTGTGTGTTCTTTATCTCTTCTCTTGTCTCGCCCGGGAATCCGAAGAATGCGAAGATATGGAGCGGCAATCCGTACTTCAAACATTGGCCCACTATGCGATCGATATTCTCAATGCGGACATTTTTGTTCATCAGATCGAGAACGCGCTGGTTGTATGATTCAAGGCCGAATTGCAGGTAGGAACATCCTGAATCGACGATTTCCTTGACTTCCGAATCCGAGATGTTTTCATCGAATCTGGTTTCGCACAGCCACCGGATATCGTCATGTTTCACGAGTCTCGAGAATTCGACCATTCTCTTGAGATTGAACGTTTCGTCGTTGAAGGTGAAATACCGGGTGTTGTATTTTTCTTTGAGGGATTCGATGGCGGCCTTGACATCCTTCAGGTCGAATGGGATATATTTGCTGCTTGAGTTCGATAAAGGGATAGTGCAGAACGCACATCTCGAATAGCAGCCTTTGGAGGTGACGAGAGGCAACGCCAGTCTGCTGGTCATATATTTATCAAGGCTGAATCCGTCGAAATTCGGTACAACATACGTGTCCGGTATGTATCTCTGAAATTCTGTACGCACTATATTGTCTTCATCGCAGTAGATGACATTCGGGCAGTCTCTGTAATCGCTGCCGGTCAGAATCAACGGAAGTATGATCTCTCCCTCATAAAGGGATAAGAAATCGCAATAGTGCAACAGCGTGCGTAGCATCTCTTCAGATGCGTTTTTGCATAATCTGGTAAGATAGCTGCCGCCTAGATGCAGGATCGGTGCATTCTTCTTTTTCTTCAGGATGCTGAGAAACGTCAATGCTGAAAGGAACTGATGGCTTGCAGTGATCGATAATCCGATGTGAGTCTCGCCTGCGGCTCTTTCGACAAGCTCCTTGCCTTTTCCGTTTAGGTAGTAATCGAGGTAGATGTTGCTTTCCGGATCGTTTATGAATTTCTGCAGTCCGCTAAGGGTCTTGCAGTTGTAGACCTTGCTTTCGACGTAATTGGGTTGGAAGATCATCGAATAGTATGCACCGAGAACATCCAGGCAGGATGATATCACGCGGAAACATTTGTGATAAAGTTCAGAGTCGGTCGTGGTCCTGATCGTGTTCTTGAACTCATCTACGCGCTTTATTTTGGATCTGTATATATTGATCCGTCTCAGAAAATTAAATTCGGAGAGATTGTTCACTATTGCATTCGAGTCCAACTGTGTATACCTTTCTACAACCGATTCCAATTTGTCGTTTAAAAAATGTTTATCGAGAACAAAGTCAAAGAAATCAATGCTGTCGTCGACTATCGATATATCTAACCCTTGCTTGTTAAGGTAACCTTTCAGCTGCGGCAAGGCCAAGTATGGCTGGGCCACATCCCATCCCGGAGGCATGATTAATAGCAATTCGTTCCCTCTCTGTATCTGTGATAACGGATTTTAGATGCAGCGATATGCCATTTTTTAATTAACCTTACTCTTAGATGAGGCGTGTGAGGGCTGGCTTTCTAGCTTTTCTTCGGCTGGAATGATTGACTTGGGGCAACGTCGGATGTATTGCGGCAATATCTTCTTTAAACCCTAAGGCTATAGAATTAAGGTAATCTGGACACTCAGGCTGTATTTTATACAAAAGAAGGGTGGCAGACAGGAGTTGCTCGTTGCCTAATGGATAGATGAAAATAAAGGGTTTAGAATTCTCCGACGATCAGTCGTCTGTCTAAGCCAGCATGCGTGCCTGTCATTAAAAAATGGAATATGCACTGACAGAAACAGTCGGCTTCACAGAAGATACAGCAATCTTAGGAATAGATTCCATGATTAACGATGGAAAACACGTTATTTATAGTTTCGTTGTAAATACTCAGGGGGTACAGTCAGAGACCCGCTTCGCTAGGGGCGCTTGTTCCGCCCGATGGCTTCTGCCCACCGCCCTTCGAACGCTATGGTCAGCGCCATGAACGCGGAGACCCCGTGCTTGCGGGCCGTGTCGAGGTACGACATGATGTCGAGGTACTGCTGCAGGCATCTGTCCGAACGGTGGCATCCGGAGACTTTCGTCTTGACTTTGACCGGTCTGAACCCCCTTTCGGCCAGGTTGTTGTCGAATGGGATCGAGAGGTTCCTGGCGAACAGGCAGATCTCGGCCTCCCTTTCGCGGAGGCGCTCGATCAGGGCGCGCTCTCTGCCCTTCTTCCGCCTCCCCCGTTTCTTCTCGGACGGGGGCGGCGGCGGAGGGCACTCCGCGTCCGCGATGTCCAGTATCCCGGCGAACCTGCGATGGAACCCGTCCAGGACCTCTCCGGGCAAGGATGCCGCGCCCGATGCGACAGCTTCCTCCTTGGCCCCCTTCATCTCCAACAGCAGGTCGATAAACGATTGCGCCCATGTGTGCTCGGGCCTGTTCTCTATCACCTCTTTCAGCTTCCGGAGGATGTGCGCGTTGCAGAGGCCGTGCATGAGCCCTTCGAACTTCCAGTATGGTGCCCAGCAGTCATGGATGACGGTCCCCTTCAAGCGGGGGAGGATCCCCGCCTCGGCCATCCCCTTGTAACCGCGGAACAGGCTCATGCGCAGATAGGTGAACTGGGGGTTCGAGGTCGCGTTTGGATTCGAAGGAGTTCTGGGAAGGCATCAAGAAGGTCGGACCGGGATTCGAGTTCTGATACAGATACATATTCGACCCTACTCCCGTTGTCAAGCAAGAAGAACATTCCACGCCTGATGACGATGAATCAAAGTGAAATCCTTCTTTGCTGTCATGGGCCCAGCGAGGTTATCGGTACCACGAACACTCCATCGGGACGACGATAGGCCCATCTGGTCATCCCGCATATGACGCAGAGGACATCAGGCGCATGGCCTTTCTCCCCCATGGCCTTGCTGATGGCCAGAAGGCTCTCCGCTGCTTCATCTATCCTTGATGCACCTAACTTGATCTCGAACGCGGCCCATTTCCCCCCGAGTTCGACTACGGCATCGATCTCCCTATCACGGCCATCACGATAGTGGAAGAACCGGCCACCGATGCTCTCGGCATAAATCTGGAGATCATGCTCGCACAACGACTCAAACATGAATCCGAAAGCGTTGAGATTCTCGACCAGAGTGTCTTCATCTAGTTCGAGAGCTGAAATCGCCAAAGATACATCGGTGAAATGGCGCTTCGGTTTCTTCCCGATCCTCATGTCTGAGTTTATATTGGGCCTGTAATTCGGCGTCTCTTCGATTATGTGCACCCTCTTGAGGCAATCCAGATACTCATTCATCGTCTCAGGCGCGATAGTATCCGAATCTGTCTTCTTCATATCCTCTATCAGCGTGGTATCTGAAACAACGGTGCTCTCGTTACGGGCCAACGATCTGACAAGCATATGCATCTTGGCCCTGTTCCTCTTCTTCCCATCAAGAGCGCATGCTTCTTCAACAGCAGTTTCTAACAGATTCGCCGCATTGATTGTCGGATCGACCTTTTCCGAGAAGACCACTCTGGGCCAACCCCCTCTGACTGCGTATCTGACCAGAGTCCTTAGATCGACATCCCCGCAGTCTATCGTGTCCAGATCCCCTTTGAACAATCCAGCCATTGACACAGCACCATCAGAGTCCCCTGTCTCGTAAAGGGTCATGCTGCGCATCGTCAGAGTGGATATTCTCCCTGCTCCGCTGTGGATGTAAGATTCCCTCGGCGGCATCGATGAACCTGTGAGGATGTATCTCCCTTCCATCGGGTGAGCGTCCACATCGTTGCGTATTATGTCCCAAAGCTTGGGAAACTCCTGCCATTCATCAATGAGATGCGGGCTCTCGCCAACAAGAGCCTTCCTTATGTCAGACGCAAGGATATCTCTGTTCGCCACAGGCCCTGTGTAATCTGTTATCTTCATCTCGCTGTTGGCGTGATTCTCGGCCGTCCATGTCTTGCCTACCCATTTGGGTCCTTGAATGCATACAGCTCCGAACGATTGGAGATGCTTATCCACCGTGGCATCGATCAATCTGTCACGATATTCTTTGGGCCTCAAGGTCATGATTATAGATTCGCAGGTTGATATTAATACATATCTGAAGGAAAACCTTCAACTTATTGCAGGAAATCCTTCAACTTGTTTAAGGAAAACCTTCAACTTGTTGCAGGAAATCTTACAACTTTTTTCTGGAAAAACTACAACTTTTGTCCAATGCTCAACGATCTGGCTAGCATCAAATGCGTCTGTTCCTGGTTCGGATGCTTCAGGGCCCCGGGGCATCCCCGAGGCCCGTCGGCATCACATCGACTGCACCGTTATGCCGTCGATGCCCTCGCAGATCTCCTTGGTCTCCCTGTCGCAGGTGAACAGGATGACCTGCATCTCGTCGGACACTTCGCGCAGTGCGCGGCAGGCTCCCGCCTTCCTCTCGGAATCGAACGGAAGGAGCACATCGTCCAGGATGACCGGGACCTTGCCCTCTCCCATCTCCTTGGCGATGGCCAGCTTGAGGGACAGCAGCGTCTGGGCCCTGAGGCCGGAGCTCCATTGGCCCATGGGCTTGGAATAGCCGTCGCCCTTGATGCTCAGCGCCTCCTCCATCGGGTTGAGGTCGATCTCGTACCTCCCGTCGGTCATCATCGACAGGTACCTGCTGGCGGTGGCGGAGACCCCGGGCTGGAGGCTCGTATGGACCTCGAGGCAGGCGTCCTCCGCCAGAGTGGAAGCGAGCAGTGCGACCGCGCCTTCGTCGAGGAGGCGCTTCATCTCCGCCCTCTTCGACTCGCGCTCGTCCATCAGCCTCTCGATGCCCTTGTTTCCAGCGATGGACTTCATCTCCTGCTCTATGCGGCCCACCTCGACACCGATCTCGTTCAGCTTCCCTGAGATATCGTCGGGGACCTCCCCGGTCACGGGGCAGGTCCTGACGTCGGGGTCCAGTCCAGCGGAGGCGATGGTCCCGCGGACCATCTTTATCGAGAGGGCGAGCTCGCTCGCAGCATTCGTCTTGTTCACGCAGATCCCGTATCCTCCCTCGCCGCCGAACGGGCCGTAGAACTCGGCGAGCTTCCTCTGGGCCTCGGAATACGCCAGCCTGGATGAGGATTCCTCGTTCTCCAGGTCTGTCAGGTCATCCGCGCGCTTGGAGATCTCCCTCAGGAGCCCCAGGTCGGCGTCGACTCCCCTGCTCATCAGGCCGAGGTCCCTCATCAGGCCCGACACTTCGGACTCGTAATGCTCCACATATTGCCTTTCATTGTCCAATATGGGTGTGAATGAGGCCGTCTGCTCGACCTCCTCGTAGGTGAACTCGACCTTGGGCTTCATGAACCCGACGACTGCCAACGCGGCTCCGGCAACTGCGATCACAGAGAGGATCGGATTCACCAGCGCGGCGGCTATGCCCGCGACGATGACTATCAGCCCCAGGAACACCAGCGGGTTGGTCTTCCTGACCTCTTTCTTGACGGTCTGCTTCTGGGGCTCGGCCGGGGCCCTGGGCTGCGACAGGCTGCGCAGCCTGTCCCTGTAGACGCCCTCGTCCTTCAGGACGCCGTCGATCCTCCTGTGGCATCTATCAACAGCTCTGAGGTCAGCGCCCATCAAGCCCTTCTCGCAGTCGTCGTACTTCTCCGTGGCCCTGTCCAGGGCGTCCTTCTTGGAGGCCTCTTCCCTCTTCAGGGATTCCAGATTCTGCTTGTCCTCCTCGGTGACCTTCCTGAACGTGCCGAGAGCCGTCAGGTTGGCCTCGAGATCTGAGAGCTTCCTGTAGTTCTCGGCCATAGATTCGAAGGTTGTCCTCTTCTTCCTGTCATCAGATGATTCCTCGAACTCGGACCTTATGCGGGCGGTTTCCGCGTTCAACGATTCCAGCCTGGAGCTGAGCTCCCCGTAGCGGTCTACGGTGGCCTTTGCAGCCGCGATGTCCTTGCCGATCGATTCAATCTCGGCATCCAGTTCCCTCACGCTGCTCTTGGACCTCAATGCCTTCCCGAGGACCGAGTCCCATCTCTTCTCGCAGGACTCCATCGCTTTGGGGACCTTCTCCCCTCCGGGGACGGTGAGGAACCTGCTCTTCAGCTTGGAGACGGAGCCGTCGTCGTCCAGGTCGCCGGCGTTCATCGCGAACACGGAACGGTAGAGCTCCGGGTCCCCGGTGCCGTTCGGCATGGGATAGACGTCTCCGGACAGCTTCTTGTCGTTGTAGAGCACCTCCTTCGGCTCTCCGTCCTCCTCGTACTCCAGCGACCCGGAGTCGGACTTGCTCCTGACCGGGTACACGTTCTTCCCCCTGTTCTTGGTGGGGACGATGCAGCAGCGGATGAACTCCATGGTGGTGGTCTTCCCGCTCTCGTTGGGCCCGTGGATGACGGTCATGCCATCGGAGAACTCCATGTCGCGGCCCTTCAGGGCGCCGAAGGAGCCTATCCTGGCCTTCCTTATCCTCATGATGACCCCTCCAGCTCAGCGACCATCATGCACATGGCCGCTTCCGCGAGGGCTTGGAGCTCCTCGTCGGACAATGATTCATAGTAGTCCCTGTGCGCCTTGGCGACAGGGTTATCGAACAGGCGCTTCAGGATCTCCTCCCTTCCGGATGCCGCGAGCTTCCTTCCGCTGCGGATCACGCTTCCGGTGATGTCCGGGCCTTCGGACCTGGCGTCGATGTCTATCTCCGGAGAGGTCTCCACGATCATCCCGCAGGTGCCGCAGCCCAGCTGCGTGCCCAGGTTCCTCTCCACGTCGTCGGCCTTCAGCCTGAGCATGGAGTCCAGCGGGCCGGAGCCCGTGAACCTGAACCTGACGATGTCGTCCTTCCCGATCTCCTTCCGAAGGCATTCCACCAGCTGGCTGTAGTCCCTGCCCGTGATGTCCGCCTCGACGATCTTCCAGACGAACCCCTGCGTGGGCACGAACCTCAGGTCCGAGACCACCCCGTTGGTGACCGTCACGAGGTAAGCTCCCTTCTCGCCGGCCTCGGTGATCTTCCTGCCCTGGATGTTCCCCGGGTAGACGGCATAGGGGCTCTCGGACAGCACAGCCCTCTTGTGGATGTGGCCCAGCGCCCAGTAGTCCACTCCGCGTCCGCGGAGGTCGGACAGGCTGCAGGGGGAATAGGCGTAATCCGCGCCGGGGGAGTCCACGTCGCAGTGGACGCAGGCCACGGTGAACTTCGAAGGGTCCCCTTTCATCATCGAGGGGAGGTTCCTCTCCTCGTGCCATTCCCTGAAGCTAGCCCCGATGACCTCGACCCCGTCGACTCCGTCGACGGGATGCGACTCGGGCTCGGTGCCGAACTCTGTGACGTTCGGGGGGTACGGGATGGACGACTCCCATGATGTCCTGGGGTCGTGGTTGCCGCGGGCGATGAAGCAGGGGATGCCCAGCCTCCTGAGCTCCTCTGCGAAGCGGATCCTGACGGACGGCGTTATGGTGTCCTCGTCGAAGGCGTCTCCGGAGACGACCATGAAGTCCGCCTTCTCCGACAGCGCCATGTCGACGATGCGGGAGAAGGAGCCGAAGACGGATTCCGTCATCCGCTCGGCGGCGGCAGGGTCCCTGGACGATACTCCCCTGAACCTGCTGCCCAGATGGAGGTCCGCGCAATGGACGAACCTGAAAGT
>CAVCVB010000032.1:0-1915 GCA_963605395.1 Firmicutes bacterium CAG:194
CTGTAGCCGTATAGGTCGTGCTGACGGTCTTGTCCGAAGACAAGCCTATCTGGACAGTCTTGCCGTTTTCGAGGACCACGGCCGGATTGGAATCGACACCGCGGCTTTTGATCGTTGCATCACTTTCAGTGACTGTGTATGTGTATTTTCCTGCGGTAACAATCTGATCGGCCACTAACTTCATGGTGAAGCTCTCATCTTTCAGTTTTTCACTGATATCTACACTACCCTTGCTTCCAGTGACATTGCCTGTTTTAGGATTGACCGTCAACACCGCCCCGCTATTGTCCGATTCCGGATATTCAACATCTCCGATCTTGACCTTACCCGATTCAGGCACAGTCACGATAAGCTCCCCGTTAGTGCCTATATTGATAGTCGCCTGTCCAGAAGTCGAGGTGATAGTCGTAATATCGAACTTCACTGCTCCGCCTTCCGGGACCACCATGCTTCCGGATCCGCCGCTGACGACCTTCACCGTTATGTCCCCGGTTTCATTTGTTCTATTGAGAGAGACACCGTTGACTTTTATTCCCCTGTCCTTGACCAGCTTGATCTCGCCCTCTATGAGCGTGTTCCCGCTCGACGTGGCCTCGATGACTGCCGATCCGCTTTGCGAAGCGTTCTCATAGGTCGTGTCTCCGATGGTGACCTTGCCCGATGCGGGCACGGTCACTATGTCATTGTTCTCGCCGGCCTTCACTTCGATTTTGTCATTGTGGGTGTCCGAAGGATTCTCGATGGTCATCCCGCTGGCGCCGGTCACGGACGCCCCGTCCCCGATGAGCACGGAGCCGGACACGATCGTCACACCCCCGTCACTGCCTACTGTGAAGCTCGATCCGTCGGAGCCTGCCTCATAATCCTTCTCACCAACCGTGAAGCTGTCTCCAGTCTTGCCGAGATTCACGGTGGATGAGGAGCTGCCCTTGGTTATGACCGCGTCGCCCAGGTTGGCGCCCGGGATCGTTATTGTCTGTGCGGTCGCGTATTCGAGCTTGACGCTCGCATCGGTGGTGGCGCCTCCCGATATCGTGGCCGAATCTCCGTCGTTGGTGAGCTTGCACTCCGTGATGGAGAAGCTGCTGCCTCCTTCATTCCCTGATTTGTAGGTGATGCCACCTGCCGTGACGGAGCAGTCATTGTCGACCGTAGCGGTCCCTGCGTCGGCATCTATTATTGCCGTCGTGCCCTCGGGAACAGTGACCTCGACAATCGTTCCGCTCGTCGTCCGCACGCTGACGGTCTCCTCGCCCGTGACACTGCCCTTGCCTCCGACCAGAGTGAGCTTTCCATCGGTGTCGATCTCGACCTCCGTCGCATTCTCTCCGGAGGCTCCGACGATCTCGACCCCGTCGGACCCGCTGACCGACGCGCCTCCGGAGAGGGTCGCATCCGTTTTGTCACTGCTCTTGCTCAGGGTGTAGGTCCCGGGTCCGAAAGTGGCCCCGTCGATCTGGGCTTCCGTATGCGTTTTCACGGTCAGCGTTGACTCCCCTTCATTTATCGAGACTGAGAAATCCGAGCCGGTCACAGTATAACCGTCGGTGATCACGGTCAGGGGCGCATCTTCGCCCTGAACATGCAGCCCGCCCGAAGTGAGCGTGACCGATCCATTCTCGCTGACGCTGATCACCGAATCAGAGATTGCCTTGTACGAGTTCCCGTCGTGGTCCTTCAGGACATCGCCGCTCTCCAGGTCCGCGCCGGTCACAGCCTCCACGGACGAGCTCACGATCTCGATCGTGTCATTTGTGGCGTTATTCTTCGCCGCATTCAACGCGTCTTTCAGCTTGGTGTACACAGTCTCGCCGATCTTCGCCTCGCCCAGCTTCGGTGCGAGGTCCCCGGTGAGGATGCTCGCCAGGTCCAGGGACACGTTGCCTTTCAGGCCCCCCGCCTCTGCGCTGATCGT